>JACVCK010000052.1 GCA_016742055.1 Phycisphaerales bacterium
GCGTCGCGCGAGACAGGCTCCTCCACGCCGGCAGCACGCCGAGCCCCAGGCCCGCGCCCACGATCGCCAGCCACACCAGCCCGATCTGGAGCGTCCGCCGGCTCACTTCTTCGCCCCCTCCTTCTCAAAGTCCGCGAACGCGTCCGCCACCAGGCGACGCGCGTTCAGGTCGATCTCCGCCGTCACGCCGAACACCCGGCCCTCGCGGTCGCCCAGCGTCTGCGCCCGCGCGTGCTCGATCGTCACGCGGCTGAACAACTCACTCGACTCCATGCCCGCCACCAGCGTCGCGATCTCAAGGTCCGTCGGCGCCACCCCCGCAAACTCCACGTTCAACGCCCCCACCACCCGCGCAGCCCCCCGCGCCGCACGGTCCAGACGCGGAGAGATCGACAGCGTCGTCAGCGACACCGGCTCGGGCATCAGCCCCCCGATCACCGACATCACGTCGCTGAACGACACCGGCGCTGCCGCCCGAGCGTACCGGCGCAGCGACGCCAACTCCTCCTCCGACGCCTTCCTCACCGTCTCCAGACGCTGCGCGATGTCCGCGTGGATCTTCGTCTCACGCTGCAGACGCGCCAACTCCACACGCCGCGCCGCCGCCACAAGGTGCACCGTCAGCGACAAACTCAGCGCCGCGGCGCCCGTCCCGCCCAGAAGCAGCGCCACCCGCCGCGAAGCGTTCCGGCTCCGCAGGCGAGCGCGGCAGGCCGCCGGCATCAGGTCCACGCCGCCGCTCATGCCGCCTGCCTCCGTCCTTCACCCGGGCCGCTCTGGCCGTCCGACGGCTCGCCGCCCGCCGACGCCTCCGGCTCGGCCTCAGAAGCGCCCTTGTTCCGCCGCGAACGCGGCTCCATCCGCAGACTCAGCCCCGCCGCCACCGCCCACTGCGCCATCGACCCGCGCCGGTCCGCGCCCCCCAGCGCCGCCCCGGCAAGGTCCACGCCCTCCAGAGGCCGCGCCACGCGCGTCTCGATCCCGGTGGACTCCGCGATCACCTCCGCAAGCCGCGGCTCGTCCGCCTCGCCGCCCACCACCAGCACGCACTGCGGCTTGTCGCCCCGGAACGTCACCAGGTAGTAGCGCAGGCAGAGCGTCACCTCGTGCGCCAGTTCGCCGAGCATCGGACGCACCGCGTCGAACACCGCGCGCTCCACGCGAGGGTCTACGCCCGTCTCGCCCAGCCCGCCCGCAAAGCGCTGGCGCCGGATCTCCGCGACCGTGCCGGGCGCCAGGCCCAGCGCGTCGGCCGCCGCGCGGTCCAGTCGCTCCCCGCCCCATTCGAGTTGCTTGTAGAACGCCACCTTGTCCCCGCGCACCGCCGGGATGCCCGTCGAGCGCCAGCCCACGTCCACCACCAGACGGACGTGCTTCTGATCGCTCTGACGGCGGTACTGCCGCCCCAGCGCACGGGCCGCCGCCACAAACGCCGGCTCCACCGCAAGCGGCGTCAGGCCCACGCCCGCCAGCGCGTCCACGATCGACTCGACCCGCTTCCGCTCCGCCCCCACCAGAATCACCTCGTCGCGCACCTCTTCGCCGTGCCGAACCTCGCCCGCCCGCACCCACGCGATCTCCGCCGCGACATCCTTGAAGCCCAGCCGCTCCGCGCCGTCCAGCCGCACCGCGCCCGCGGTCTCTTCGTCGCTCATCCGCGGCATGCGGAGCGACCGCACGCTGATGAGCGAATCCGGCAGCGAAAGCACGCAGCGCTTGCCGACGAACCGGCCCGCGTCCAGCCGCCGGGCGATGCCCTGCACGACGGACGCCATCGCCTCCTCCTCCGAGTGCGCTTCAGGGTCCGCCTCGACGCGCAGCGCCGCCAGCAGCGACAGCCCCGAACGCGACCAGCGGAGTTGGACCATCTTGGCCCCGCTCGCGCCCAGGTCGATCCCGATGGGCAACGTGACGCTCTGGATGAGTCGGCTCAGCACGCCGGCGCCTCCGTGGGTGTTGACGATTCAGCGCGAAGCCGTCGTGTCCGGCATCCGAACCACTTCCACCCGCACGGGCTTCTCCAGCGAACGCCGAAGCGACTGCACCTCGTCGTGGAGCCGCCGAAGTTCCGCGATCATCTGGTTCCGCTGGTCCGCGGGGTTGGCCAGCCCCCCCGACGGCGAGCCGCTCTGCGCCATCGCCGACGACTCCACCGGCCCCTCACGCGTGAGCAGCAGCAACAGGAGCCCGGCGATCACGACGAGCGCCAGGTTCGATCGCGGGCAAGCGCCCGAGGGCGCACGGTCGGTTCCGGTCTGATGCATGACGTCGCTCCGGGCCAGAGGAAGGTCGAACGTCCATACATCGGACCACGCCGACGCGGAAGTGAGCCGCCCCGCAGCAACTCCTCCGATCGTCCAATGACAACGCGGCGGGCCCGTGCCCGCCGCGTGGAAGCGTGCTCATCAAGTTGTGCGCGGAGGTTCAGCCGCCGGACTGCTCGCTGCTGAACTCGCCGTCCGGATACTCGGCCGTCGGCGTCGGATCAAAGCCCACCGCCCACACGCCGCCGGCGTTGTCCGTCGCCCAGCCGGCGGTGGCGCTGGCCTTCGCCGTCGCCATCACCGCGGACGTGCCCACGATGATGTTGGACATCCCGACATAGCCGTTGAACGGCGTCTCCTTCAGGTAGCCCTCGGTGATCATCACGTCCCAGCCGTCGTTCGTCGCCGACTCGCCGCCGAGCGTCGGGTACGAGCCCTGGTGCTGCACGCGGTACAACTCCAGTTGACTGCTGATCGTCTGCAACTGGCTCTTGAGGGCGCTCTTGATCGCGCTGTCGCTCGCGTTCGAGAACTGCGGGACCACGATCGCCGCCAGAATCCCAAGGATCACGACGACGATCAGAAGTTCAATCAGGGTGAAGGCGTTGCGAACCTGGCGCTGCATGTCTTGGCTCTCCTTGACGGCGAAGCGCGTAGCCCTCGCCTGGACGCGATCCTGCTTCCAGCCCGCGGCGTGATTCCACGACCGCGTCGGCGTCACAAACGCCGAACTCCAATCGCGCTCTCCGGCGCCGCCGGCGCGCGATGGATGCTCCACCATCGACCCCGCCCGGGCGCGACTTCACCACAAACCCGCCGATTGCCCCGCGCGCGCCGCCCCCCGCCCGGGTTATCGGGGCCGCGCAGCCCGCACAGGCCTCACAATCCCAACGCCTCCGGGGCGGCCGAGCTCAGCGTGCCTTGCCGCTCTCAGAAAGGATCAGCGGCACGATCCGACCGCCGGCGAGGTCCAGCGCGCCCATCAGCGCCGCGCCGGCCGTCGCTTCCGCGTCATTGGCGCTCGTCGCCGTCGCCTCCACCCGGCGCACGAGGCGCTCGGGCAGCAGGTTGCCATGCCGGCGCGCCGATTCCGCCGCCTTGCCCAGCAGCGCGATCCGCTCCGCGCCGCTCGCCGCCAGCGCCGCCTCGACGATCGACGCCTGCGCGTCCGCGTCCGCGATGTGCGCCAGCGCCTCCGCCACGTCCAGCCGCACCTGGCCCTGCGTGGTCCCCAGCGCGCTCATCAGCGGACGCTGCGCGTCCGCGATGTTGAACGCCCGGCTCCCGCTCACCGCGATGTCCCGCAGCGCCGCCAGCGCCGCCAGCGAATACGCCCGCCACCCCGCCTCATCCACCTCCGCGCCCAGCGTCGAACCCGACACCGCACGCGACGCCTCCAGCAACTGCTCCGCGCTCAGCCCGCTCCGCGCGATCCGCGTCCGGGCGTCGTCCTGGAACCGCGGAAGCATCTCGCTGTACGCGCCCTGCGCCAGCAACGCCACGATCGGCGCCGTGCGCAGTTTCGCGCTGCCCCGCGCCTCGCGGATCAGATCCTCCGTCTGGCCCTGCAGGAGGTCCGACACGATCAGGTCCACGCCCGGCGCCTGGCTCACCGCGTCCGCCGCGCCCGCAAGGCTCGAGGCCGGCGGCAGCACGGTGTACCCCGCGCTCTCCAGCGCCTCGCGGACCCACTGCTGACGCTCCATCTCGCCCGCAACCACCAGCGCGAAACGCTGCCCCGCGTCGCGGATCGCCGCCGCGAGCGTCGGCGCCACCCGGTCGCTCCCCGGGAACGGCTCCGCCGGACGCGCCGAAGCCAGCGCCAGCGCCGCTTCAAACTGCACCCGCCGGTCCGGGTACGACAGCGCCAGCGCCAGAGGCGCCTCTTCGTCCGAGCCCGACCAGGTCCACGTCCCCAGCGTCCGGCCAAGCGCCTCGATCGCCAGACGCGCCAGCGCCGTGTCGTTCGTGTCCAGCGCCCGGCGCAGCGTCTGCCCGACCGTCGTCGAGCCCGCCGCGATCGCGTAGTACATCGCGCCCCGACGATCCGATCCGTAAACCGGGTTGTCGTAGCCCTCGGGCTGATCCAACTCGCGCGAGAAGTTCGCCGCGATCCACAGCGAGGGAGCGCCCGGCGCGTTCGGGTCCAGCGTCAACGCGTGCTCGATCAGACGCATCGCCATCGCCTCGTGGAACACCTCCGTCGCCACCGGCGTCGCGAACAGACCGATCCCCGGCTCAAAGTTCCACAGCAGTTGCTGATCTTCGCCCGCGAACCGCGTCAGCGAACGCGGCTCCGCGTAATAGGCCTCCGCCAGCCCCACGTACTGCGCCGCGGCGCCGGCGCCCGTGCCGCCCACGCCCAGCGCGTCCAGCGCCCGCTTGGCCGCGTTCCGCGTCGACTCCACCGACGTCTTCTCCGCCACTTCAGCCAGATACGGGGCCGCCTCCGGACGCTTGATCCGACCCAGAATCCGCGCGATCTGCTCCTGCATCGCCGGGTCCGAACCCGTCAACGCGGCGCTGAGCGGCGCCACCGCGTTCGTCCCCATCGCCACCAGCATCTCGGCCGCCTCGGCCTGAATGATCGGCTCGCTCGTCCGCCGCAGGGCCTCCACCAACTGCGGAACCGCGTACTCCCCCGCGAACGCCAGCCGCTCACGCGCCAGGAGGCGCGCCCGCTGGTTGTCGTCCAACAGGCCGATGCTCTCCGTGATCGCCGCAGGGTTCCGCGCCCGGTCGCGCCGCCCCGCCTCCACCCCCGTGAACAGCCGCGCCGCAAGCCCCTCCAACTCCGGCATCCGCATCGCGTCGCGGATCGCCTCGTCGAAACGCTGCGCCGCCAAGGGCGTGTCCTCGACCAGGCCCAGCAACTGCTCGCCCGTCAGGCCTCGGTCGATCAGCGCCTGCAGGAACGACCTCGCCAACTCCCGCTGGTCGATCTTCACGTAGTGGATGAAGTCCGACAGCAACTGCTCGTTCGTGTACGACTCCGGAGATCGCTGCGACGGCGTCGCCGACTGCGCCACCGAGGCCGCGCCCGCGAACGCCACGCCCGCGGCGACGCCGAACAACCCCGCCCGACGAACCAGCCAAGACGCTGAAGAGACTTGTCGCACGATGCACTCCTGCTGAAATCTGCCTGCCGACTGCCGGCCCAAAGGGGCCTCCCGATACGCAGCCCGACCCGAACCTGTTGACCCGCTCCGCGAACATATCCAAAGACGCCGCCACCGGGCGCCGCCCCCTCCCCTGCGCAACGCCGCACCGCCCCGGCCGGGTCCGCCCGGCGGACGCTGGACCCCAGCAAGGGGCATCCGGGCGCCCCCCGCGGGCCTCCCGGGGGAGCAAGAAGATACGGGGCCTGTCCGGTCCGTCAACCGCAAGGCCGACGCCCAACCCGCTCCACCCGGCCCAACGGCCCCCCCATTCCCCGACCTCAACGTCCCGATAGCCCCTTTTGCGCGTGCCAGACGCCCCAGCCGTCAAGACACGCACGCGCAACGCCGATCTCAACGGCGCCGTCCGCCCATTCGGCAGGGATGGAACCCTGCCCTACGGCGACGACCGACCCGAAAGGTGACCCCATGCGCGTGACCAAGGACGTCCTGACCACCGGCGAAGTCGCCAAGATCTGCAACGTCGCGCCGCGCACGGTCTCCAAGTGGTTCGATTCCGGCCAACTCAAGGGCTACCGCATCCCCGGCTCCAAGGACCGGCGCATCCCCCTCAACCAACTCGTCAAGTTCATGAAGGACCACGGCATCCCCCTCGACGGCCTCAACACCGGCCACACCCGGGTGCTCGTGGTCGACGACGAACGCGACATCGTGGACGCCCTCCGAAAAGTCCTCTCCGAACAGGCCCACTACGAAGTCCGAACCGCCCTCAACGGCTTCGAGGCCGGCATGGAGTGCGAACGCTTCAAGCCCCACGTCCTCCTCCTCGACATCCACCTCGGCGAGGGTGACGCCCGCGCCGTCGCCAACCTCGTCCGCGGCAGCGAAGACCTGCAAATGACCCGCATCATCGCCATGAGCGGCAAACTCACCGACGCCCAGGCCATGCAACTCAAGCCCCAGGGCTTCGACGGCTTCCTCAAGAAGCCCTTCCAGGTCCGTCAGGTCATCCAGGCCATCGAGCAGTCCACCAACATCGCCGCCTGAACACCTGACAGACCAACCCAACGATCCCCACGCGGCCGCGCCAAAGCGCGGCCGTTTCTTTGCGCCCCCGAAACCGCCGCCTTTCACCTACAAAAACGGGGCCGTCCCCCAAACGGAGAGCCCGCCATGCCCAGCCACCCCCGCCCCGATCGCCAGCCCAAACCCCGTCGAATGCGCCGCGGCATGATCCGCGGCTCCGCCCTCGCCGCCATCCTCGGCGCCGCAGGCGCCGGCGCCTACATCGCCGCCGATCCCCCCGTCGCCCACGCTCAGCAGAACACCGGCGGACTCGGCGCCTTCGACGGCGCCGTCCTCATGAAAGGCCTCCGCGAAACGCCCGGATGCCTAGGCGTCGAAGCCGCACGCACCCAGTCCGGCAAGAGCGTCATCTTCGCCTGGTTCGAGAACAAGGCCGCGGCCATGGCCTGGTACCACAGCCCCGTGCACCAGGGCGCCATGAAGGCGGTCTTCCCCGACTTCGAAGACGCCGGCGAACCCATGGCCGGCGTGCCCGACGACGTGCCCATCATGGCCATCGCCTCCTTTACACCCGGTCAAGGCCCCGATGCCCCCCCCATCGCGCAGATCGCGATCGAACTCTATTCGCCGATCAAGGGCGGCATCTTCATCGGCGGCACCTTCGCCCCCGAGGGTCTGCCGGTCAAAGGCCTGCGCGACCTCACGGCCCCATGAAGCGCCTCCTCCGAACGCCGCGCCCCCTTGCCCGCGCTTGCGGGCCGCATTGATTCACCGCCCCAGCGCGCTAATCTGAATCCTTGGGGGAAGGAGAACCCATCATGGTCGGGAAGTTGTCCATCATCGCTTCACTTGCCGTGGCCGCATGCGCCCACGGCGCCGGAACACTCGTCGCCCATTGGAAGTTCGACGAAACCTCCGGCGCCACCGCCGCCGACTCCGGACCCAACGCCGCACACGGCGTGCTTGAGGGCGCCGCGGCCTTCGTGTCCGGCGGCGTCTCCGGCAACGCCGTCCGGCTCAGCACGCCGACGAACGACCACGTCCGCGCGCCGTTCGTGCCTCACAACTCCACGCCGTTCTCCATCGGCGCCTGGGTTCGATGCTCCGATCAGGACGAGTTCCAACTGATCGCCGGCCGGCATCGCTCCGGTTTGGTGCAGGGCTACTTTCTCGCGCTCAATACGAGCGGCACGTACGGACAGCCGGGCAAGGCGTACGCCTACGTCTCCGCGCTCCCCGGGACCGAGCCCATCTCCACCACGACCGTCGCCGACGGCCAATGGCGCCACGTGCTGATGACCCACGGCGCCGGCGACGTCGTGAGTCTCTATATCGACGGGCGCCTGGAGGCTTCGAGCGCCAGCGCCTACGTCCCCACCGGCGTGCCCTTCCTGATCGGCGCCCTCACGCTCCCCGGCGGCTTCGCCTCCAGCGCCTTCGACGGCGACATCGACGATGTGCAGTTCTACAGCGGCGTCCTCAACGGCCGGCAGATCTGCCACATCGTCAACAACCCCGGCTCCGCCGCCGCACCGAACATCGACGGCGACATCAACGGCGATGGCGCCGTCAACTTCGCCGATCTCAACATCATCCTCTCCGGCTTCAACATGACCGGCTTCTGCCTGCAGGGCGACGTCGACGGCGACGGCGTCGTCGGATTCGCCGACCTCAATCGCCTGCTCTCCAACTTCAACTCGGGCGGCTGAGTCCCCCGCGAACGCCCTACCGTTCGGCATGCAACACCGCATGAACTACCCGGCCGCGTCACCCGCCGCCTACAAGGCCATGCTCGGAATGGAGACTTACCTCCACTCCTGCGGCCTCGAGCCCGCCCTCCTGCACATCCTCAAACTCCGCGCCTCGCAGATCAACGGCTGCGCCTACTGCATCGACATGCACTGGAAGGACAGCCGCGCCGCCGGCGAGCCCGAACACCGCCTCTACGCCCTCGACGCCTGGCGCGAGTCGCCCTTCTACACCGAACGTGAGCAGGCCGCGCTCGCCTGGTGCGAGGCGCTCACGCGCGTCTCCGAAACCCACGCCCCCGACGAGGACTTTGCCGCCGTCCGCGCCCACTTCGACGACAAGGCCCTGGCCGACCTCACCTGGGCCATCGCCGCGATCAACGCCTGGAACCGCATGGCCATCGCCTTCCGCGCCGTGCCCGGCAAGTATCAGCCCCCGGCCCGCCGCGACGCCTGACCCGCCGCCCCCCGAACGACGGCGGCGCCCGAACCCCGATGTTTCGGGGTGCGAACGCCGCACGTCGCTCTCTCCATCCGCTGAGGGCGCGTCGCTTACGGGCACGTCGTGTTGATCACCGAAACGACGTTGTTCAGGTCGGCGAAATTCACGACGCCGTCGCCGTTGGTGTCGGCGATGCAATTCGAGCGGAAGTGGACGCAGAACGACATATTGGGGACCGCGTTCGCGTCCGCCCAGTTGGACGCCGGCGTCCCGTCCTGCCAACCCCCGCTGCCCGTGTCCACATTCTGCCAGTACCACGTGCTGCCGAAGAAGTTCCGCACCTCCACCCAGCGGCGCACGTTCACCGGGAACGCCAACGGCGCATGCGTCGCGGAGTACACAAACATCGTGCCCCCCACGATGTTCACGTCGCCGCTGTCCGCCCTCTGCACGGCGAGCGTGCCTTCGCTCTGCGAGAACGAGGCGATCGGCGAGCCCGGCCGGCCGCCGCTGTTGGACCAGTACGTGATCGTGAAGTCGTCATACGTCGGCGCCGTCGAGGCGTAACTGCCCCACCAGCACAGGCCCGTCACGTCGCCCGTCGCCTCCGTGCGGAAATCGTCGGCGACCCGGTACACGCTCGTGCTCGTGTGCGCGTTCCCCGCCGGCATCGGCTCGCGGCACAGCACGGCCTCCTCCGGGCACACGTCCGGCGTGGACGGACCGGACACCCGGAGCATCCCCGTTCCGCCGGCCGCCGGCTCCGACAGGCCGTAGCGGCCCAGTCGGATCAGGTACTGCTGCCCGGCGCGCGCCACGAACGTCACCGAGGACTGAAACCCGCAGGAATCGTCGTCGCATGCGATCAGATACTCGTCCGCGGGAGGGCACACCGCCGCCGGAGAGTAGACCGCCACGCGCGTGTCCAGGCCCGACAGCCCGCACGTCTCCACGCGCACCGGGCCGTTCGCGCTCGCCGTCCACGCCCACCAGCGGTCGCGCCACAACTGGTTGCTGCTGGACGCATTGCACAGACCATGGCCGACCCCGTCCGTGGTCGAGCCCGCCAGGTCGAACGACCACTGACCGTACCCGGAGATCGCCGCAGCGGCGCCGCAGCCGTCGCTCCCGTTCGACGGAGTCGCGACGCCCCGGACTTCGCCCGCCGCGGCCGCCTCGTAGAGCGACGCGGCCTCCGGGCGCCTTCCCTCCGGCTGCCCGGAGGCCGCGCATGCGACAACAAACAGCAGACCAACCTGAAACCTCTTCATCTGAGTCCTCCTGTGCGAACGGCCCCGCCGACGGGCAGGTGCCACGGACAAGCAATGTCCGAAGCGGTTCCCCCTCAAGCAAGTGATTTTGCCGCGCTCCGCGCAGAATCATCGCTTGGTCGGATGCGCACGAACCCGAGAGAACCTCGAACGATGCGATCGCCGCCCGCGGCGCCGGCGCCGGACCCGCGTGGCCTCGTGCTGCTCACGGACTTCAGACTCCGGCCAACGCGCCGCCAGCGCCCCATCACTTCAGAATCAGGTACAGCGCGTGCAGCAGCCCCGGGATGTAGAACAGCAGCCACAGCACGATGTTCAGGAACAGGTGGCCCCCGACCCCCTCCTTCAGCCCCACCGCCAGCGGCGGCAGGAGGATCGCGATGATCACCAGCAGCAGTTTCTGTTCCGTCACCGCCATGAGCGCTCTCCTTGAAAACGGTCGCCGGACCGCGCCCGGCCAAGATACCGGCGCGGGCTCGCCCGCACATCCGGACCTCGATGGCCTAAACTATCGAAAGGCGCCCGGTCGCGCCGCAGCAGGAGGTTTGCCCCATGCCGTTCTACACCCGACTCGGCCAGATCCCCAAAAAGCGCCACGTGCAGTTCCGCCGCCCCGACGGCCGGCTTTACTGCGAGGAACTCTTCGGCACCGAGGGCTTCGTCGGCCCCACCTCCACCATGTATCACATCCACCCGCCGACCCAGGTCACCGGGTGGAAAACGCTCTACACCTGCGCCCCAGAATACGTCGAAACCGAAGTGATGCGCATGCGCCACGTGCGCACCTCCCCCCTCAAGCCCCACGGCGACGCCATCACCGGGCGCGTCATCCTCTTCGGCAACGCCGACTGTGAAATGGCCGTCTGCGTCCCCGCCGAGCAGATGAACTATTTCTACAAGAACGGCCAGGGCGACGAGTGCCTGTTCATCCACTTCGGCTCCGGAACCTGCTGGACCATGTTCGGCACGCTCAAGTTCGGCCCCAAGGACTACATCGTCATCCCCAAGGGCACCATCTACAAGATCGAGTTCGACCCCCACCTCGGCCCCGACGGCAAGCCCGATCCCAAAATGCCCTTCGGCAAGTACCTGCTCATCGAGACCGTCAACGGCTCGCACATCCAGCCCCCGCCCCGCTATATCAGCAAGTCCACCGCGCAGTTCCTCGAGCACTCGCCCTACTGCGAGCGCGACCTGCGCATCCCCGAACTGCCCCTGACCTTCGACGAGCCCGGCCAGTACGAGGTCCGCATCAAGGCCCGCAACTGCGTCCACTCCTACGTCTACGACTACCACCCCCTCGACATCGTCGGCTGGGACGGCTGCTACTACCCCTACATCTTCAACATCGACGACTTCGCCCCGATCACCGGCAAACTCCACATGCCCCCGCCCATCCACCAGACGTTCGAAGCGCACAACTTCGTCATCTGCTCCTTCTGCCCGCGCATGCTCGACTGGCATCCCCAGGCCGTCAAGGTTCCCTACAACCACTCCAACCTCGACTCCGATGAGGTTCTCTATTACGTCGAGGGCAACTTCGGCTCGCGCAAGGGCATCGAGGTCGGATCCCTCACCGCGCACCCGCAGGGCATCCCCCACGGCCCGCACCCGGGCACCGTCGAGCCCTCCCTCGAAGCCACCTACACCGGCGAACTCGCCGTCATGTGCGACACGTTCCGCCCGCTCTTCCCCACCAAGGCCGCGCTCGGGCTCGACGACCCCAAGTACCCCGCCAGTTGGCAGGGCGAACACTTCCCCCTCGCCGCCGCGCACCTGGCCGACGGACGACCCATCGGCTCGATCAACGGCCACACCCGCGAAGGCATCCTCCCGCCCCTGCCCGACAACGCGAAGATCACGGACACCTGGACCTGAGCCGAATCCGGCGCCGTTCATCCCAACGCGCCACCGAACACGGGCCGCCGCGGCGATCGTGATCGGTGTCCTCGCCCCGCCGCCGGCCCACAAGCCCCCCAACTTGTGACCCCACCCCCCAACCTTTAGCATCCCGGCCCGTGCCCAAACCACGCAAGGCCGAGAACCGCGCATGACCGCCGCCGCTCCAACGCGGAACACGCGGCTCTGCGCGGCGGCCCTGTGCGCGGTCTGCGGCCTGACCGCCGCGGCGCATTCGGCCTCCCTCACGCTCCAGCCCGCGCCCGCCGCGGCCGCCGCCCAGTTCACCGGGCGCGACTTCGCCGGCCTGCGACTGTCCACCGCCGTGCTGCCGGTGTCCCTCGATCTGGCCGCCACGCGCGTGTGGGCTTGGCAGGACGGCGCCACCCGCCGCCTGCACCTGGACCGCGACGTGCTCGTCACCCTTGGCGACCGGCGCTTCCACGCCGCGGAGGCCGTCGTCTGGATCGAGACCATCCCCGGCGGAACGCCGGACCGGCCCCGTCGTCAGGGCGCGTTCTACTTCTCCGACCTGCGCGATCCCACCGCGGCGCCGGAACTGGCCACGCGCGCCAAGCGCCTGCTGGTGACGGTCGTGTTCGAGGGCGACGTGACGCTGCGCTCCGACCGCTTCACGCCCGCGCGCCCCGACGCGCCGCTCCTGGGCGAGGCCGAGACGCGGATGGCGAGGTTTGTCCACGATTCCTTCTTCCCGCCGCCCGCCGCGCCGCCGGCGCCTGCTCGGGGGCCGATCCCGCTCCGCGCGTCCGAGGGCGGCGACCTGCCCGACACTCCCTCCCCGACGCGCCCGGCGCCGACGCGCCCCGCCGACCCGTCGGCGCCCGGCTACGTCCCGGACGACCGCATCCCGCCTGCGCCGCCGCCGACCTCCACCGACCTCACGGCCGCGCCCGTCCCGGCCCCGCCGGAGGACCCCACCCTGGGCCCCGCGCAGCGGACGGAGCCGATCGTTCCGGCTGAGGGCGTGGTGACGTTCTTCGGCCCTCAGCGTTCGCTGGTGACGGGCCCGGAGGAGAACGCGCTGGTGATCACCGGCGGCGCCGCGGTGTCGTTCGTGGACGCGTCGCAGGGGCGCAACCTGCAACTGACGGCGCAGCGCGCCGTGGTGTACCTCGATCCCGGCGCCGTGAGCGACGCGCTGGAGGCGGGCGTGGGCTCGGTGCGCGGCGTGTACCTCGAGGGCGCGGTGAGCGCGACCGACGGGCAGTACACGCTTCGCGGCGAGAAGTTGTACTACGACTTCCAGACCAACCGCGCCGTCGTGCTCGACGCGGTGTTCTGGACGTACGACCAGCAGCGCGCCATGCCGCTGTACGTGCGCGCGGGGGCGATCCGGCAGGAATCCGAGAACCAGTGGAACGGCGAGGGCGTGAAACTCTCGAACTCCTCGTTCTTCGAGCCCCACCTGTCGATCGGCGCCGACTCGGTGACGATCACGCGCCGGCGCGACGAGGCCGGCGCCGGGCCCGACCGCTTCACCGTGGACGCCCGGGGCGGCGCCGTCAACGCCGGCGGGCTGCCCGTGCTGCCGCTGCCGCGTTACCGGGGCGACCTCAGCAACCCGCCCCTGCGCTCCGCCTCCATCGGCTCGCGCGACGGCCAGCCCGTGGTGCGCACCACGTGGGACGCGTTGACGCTCTTCGGCCTCGAACAGGCCGAGGGTTTCGACCCGACGATCCTGCTCGACGCGCACTTCGGGCGCGGCCCGGCCTTCGGCACGGACACCCGCTGGGCCACGCCCGACTCTGAGGGCCTGCTGTTTGGCTACTACATCTACGACGAGGGGACCGACGACCTGTCGAGCGGCGCGGAGATCGACCGCGACGGCGAATCGCGCGGCATGGTGGCGTTCGAGCACCGCTGGCGTTTCGCCGATCCCTGGACGCTGTTCCTCGAGGGCTCGTACATCTCCGACCCGGCGTTCGTGGACGCCTTCTTCGAGAGCATGGCCGAAACGCGCCGCGAGTTCACCAACTCCGCCTACCTCCGACGGCTCGACGAGCGCTCCATGTTCTCGCTCGAAGTCCGCGGCTCCTTGCACGACTTCACCCCCAACGAGTACCTGCTCCAGAGCCAGGGCTACACGGTGGACCGGCTGCCCGACGCCCGGTACAGCCGCGTCGCCGACACGTTCTTCGACGGGCTGGTCAACTGGTCGTCCGACTCCTCGATCGCGCGTGTGGCGATGAACTTCACGGAGCCCGACGTGCGCGAGTTCGGCTTCGACACGCCGGCGCGGTCGATGGCCGCCTTCGGCCTCCAGCCCGGCGAGAGCCTCGCCGACCGCCTCCGCGCCCAGGGGCTCAACGAGGACTACGTCCCCCCCCCCGACACCCGCCACGAAATCCCGGCCCCCCTAAAGTTCGCCCCG
>JACVCK010000053.1 GCA_016742055.1 Phycisphaerales bacterium
ACGTTCAGGAGGGGGCTGCGGACGTGGTGGCTGCTGACCTTGATGGCGCCCTCGCGGACGTAGGGCATGTGGCAATCGGCGCAGGACACGCCGCTGCGGGCGTGGATGCCCTGGCTCCAGGTTTCGAACTCGGGGTGCTGGGCCTTGAGGACCTTGGCGCCGCTCTGGGCGTGGGTCCAGTCGCTGAAGCCGACTTCGTCGTAGTAGGCCTCGATCTGCTCGACCTTGAGGCCCTTGTGCCAGGGGTAGGTCAGGCGCTTGCCCTCGCCCTTGAAGTAGTACTCGACGTGGCACTGGCCGCAGGCCATGGAGCGCATCTCCTGCCGGCTGGCGTCGCGGTTGGGGTCGTAGGGTCGCGACCTGTCGCCGGCGCGCCAGCGTTCGATGCTGGGCAGGTGCGGGACGGGATCATCGCTGGCGGCGAGGACGGCGACGCCCTCCATGAAGCCGGGGCGGGTGACGCGGAGCGCGAGCGTCTTGGGGTCGTGGCAGTCGATGCAGGACACGGGGTGCTCGACGTGCTGGGTGGCCTCTTCGTAGGGTTTCGCGCAGAGTTCCTCGAAGCCCTTGAACAACTGCGCCCGCCCGGAGGCGGAGAGAAGGGGTTCGGAGACGGATCCCGGCGCGCCCGCGGCGACGCCGACGGCGCGGTAGGCGTTGACGACCGACGCGTGGCAGTGCAGGCACGCGCCCGGCTGCTTGCGCTGGGTGACGCGCTCGGTCTCGCGCTGGTCGGCGAGCATGTAGGCGTGCCCGCGCTCCTCGCGGTAGTCGATCGCGAAGGCGTAGCCGTCGAAGATGGTCCGGAGCCGCGGGTTTTCGTCCAGGCGCTGGAACGCCTCGCTCCCGCCGTGGCGCGTGCGCTCGACGTCCACCGTGCGCTGGTAGGAATCGAACTGGCGCGGGAAGTTCTTGCCCCATTCGGCGGGGTCCTCGACCGTCTCGTCGAGGTTCGTGATCGTGAACGCGGTCTGCAGCGCCTCCCGCTTGCGGAGCGAGATGTTCTGATACAGCGCCAGGGCGGCGACCGTGCCCGCGCCCAGCGCGACGAGCACGAGCATGTAGACGGCCCACCCGCGGCGGGTTCGGCGATTGGATGGCTCGGTCATGGGGCGGCTCCTATCGGTTCGGTCAGCGCGCGGCGCCGTGCCCGACGTCTCGGTGGCAGCGGATGCAGTCGTTCGTCTCGTGGGTCAGCGGGCTGTGCGCCACTTCCGACACCAGCGTCTGGTGGCAGCGCATGCAGTTGTGCTCGACGATGCGCCGGCTCGACGCCTTGATCTGGATGGGCTCGTGAAAATCCTGGAACGTGAAGCCCTTGGAGTGGCGGTAGCCGTGCTCGATCTTCGTGTAGTACTTGCCGACGAGGTCCTTGGGGACGTGGCAGTCGTTGCAGGTCGCGTGGGCGTGGTGCGGCGCCTTCTGCCAGCCGTCGAACTGGTCGCGCATGATGTGGCAGTTCACGCACGCCGCGGGGTCGTTGGACAGGTACGAATGGCCCTCGGCGTAGCGGAACGTCCAGCCGGCCGCGCCGACAAAGACGCCGAGCATGCCGGCGAGAACGACGCCGGGGATCGTGGCGCCCGCCCCGCGGCGCCGGGCGCGCTCACGCGGCGCAGATTGGATGTCGCCGGACCGCACGCGGGCACTGTACCGGCCGGAGTTTCGCTGCACAAGAGGAACGGCGCAAGGCGACGCTCCGCTAAAAGAAGAGGCGCAGCCCCAGGATGACCACGAAGTCGCGCTCCGGGCGGTGGTCGATGTCCTGCCACACCGGCAGTTGCACGGAGGCCTCCAGCGCCCAACTCCGACCCTCATACATCAGGCCGGGCGCGAGGAAGACCTCGTTGTCGCCGCTGACCTCGTAGAGCCCGTTGCACTCGAGCGCGGCGTACCAGGCGCCGTGGGTGTCCTGTGCGTACTGGGCCGGCGCGAGTCGGAAGAGGTACGCCGCGTCGTACCGCAGCGCGTTGGCGCCGGTGTCTCCCGGTGAGATGCCCACATCGCCGCCGGAGGCGTTGAACTTGAAGCCCAGGTCGGCGGACAGGCCGTGCCGGCCCCGGATCATGGTGTACGCGAGCGCCAGACCGGGATCGAGCGACTTGCTGGACAGGTCGTTGTCGCCGGAGGGGATCTCGAGGTCGGCGATGAGCGAGAGCCGGGCGGTGTCGATCGGCCCGGTGTCCTTCCGCCAGAATCGCCATTTGAGCCGGAGCGTGAAGTCGTCGAGGCCGAAGACGTCCTCGGAGACGCCCGGCTGGGGCGAGTCGATGTCCCGGTAGACGAAAGGAAGGATGAGGCCCAGCGCCAGGTCGGTGTCGAGGCCGTAGTACACCGAGGTCAGCGCGCGGAGTTCGTCGATGTCGCGGTCGAAGCCGACAGGGTCCGTCGTCGAACGGGAGAACCGCAGTTGCTGCTTGATGTACCAGGCGCCGGCGCTGGGCTGTGTCGCGGCCTCGGTGCTCATGGCCTCCTGCGCCCGCGCGCCCGCGCAGGCCGCCATCGCGCACAGCGCCGCCGTGCATGTCCTGTTCATCGTTTGGCTCCTTTCCGGGCGCTTCAGGGCGTGGTGATCCCGGCGAGGGTGAAGCCGCTGCCTTCGACTGCCTGGCGCAGCGCCGCGGCCGAGGGGGGCGCATCGGGGTCGAAGCGCACCTTGACGATCCCCTCGCCCAGGTCGACGCTCACATCGGAGACGCCGACGACGCGGAGGAGTTGCTTATCGACGTTGGAGGCGCAGAGCGGGCAGGACAGGCCCTGCACCTTGAGCGTGGCGGACGCGCCCGGCAGAGGGCGGGCTTCCTCCGAGGAGGCGGCGGAGGAGGACGCGCCGGAGTTGGCGCAAGCGGAGATCGACAGCGCGAGGGGCGCCAGAAGCGCGCCGAGCCATCGGCGTGACGTGGGTCGAGCCATGGGCGGATTCCCTTGAGCGCGGCGTGGGCGCGACAGCCCAGCGCGGCGCGGATCGGTTGTGGCGGGTTGTGGATCGACGGACGACGCTTCGCCGGCGCGCAGCGCCGGCGCGGTGGCGACGTCTAGGTCGTTCGGACGCAAAGCGCGGCCTGGGCCGAGGCGCCTCGGAAGGTGGCGGGCGTCCGGTGGCGCGACTGGCCACGCGGGGCGGGCGCGATCGCAAGCGTTGCGGGAGGGATGGCGTCGATCACGCGCCCGCCGGGCAGCAGGAGCGTGCGGAGCGCGTCGTCTGCGCGGGGGGCGCTGATCGGCGCGGGAGTGGGCGAGGAGTTGCCCGGGGCTTCTCCGACGGAGCACGGGCATGCGTCGCAGGCACAAGCGCCGGCGCAGCACGCCGCGGGCGGCTCGGACGGAGTCGTGGGGACGGTCCACAGCGCCGGGGCGATCAACCCGTGCAGGAGGATCAGGATCGTCAGGAGGCGCGGGCCCATCGGGCTTGAGTTTAGCGCTTTCGACGGCCCCCCGGCCGTCTATGTCCGTGCGACGTTCGCCGACCTGATCAACAGCGTCTCGTACCAACTCAACCTCGGGGCGCCCTGACGGCGGGAGCATCCGAAACGGCGAGTCCGGCGAAACCGGGAGGCATGGTCCGGACCCTCGCCACCGAGCAGTTCTTCCCCCGCTCGATCGGGGAGGTCTTCCCGTTCTTCGCGGACGCCGGGAACCTCGAGCGGATCACCCCGCCGATCCTCCGATTCCGAATCGTCACGCCGCTGCCGATCGAGATGAGGCAGGGGGCGCTCATCGACTACCGGCTGCGCCTCCGGGGCGTGCCGATGCGCTGGCGGACGAGGATCAGCGTTTGGGAGCCGCCCCACCGCTTCGTGGACGAGCAGGTGCGGGGCCCGTACCGGCTTTGGCGCCACACGCACACGTTCGAGGAGCGCGACGGCGGGACGCTCTGCCGCGACGTGGTGGAGTACCGGGTCCCTTTGGACGCCCTGGTGCACGGTCCGCTGGTCGGCCCGGACCTCGCGCGGATCTTTGCGTTCCGCCGGCAGGCGCTGGACGAGGTGTTTGGTTTGGCGCCGGTTTGACGCGCCCCGTGCGGGGAGGTCCAATCCGGCCATGCGATTCAGACTCCTCATCGCGGCTTTGCTGGGGGCGCTGGCGTTCCTGCCGGGTTCGGCGGGCTGCGGCGGCGGTCCGCAGGTGTCGGGCACGGCGCTGTTCAACACGCGGATCGTCCGCGAGGGCGACCCCGTGGAGATCCGGCTGCCGTTCGACCGCGTCGTCGGTCTGGAATGGACGCTGGAATCCTACGACTCGCGCTATCTGAGTTATCAGGGCCGCACCTACGCCATGGACGACGACAACACCGGCACGCTCATTGTCCGCTTTTTCGCCAAACTGCCCGGCGAGACCGAGTTGACGCTGCGCCGCCGGTATGCCAAGAAGGGCTCCAGCGGGGCCATGGGCGAGTCGCTGCACAACTACTCGATCAACATCCTTCAGAAGTGACGGCGCGAGCCGGGGCGGCGGGCCTGGAACGGCGGGCGTCCGACCCCGCTAGACTTGCAGGCGTTTGTCCACTTCCGAATCCTCGCCAAGGGGTTAGCCGCCACCATGAAGACTCTCGTCAAACTGCTCATCGGGCTGATGGCCGGGCTTGTTCTGCTGGTGATCGCCGCGATCGTGATCGTCGTTGTGTCGGTCAACGGCATCGCCCGCAAGGGCATCGAAAAGGGCGGGACGTACGCGCTGGGCGTGCCCACCACGCTCGACTCCGCGTCCGTAGGCCTGCTGTCCGGCAAGTTCTCGATGAAGGGCCTCGAGATCGCCAACCCCCAGGGCTTCACCGACCCGCACTTCTTCACCCTCGGGGAGGGCGCGGTGCAGATCGACGCGCAGTCCTTCGGCAAGGACGTCATCGAACTGCCCCTGCTCTCCCTCGACACCATCACCGCCAACCTCGAGAAAAAGGGCGGGCAGTCCAACTACAAGATCATTCTCGACAATGTCAAGAAACTCGGCGGCAGCGGCGGCGACTCCAAGCCCGCCGACCCCTCGGGCGACGAGCAGCGCCTGGTCGTGCGTGAACTGGTCATCCGCAACGTCAACGTCAAACTGGACCTGCTCGGCCTGCCCGGGGGCGCTCCCGGCGGACAGTTGCAGAAACTCACCGCGATCAGCATCCCGATCGACGAGATCAAACTCCAGAACGTCGGCAAGACCGGCGAGGGCGTCGCGGGGTCGGGGGTCACCTTCGGCCAACTCACGGGCATCATCGTGCAGGCCGTCATGGCCGCGGCGGTGCAGAAGGGCGGCGATGTGATCCCCGCCGAACTGCTCGGCGACCTGCAGGGCTCGCTTTCGGGTCTGACCGACCTTTCCTCGCTGGGCTTTGAGGCGCTGGGCGGCGCTCCGGCGCAGGTGCAGAAACTCGGCGAAGACCTCGGCAAGGCCGCGGAGGACGCCGGCAAGAAACTCGAAGAGGGCGCGAAGAAGGTGGAGGAGGGCCTCAAGGGCCTGATTCCCGGCCAGAAGCCCTGATCGTCGCCGATTTCCAAGACCTCATGCCAGGGCCGCTCCGTCAGGGGCGGCCCTGTTCATTCAGTGCGGGCGCAGCGCCTCGCCGAGCCCGTCGAGGAACAGCTCCACTTTTCCACAGTGCGGGCAGGCGTAGACGTCGAAGTGCTGCCGGTTGACGAACAGTTCGCCGAAGTCCCCCAGCCAGAACGCCCATTGGCGCGTGCCCTCGTGGAACTTCTTCGTGCCCTGAAAGGACATCTCCGTCCCGCAGCGGATGCACGGCATGGACTCGGGGCTGATCATGGCGGTCACTCCTCCTTCTTTGCGGCCTTCTCTTCGGCGGGGGTGGGCAGCGTCACCACCCCGAACTCGATGCGCGACGCCATGCCCGGGGCGTGATGCACGGTGTGCGTCTGCTTCTGGAAGTCCTCGGGCTGCGCGAAGAAGATGTTGTCCACCCAGGTCTGCGGGTTGCGGTCCACCAGGGGGAACCACGTGCTCTGCACCTGCACCATGACGCGGTGGCCCTTCTTGAAGGTGTGCAGGACGTCCTGCAGCGGCAGGTCCACGCGCGCGGGGACGCCGGGCTCGAACGGCTCGGGGTTGGCGTAGTCGTTGCGGAATCGGCCCCGGATCACCTCGGAGCGGACCATCATCTGGTAGCCGCCCATGCGCATGCCGTCCTTCTTGAAGTCGTTGTCGGGGAAGTCCGGCGGGAAGACGTCGATCAGTTTCACGATCCAGTCGGCGTCGCGCCCGGTGGTGGAAACCCACAGGTCGGCCAGGACCGGCCCGGCGATCGTGAGGTCCTCGTCGAGGGGCGGCGTTTGGAACACGAGCACGTCCGTGCGCCGGCCGGCGAAGCGCTGGTCGTCGGTCATGTACTCGCGCGTCATGCCGGTGGTGATCGTCTCGGTGTACGGGACCGGCTTGGCGGGGTCGGAGACGAACGAGTCGGAGCCGCTCGATGCTGGCGGGTCCCAGGTGAGCGCGCCGCCGGGTCCGAAGTGCAGCGCCGCGGGGCGCCGATCGGCCGGCGGCCACTGGTCGAAGAACCGCCAGACGTTGGCGCCGGTGTTGAACACCGTGGCCTCCCGGATGTCCGGCGCGGGGCCGCCGTTGAGGTGATGCTGGAAGAAGGGGAACTCCACCTCGTCCTGGAACCAGTGCGAGTTCTTCCCGCCGAAGGAGACGTTGCCGAGCCGATCTCCGTCGCCTCGGTGCCAGCCGCCGTGCGCCCACGGCCCCATCACCATCGCGTTGAACACGCCGGGGTTGTGCTCCTCAGTATGACGGTAGATGGCCAGCGGCCCGTACAGGTCTTCCGCGTCGAACCACCCGCCGACGGTGAGCACGGCGGGCGCGACGTTGCGCAGGTGGGGCGTGATGTCCATGGCGCGCCAGAAGGCGTCGTCGTTGGGATGCTGCAGGACCTCGGTCCAGAACTTCACGTCGCCCTTGAGATGCTCGCTGTCCAGACGGCTGACGGGCCCGACGTCGAGGAAGAACTGGTAGCCGTCGGGCGTGCCGTGATCGAAGCGCCGGCCGCCCCGGTTGGTCGTCGGCTCGGGGCGCGGGCGCCCGAACGACGCGAAGAAGTTGAAGTTGTGCGGCAGGAAGAACGCCCCGTGGTGGAAGAAATCGTCGTAGCGCCAGTCCGCGATGGGCGCCTGGGGCGAGACCGCCTTCAGCGCCGGGTGGGCGTCGATCATCCCGGCCGCGGCGTAGAAGCCGGGGTAGGAGATCCCCGTCATCCCCACGCGCCCGTTGTTGTTTGGCACGTTGTTGACGATCCAGTCGATGGTGTCCCACGTGTCGGTGGACTCGTCGATGTCGGTCGGCGACGACTTGACGGCCTTGTGGGGGCGCATGTCGACGAACTCGCCCTCGGACATGTACGCCCCGCGCACGTCCTGCGTGATGAGGATGTATCCCGCCTCCAGATAGGGCTTCGTGTTGCGGGGGATGAACCGGGGGTAGGCGTCCTCGCCGTACGGCGCGCAGGAGTAGGGCGTGCGCCGGAGGATCACGGGGTAGTCGCGGGAGTCGTCCCGCGGGCGGTAGACGCTGGTGAACAGTTTCACGCCGTCGCGCATCTCCACCATGTGCTCGGACTTCACGTAATGACGGCGGTACCAGCCCGGCGCGTCCTTCTGCGCCGCTTCGAGGCGTGCTGGCGTGGTCAGGTCGCGGCTGGGGGCGCAAGAGCCGAGGGCGAGGGCGAGGACGACGATCGCGCCGACCGTGCGACCGGGCCGGCGGAGGCGGGCGTGGTTGTTCATGGAGCGGCAGGGTACCGGCGGACTTGTGGGGGCGCCGGACAGGTGGTAGAGATATCGGCGCCCAAGCCGTGCGCGCGGCGCCGGCCGGCCAATCTCGAAGGGAGCAGCCATGCCCATCATCCGAGAGTTCCGAGAGTTCGCCATGCGGGGCAACGTCCTCGACATGGCCGTCGGCATCATCATCGGCGGCGCCTTCGGCACCGTCGTCAAGAGCATGGTGGACGACATGCTCATGCCGCCCATCGGACTGGCCATGAAGGGCGTGGACTTCAAGAACCTCTACGTGCCCCTCACCGACAAGGTGCAGGAGGGCGCGCCGCTGGACGTGGCGCGCGGGCAGGGCGCCGTCATCGCCTACGGCTCATTCATCAACGCCATGATCTCCTTCGTGATCGTCGCCTTCGCGCTGTTCATCATCATCAAGGCGATGAACACCGCCAAGAAGCGCTTCGAGAGGGAGCAGGCGGCGGGCGTCGCGCCCGTTCCACCGGACGTCGTGCTCCTGACCGAGATCCGCGACCTCCTCAAGCGGCAGGGATGATGCGGCCCGCCCTTCGCTCGGCGGCGATCCTGACTGCGCTGATCGCGGCCGGCTGCGCCCATCGCGAGCCGCTCGCGCTGTCCAACCCGCCCGTGTGCGTCGAGAGCGGCGACATCGTGCGCGCCGAACGCGTCGAGGACCGCGATGCGCCGAACGGGCCCGTCTGGAGGATCGACCTCCGCTGCGAGCACGGCGGCGCCGTGCCCTCGGCGACGGTCCTCCAGCAGGGCCGCGCCGCGCGCCTGGCCGATCGCGAGGCCGATCCGGCCGGCTACGGCGCCTCGATCACCGGTCCGCACGGGCGCTACCTGGTCTCCCTGCACCCGACGCTGTTCGCGACGGTCCCCGGCGAATCGGGGGCCAGCGCCGCGGACCTTGTGCTCTCGGACGCGGAGTACGGACCGGCGGAGATCGAGCCGGCCGTGTACGTGGCGACGTCGATCATGCCCGACGCGGACCGCGTCCGCGTGTTCGGCCCGCACGTTCGCGCCGAAACGCTCGAGATCCCCGAGGGCGGCAGCCGGAGCGTCGGGGGCGTGCGCTTCCGGCGCTCGGGCGGCTCGATCCGCGTGGAGCCCTCGCGCTCGGCGCACTTCGACGCTCGGAGTTGGTGACGGCGTTCGGACGCCGAGCGCGTCGGCCAAGTCGGCGAGCGAACGCGCCAGGGCCTCCCGATCGGCGGGCGAAACGGGCGCGTCCAGCCCGGCGCCGATCCTCCCCATCGCCGCGCGGAGGATGGCCGGGTGCAGCGCCTGGGGCCGGGCGGCCTCTTCGGCGCTCTCGGGGCGGGCGAAGGCGCCCAGAAGGGCGTCATCGTCCGCGCGGAGGCCCCTCCTGCTACGACCACGGGCGCAGGACGGACAGGATGCCCGTCTCCCAGTCGATCAGGGCGCCGTAGCAATCGAACGTCAGGACTCGGAAGCGCTGCGTCGCGGGAGCATACGCGGGGCGTCCTGCTACGATCGGGCGCGGGAGGCCCCATGCAGGAAGCCGCTGGCGGAGCGCCCAGCATCACGGTCCGCGGCGCGACGCGCGCCATGTTCGCGTTCGACGTGGCGCAGACCATCGACCTCGACCGCGCCGAAGTCGCCGTGCAGCGGGCCGCCGTCGGCGCCGGGCGCGAAGGGTTCTCGACCAGCCGCAAGGCGCCGAAGCACTTCCAGTTCAATCCGGCGCGGCTCCGCGTGACCGAGCCCTGCGGGCCGATCGTCGTCGCTGGGTTCCCCGCGAGCGCGGCCGTTGAGGCGGTCGTATACGACTTTGGCGCCATATCGATCGCCTACACGTTCCCCGTCGAGGGCGCGCTCTCGCGCCTGCTCGAACTCGGCGAAGCCCTCTATGAGAACGCCGATCTGCTCGCCGACTCCCGCCGGCGGGTCGAGCGCCTGGCGGCGACGCTCGAGCCGGCGGCGGGGCGCCCGCGCGTCTCCTCGCTCATCGAGGACTACGTCGTCCACTGGATCGAGTCCCTCGGCGAAGGCCGCGGCCCGATGGAGTCCATCGACGCGCGCCGCGCCGACGTGGCGCGCCTGCTCCGCTGCGAGCCCGGCGCCCTCTCCGCGCAGGAGATTGACGACGCCGTCGCGCGGCGCGTGGCCTACGGCGAGCGCGACGCCGCGGTGATCGACTGGAACGCCGCCCTGGTGATCGGCCCCGAGGTTGAGGCCGAGCAGGCCATCCTTGAGTACGCCAACGTGGAACTCCTCGAGATGCGCCTGCTGGACGATCAACTCGACGGCTCGCTGGAACGGGCCTACGCCGCCGTGCAGCGCAGGCGGAGCGTCACCGGGTTCCTCCGGGCGGACCACGACCAGCGCGCCGTGGCGCGGATGCAGGTGGACGCCGCGGCGCTGTTCGAGGGCGTCAACAACGCGCTGAAACTGGTGGGCGATCAATACCTGGCTCGCCTCTACCGCGCCGCGTCCGAGCGGCTCCACCTGCCCGCCTGGGACGCCAGCATCCTGCGCAAACTCAGCACGCTCGAGAGCATTTACCAGAAACTATCCGACGCACAGGCGACCCGCCGCATGGAAGTTCTGGAGTGGATCATCATCGTCCTGATCGCTATTTCAACGGTGATCCCGTTCCTGGTCGGCAAGTGAACGAGCGGGCCGCGCTTCAGGCGCTTCCGGCGCCCCCACAGAACAAACCTTGACCACCACGAACGTGATGTCGTCCTTCTGCGCCGCGGCGCCCCTGAAAGCGTCCACCGCGTCCTCGATCGCCCGGGCGATCTCCGGCGCCGATCGGTCGTGCGTTTCCCGGATGACGTCGCGAAGCCGGTCCTTGCCGAACATCTCCCCTTCGAGGTTCGGCGCCTCCCATACGCCGTCCGTTCCGACGACCAGCGCCTGGCCGGGGCGCAGGCCGGCCCGCTCGTGCTCCTCGTAGGTGTAGTCCCGCTCGATCCCCAGCGGGATGCCCCCGCCGGTGAACTCCTCAAACCCGCCGGCCGCCGGGCAGAAGACGATCGCCGGATCGTGCCCGGCGCTGGCCCACCGCGCCGAGCCCGTCTTCGGGTCGATCAACAGCAGCATCATCGTCATGAAGCGCACGTCCCGGTCGTTGACCAGCACCGCGTTCACGTGGTCCAGCAGCAGCGACAGG
This sequence comes from Phycisphaerales bacterium, assembly GCA_016742055.1. Taxonomy (GTDB): domain Bacteria; phylum Planctomycetota; class Phycisphaerae; order Phycisphaerales; family UBA1924; genus JACVCK01. Next base: position 10,876 of record JACVCK010000053.1, read on the forward strand.
CCTCCCTCATCGATCGCGCGGGCCCGCAGCGCGGCGCGCGCCGACGCCATCAGCAGCGCCGCGCCCACGCCGTGCCCCGTCACGTCACCCACCGCCAGCAGCGCGGCGCCGGGGTGGGGCTCCGACACGTCGATGAAGTCGTAGTAGTCGCCGCCCGTCTGGTCGCAGTACCGCGTGCGCCCGGCGATGTCCAGGCCGGCGATCGTGGGGTTGCAGGCCGGCAGCAGACTCTGCTGCACCTCCATCGCCACCTCGAGCGACTGCTTGAGCGCCACCGATTCCTGCAGCCGCGGCGCCATGCGGTTGAACGCGTCCGCCAGCCGGCCGATCTCGTCGTCCGCGTGCTTGGGAGCGCGGGCGCTGAAATCGCCCGTGCCCAGCCGATCCGCCGCCTCCCCGAGTTCGCGGATCGGGCGCACGATCGACCTCGCCCGAACGAGCGCCATCACCACCGCCAGCGCCGACACCACGCCGGCGATCGCGAGTTGGCGCTGCACGAGCGCCGTCGCCGCCGCGTCCGCCCGGGACTGCGCCTGCACGAGGAACACCTTCCACGGGCGCTGCGACATCGCCGCGTACCCGGCGACCCGTCGCGAAGAGTCGCCCAGCCCGAACGCCGCGGGAATCGTGAACATCACGGACCCCGACGCCGAGTCGTCCGTCGCGACCGGCATGAGGTCGGGGAGGCCCACTGGCTGGATCGTGGACTGGCTGTACGACAACTCCGGATCGATCCGCGCGATCCGCTCCGGAGGCAACGGCCCCAGCGAGCGGAACAGCAGTTCGCGCACGGGGTGCGCGATGATCACGCCGTTGCGGTCCACCACCGCCGGGAACGTCTCCGCCGGGCGCGGAATCGCATCGAGCGCCTCCCAGATCGCCTCCACGCGCAACTTGATCACCGCGGCGCCGATCGGCGCGCCGCCGTCGTGGCCCGGGATCGGGGCCGCGCAGTACACCCCCGGGGCGCCGGACGTCTTGCCCACGATCAGATCGGACACGGCCACGGAGCCGGCGAGCGCCGTGCGGACGTACTCCCGGAAGGAGATGTCCTGCCCCACGTTCCGCGGATTGGTCGAGATCACCCCCACGCCCCGACGGTCGGTGACAAACGCCGAAGCGAACTGCGGGTTCACCTCCAGCGCCACCGCCAGCGCCCGCATCGCGCCCTCGCCCGCCTGCGCGCTCAGCGCGCCCCCTTCGGCCGCCGCGAACGCCAGCGCCCCGATGTCCTCGTCCCCCGCGATGGCGCGGACGGCGCGGGAGGTCTCGGCGATGATCTGGTCCAGCCGGTCCGCCGTCGCCGCGGCCAGGGCCACCAGGTGCTCTTCGGCCGCCCGTTCCAGCGCGTCGCGGCCGCGCGCGAGCGAAAACCAGAGCGCCACGGTGAGCGGGATCAGCGCCGCCAGCGACAGGTCGAGCGCCAGGCGCACCGCCACCGGCCATGAGCGGGGACGGAGCCAGCGTGCGGGGGTTCGTTCGTTCATGCGCGCCCCGGCGCCGGGCCGCCCGGTCCGGGGCGCCGTCCATGCTACGGCATGGGGCTCTGGCGCGGGATCGCCAGCACGGCCGCCCCCGCCGACAGCAGCGCCGCCAGCAGAAAGGCCGGGCCGGGCATCGTGAACCCGTGCATCATCGAGGCGCCGCCGGTCCCCACCAGCGCCAGAGCCAGCGCCAGATGGACGCGCGCGAAGATCGGCGGCATGCGGACGAGGGCCGGCGCCGCCAGCACGACCATCGCCGCACTGAGCACGGCGAACCCGAAGTAGAACCAGTTCAGCGTCGCCCGCGCGTCGTTCATCGTGAACCGCCCGCCCAAGAACGTGAACTCCACCGTGCCCATGAGGTCGCGCAGCGAGGCCTCTTCGGGCGTCCGGGGCTCGCGCGTCCGCAGGTGCCCCGCCATGTGCAGCGCCGCCATGAGCACGATGATGACGCACGCCGTCGCCGACGCCCAGCGAGCCGGGCGCGACACCACGGGCCCTGTCGAAGGATTGGGCATGGGGCTCTGTGCCTCCTCAGCGCGCCTGGAACCTTGGTGAGACTCGCGGCGCCGGCGCAGGGCTCGGACCCTCCACCACGAACGACTCATCGATCGCGCCCGTGAAGCCCAGCCGGAACGTCGCCGGAAGGTTGAACGACGAGATCACCGTGATCCGCTCGCCCGCCGCCAACTCATGGTCCAGACGGTCCCGCGGCTGGAGGTCCTCGATCCGCACCGGCTCCCGCTCGACCGACTCCTTCACCACCGTGACCGGCGTGTCGCCCGTGTTCCGCAGCGCCGCCGAACCGTCGACCGACGCGATGTACGTCACCTGCTCGTTGGCCCGGAGGTCCACCGAGGCGCGGTTGGCGCAGCCCGCGGCGAGCGCCGGCGCCAGCAGGGCGGGAAGCAGCAGGAGGCGGGGAACGCGGGTTCGCATGGGGCTTGGCTCCGTTCGCCGCGGAACGCGGCGACAGAAGGATACCCCGCCGCCGGACCGCGGCCGAATCTCGCTCCCTTCCAAGTTGGGCCAGCCCAACCCTTCAGACCGCCGGCGGCGTCTTACCCCGGATCAGCCCGAACACCAGCGACAGCAGGAAGATGATCAGGAACAGGAAGAACAGGATCTTCGCGATGTCCGTCGCGGCGCCGGCGATGCCGCCGAAGCCGAAAATCGCCGCGATGATCGCGACGACGAAGAACACAACTGCCCATCGGAGCATGCGGGCAAACTCCTTTCGCGGGGCCCGCCATCGGCGCTTCCTGCGCACGGGCGTCCCGCGCGCGAGTCTAAGCCGATCCCCAAGATGAACAAGCCCTCATCCGGCCCTGTGGATAGCCGCTCACCGGCCCAGCGGCGACTCGTCCTTCAGGCGGTCCCCAAACTGCTCGCGCACCTTCTTGACCTTGGGCCAAGCCACGCCGCGGACGTACGGATTGTCGGGATTCTCGCACACGTAGTTCTGGTGATAGCGCTCCGCTTCGTGGAACTTCGTCAGCGGCTCGATCGTCGTCACGATCGGCCTCGCGAAGACCTTGCTCTCGGTGAGCGAGCGGATGAACGACTCGGCCGCGGCCTTCTCCTGGTCGTTCGCGTAGAACACCGCCGAACGGTACTGGGGCCCCACGTCCGCCCCCTGACGATTCAGCGTGGTGGGGTCGTGCGTGGCGAAGTGCACCTTCAGCAGCGTCGCGAAGTCGATCACTGTGGGATCGAACACGATCTTCACGGCCTCGGCGTGGCCGGTGCGCCCGGAAGTGACG
>JACVCK010000255.1 GCA_016742055.1 Phycisphaerales bacterium
GTGCATGAGCGCGGAGAAGGCGCTGCGAGTGGAGGCCTCGCGCACGCTCAAGGGCCCCGAGGCCCACGCCCACTTCACCGGCGACGCCGCGCACTTCGTGGACGCCGTTCGCGACGCGCTCCTCTGCTCCAAGATCTGCTCCTACGCGCAGGGCTTCGCCCTCATGAGCGCCTGGGGCAAGGAGCACGACTGGACCCCGGACTTCGCCACCATCGCCCGCATCTGGCGGGGCGGATGCATCATCCGGGCGCGGTTCCTGCAGCGGATCACGGAGGCCTACCGTCGGCGCGCGGACCTGCCGAACCTGCTGCTGGACCCGTACTTCACGCAGACGCTCGAGCGCTGCCAGATGCACTGGCGGAAGGTCGTGTCGCTGGCGGCGACGATCGGCGTGCCGGCGCCGACGTTCTCGAGCGCGCTGGCGTACTACGACTCGTGCCGGTCGGAATCGCTGCCGGCGAACCTGCTGCAGGCGCAGCGGGACTACTTCGGGGCGCACACCTACGAGCGCGTCGATCGGCCGCGGGGGCAGTTCTTCCACCTGGATTGGCCGGCGTCGCCGCGGGTGGAGCGGGAGGCGTGAGCGCGCGGGCGGCGAGCGGCGTCAGGCGGCGAGTTGACGGTCGAGCCGGTCGGGGGCGTGGGCGCGGGCCAGGGCGTCGTCGCGCGAGATGAGGCCCTGCAAGTGGAGCGCGGCGATGGAGGCGTCCATGCTCTGCATGCCCAGCGCCTTGCCGGTGTCGATCACGTTGGGGATCTCGAACGTGCGGCCCTCGCGGATGAGGTTGCGCGCCGCGGGGGTGCAGACGAGGGTTTCGGCGGCGGCGACCATCCCACGCTGACCCTGCGGCGCGGCGCCCTGACGGCGGAACAGCGTCTGGCTGACGATGCCCTGCAGGGAGTTGGCGAGCATGGATCGGACCTGGCCCTGCTGGGCCGGCGGGAACATGTCGATGATGCGCTCGACGGTCTGCGCGGCGCCGCAGGTGTGCAGCGTGCTGAGGACCAGGTGTCCGGTCTCGGCGGCGGAGATGGCGAGGGAGGCGGTTTCGAGGTCGCGCATCTCTCCGACGAGGATGACGTCGGGATCCTGGCGGAGGGCGTGCCGCAGTCCGCTGGCGAAGGTGGGCATGTCGCGTCCGAGTTCGCGTTGCTGCACGAGGCAGCGTCGGTTCTCGAAGACGAACTCGATGGGGTCTTCGAGGGTGATGATGTGGCGCGCGTCGCGGGCGTTGATGGCCTCGACCATGGCGGCGAGGGTGGTGGTCTTGCCCGATCCGGTGTGACCCGTGACCAGCGCCAGGCCGCGGGGCAGGCGGGTGAAGCGTTCGACAACGGCGGGAAGGCCGAGCGAGGCGAGTTCGGGGGCTTGCCGGGGCGTGACGCGGATGGACAGCGCCGGGCCGCAGCGTTCGCGGTGGGCGTTGACGCGGAACCTGGATTCGACGGAGCCGTCGGGGGCGAGGAGTTCGAGGGAGAAGTCGGCGTCGTGGTTGGCTTGGAAGGCTTCAGCGGCCTCGGGCGGGGCGGCCTCGCGGATCGCGCGGGCGACGTCGTCGGAGGAGGGCGCCGGGAGATCGAGGGGGATGATGTGGGTACGGACCCGGAGCGCCGGGGGGCGTTCGGAGACGATGTGGATGTCGGAGGCGCCCTCGGCGACGCCGCGGCGGAGGATGGCGTGGAGGTCCATGGCGGGTTCATCGTCCCGGCCGGCGGGGGTCATTGGTTGGGTTGGAACGGGGCTTGCCGAAACAGGGGTCGTCGCCAACGATGGTTTTCCCGTGGGAAGTCGCCTGTCAGGCCGCAAGAGCCGCGAAACCAGCCCTGTGAGCCGTTTTTTACGGGCGCATTCCTTGCCGATGCCATGATCCTCCTTCATAATGCCCCCGGGTGGTCTGAGGAGTACCGCCAGCGCAGGGGAGAGTCTCTTTCACAATGGGCCAACCATCGACCCACATCGCCGCAGCGGTGGAAGTGCGTCCGCTCGCCATGACGAACCAACCCACGTCCGAGGGAGCCCGGCGGCGTCAGCCGCTCGTCCGAACCGGCGCCCGGGAGCGGGAGGAGCCGTGGTCGCTGCGTTTGACGGACGCGGAGACGAAGCACCTTTCGTCCGACTTGGCGGTGTTGACGGATCGGGAGCGCGAGGTGGTGTTCGCGATCTGCTCCGGCGGGCCGAACGAGGCGGTGGCGGAGCGTCTTTACATCGCGTTGCCGACGCTGCGGACGCACCTGATGCGGGTGAACCAGAAGTTGGGGACCCGGAGCAAAGCGGACGTGGTGCGGTTCGTGGTGGGCCGGCTGCTGGAGAGTTACCGGGCGAGTGGGTCGCTGCCGTCGCGGGACGAGTCCCGGGGGGAGTCGGGAACCGGCGGGGCGAGTGAGATCGAGGTCAAGACGCGAGGTCCGGGGG
>JACVCK010000054.1 GCA_016742055.1 Phycisphaerales bacterium
TTCCGCCACAGCCGCAGGGTTGAGGGGGAAGGGGGGAAGCATATCGGCGTTGGGGGCGGGGGCAAGTGGGGTTCTGGTGGCGACACGGCTCGCATGCGCCGGCGCGAGATCATTCGTCGGCGGGTTCTTCGTCGTCCTCGTCGGGGATCGCGGCGGGGGCGAGGGGCTTGGCGCCGCGGGCGGTGAGGACGGCGCGCCGGACTTCGGCGGCGAGTTCGGGGTTCTCGGCGAAGAACTTCTTGGCGTTCTCGCGTCCCTGTCCGAGTCGGACGTCGCCGTAGGAGAACCAGGCGCCGGATTTTTCGACGATGTTGTCGGCGACGGCGAGGTCGATGAGGTCCCCGGTGATGGAGATGCCCTCGGTGAACATGATGTCGAACTCGGCGTCGCGGAAAGGCGGCGCGACCTTGTTCTTGACCACGCGGGCGCGGACGCGGGAGCCGATGGTGACGTCGCCGTCCTTGATGGCGCCGGTGCGTCGGACGTCGATGCGGACGGAGGAGTAGAACTTCAGGGCGCGCCCGCCGGGGGTGGTTTCCGGAGAGCCGAACATCACGCCGATCTTCTCGCGGATCTGGTTGATGAAGATGACCGAGCAGTTGGACTTGGCGATGGCCCCGGTGAGTTTGCGCATGGCCTGGCTCATGAGCCGCGCCTGGAGGCCGACGTGGGAGTCGCCCATCTCGCCCTCGATCTCGGCCTTGGGGATCAGCGCCGCGACGGAGTCCACGACGATGACGTCCACGGCGTTGGATCGGACGAGGAGTTCGCAGATGTCCAGGGCCTGCTCCCCGGTGTCGGGCTGGGAGACAAGCAGGTCGTCGATGTTGACGCCGATGCGCCGGGCCCAGGAAGGATCGAGCGCGTGCTCGGCGTCGATGAACGCGGCGACGCCGCCTTCCTTCTGCGCCTGCGCGACGACCGTCAGCGCGACGGTGGTCTTGCCGGAGGATTCAGGGCCGAAGACCTCGATGATGCGCCCGCGCGGGATGCCCTTGCCGCCGAGGGCGAGGTCGAGCGAGAGCGAGCCGGTGGAGATGCCGGGGATGGCGAGGAACGCGGCCTCGTCCATGCGCATGATCGAGCCCTTGCCGAAGGACTTGTCGATCTGGGCGATGGTGCGCTGCAGGGCCTGCGCCTTGCCCTTGTCCTCGATGATGCCGCCCAGGCGGACGTCCTTGGAATTCGTGGACATGCGAGCGTTCTCCTTGGCTTGTTTCTCGCTGGCGACCATACCGGATGCCTCCTCTGGCGGTCCATCGCGGACCGTCGATGTTCGGGTTGCGATAGGATGCCAGAGAGGATCGTCGCCGTCAAGGGATGTTTGGTACTTTTTCGGAAAGTTTTTGTTCGGGTTCAGGGTTGGGTGAACGGGCCAGCCGAGCGAAGGCCTCGCCACGCTCCTCGTAATTCGTGAACTGGTCCCAACTTGCGCAGCCGGGGCTCAGCAGCAGCACATCCCCGGACCGGGCGCAGCGCAGGGCCGCCTGCACCGCCCCCGACAGCGTGACGCACTCGTGGACCCTCGACGTCGGCGCCCCCGCGCCGCGGGCGGCGCCGGCGATGGCCGGCCCGGTGGCCCCGATCGTGTACAGCCCCGCGAGCCCCGGCCCGAGCGCGCCGATCGGCGCCAGGTCGATCTTCTTGTCGTAGCCGCCGGCGATGAGGTGGACATGACCGGCGCCGCGGCCCTCGTCGAAGGCGCGCACGGCGGTTTCCGTGGACTCGGGCGTGGTGGACTTGGAGTCGTTGTAGAAGCGCAGCGCGCCGCCGGAAGGCAGGGCGCGCTCGCCGACGAACTGCAGGCGGTGCGCCAGGCCGGGGAACGTGCCCAGGTGGCGGGCGACGGTGGCGGGGTCGGCGCCGAGGGCCTCGCCCACGGCGCGGGCGGCGAGCGTGGCGTTGACGCGGTTGTGCGCGCCGGGGACGGCCAGCGCCGGCAGCGCCGCGCCGAGGCGCGCGAGGGCGGCGGGATCTTCAGGGCGGAACACGGGCTCGCCGGCGGCGCGCCGGCCGTCGGAGCCCTCGAAGCCGGGCCATTGCGTGCAGAGGGCCACATCACCTTCCGCGCGCGACTGGCGCTCGAAGATGCCCGCTTTGCTCGACGCGTAGTGCGCCATGTCGCCGTGCCAGTCCATGTGGTTGGGGGCGAGGTTGGTCAGGACGGCGATGTGCGGCGCCCAGCCGGGCGCGGAGGCATCGCCCACGCCGGCGCCCAGCCAGTGGAGCATCGCGCTGGACAGTTCGAGGACAACCCAGTCGTCCGCGCGGAGTTCGTCGAGGGAGGAAAGGAGGGAGCCGCCGATGTTGCCGCCGAGGAACACGCGCGGGCCGCGCTCGCCGAGGGCTTCGCGCAGCGCGTGGGCGATCATGGCGGTGGTGGTGCTCTTGCCGACCGAGCCGGTGACGCCGATGGTGCGTTGGCGGCTGGGCAGGCGCTCGCAGAGGAGTCGGATCTCGGTGGTGACGGGCACGCCCGCGCGGGCCGCGGACAACAGGAAGGGGTTGGCCCAGGGCTTGGGCACGGCGGGGTTGGCGACGACAAGGTCGGCGTCGGTGAAGTGGTTTTCGTCGTGGGCGCCGAGGGCGAGTTGGATGGCGCCGGCCTCGATCTCGGGGCGCAGGGCCTCGATGGACTCGCCGAGTCGGATGGGCGGGTCGAGGTCGGTGACCAGGACGCGGGCGCCGGCGCGAGCGAGCCAGCGGGCGACGCCGACGCCGCCGCCGAATCGGCCCAGGCCCATCACCGTCACGCGCTTCCGTGCGAGCGAGGCGGTCATCGGGGCGATTGTACGGGGTCGGGGAGCCCGGCGCGGGAGAACGTATGCTGGGGCCATGAAGACAAACGCGAAGCGTTGGTTTCTGGGAGCGGCGGCGTTGGCGCTGGCGACGGCGGCGGGGTGCGCCTCGAGCGGCGGGGACGGGCCGCTGACCGGGAGCGTGCCGTCGGACGCGCCGCCGGCGGAGGTCCGCAAGGCGGTTCGAGAGGTGGACGCGGCGCGCCTGCGCACGCACGTGGACGAGTTGGCGGGCTTCGGGACGCGTCACACGCTGTCGGACACGGCGTCGCAGGACCGGGGCATCGGGGCGGCGCGGGGCTGGATCGCGCGGAAGTTCCAGGAGGCGTCGGAGGAGAGCGAGCGGATGGGCGAGGAGGGCGTCCGCGTGCTCTTCGACTCGCACACGGTGGAGCCCGACGGCCGGCGGATCACGCGGGCGGTCGAGGTGGTGAACGTGCTGTGCGTGATCCCGGGCTCGAACCCGGCGGCGCGAGAGCGCCTCTATTACGCGACGGCGCACTACGACTCGATCTGCAGCGAGAACACGGACGCGGACTGCGACGCCCCGGGCGCGAACGACAACGCCTCGGGCACGGCGGCGCTCATCGAACTGGCGCGCGTCCTGGCGATGCACAAACTCGACGCGACGGTCGTGCTGATGGCCACGGCGGGCGAGGAGCAGGGCCTGTACGGCGCGCGGCGCCACGCCGAGCGCTCCCGCGCCGAGGGGCGCGACGTCCGCGCCGTCCTGAACAACGACACCATCGGCGACCCCGCCGGGCCGTTCGCCAAGGGCGGGCAGGAAGCGGCGCATTCGCGCCGCACCGTCCGCGTGTTCTCCGAGGGCGTGCCCCGCAACGCGACGCCCGAGCAGATCCTGGCGATCCACGCCGCCGGCATGGAGAACGACGGGCCCGCGCGCACCCTGGCCCGGTTCGTGGGCGAAGTCGGCGCGTGGCACGGCCTGGCCGTGCAGCCGACGCTGATCTACCGCAACGACCGCTTCCTGCGCGGCGGAGACCACACGGCGTTCCTCGAGCACGGCTTCCCCGCCGCGGTGCGGTTCACCGTGCTCTACGAGGACTACGACCGGCAGCACCAGAACGTGCGCATCGAGAAGGTCGATCGCGACGGCAAGATGGTGGACGTGCAGTTCGGCGACCTGCCGTCGTACGTCGAGGAGGACTACCTGGCGGACGTGACGCGCCTCAACGCCGCGGCCCTGATGCACCTGGCCAACGCGCCCGCGCCGCCGACGAACACGCGCCTGTCGATGTCGGGCCTTGAGAACGGGACGCGCCTGCGCTGGGACGCGCCCGATCCGGCCGACAATCCGGAGCAGATCGCCGGGTACGAGGTCGTGGTGCGGACGACGACGTCGGCGGTGTGGCAGTCGGCCAAGGATGTCGGCTTCACGAACGAGGCGACGCTGGACCTCAGCCGCGACAACTGGCTCTTCGGCGTGCGGGCGTACGACGCGGACGGCTACCGCAGCCCTGTGTCGTTCGCCGTGCCCGTGCGGGAGTGAGGCGCGAGACTGGAGCCGGGCGCGGCTCGGGCGCCGGAGAAAATGGCCGCGCCGACGATGGCGTGCCACACGGCGCCGCCGGAGCACGCGCCCAGCGCCGCGATCCACGGGCGCTCGGGAAATCCCAGCGCCACGCCCAGACCGCCCAGCCCACACGCCCACGCGCACCCGCGGGCCACGGGGCCCCAGTAGCGGCGCGGGTCGCTCCGCACCGACAGCACGAGCGCGGTGCAGGCGCTGGCGAGGACGACGACGGCGACGTACACGGCCGCGGCCTCGAGGTGGGTTTCGAGACTCGCGTGGGCCTGCTTGGGTCCGGCGTCGGGATCGACGTTGGTGACGCCCAAGGCCCGGAGCGCCCGGGCGGCGAGCGTGAACATCAGCGCCGACCAGACGACGAAGGTCAGCCCCCAGGCGGCGCGGACCGCGCTCCTCACGGAGCGCCGGGGGAGGGCGTCGCGGGTCCATCGTTCCACGACGACGCACTCGACCGCGAAGATCGCGCCGAAGGCGATGTCGGTCAGGAACGCGGGGGCGTACCGCCCGGTGACGAGCACGCCGGCGACGCCCCCCACCGCGGCGAGGACGGTCAGCGCCTGGGTGACGCGGTGGACGCGCTGTGCCGCGAGGTCGTGGTCGGGTGCGGGCGCGTTGGGGCGCATCGGGTGGAGGGTAGGCGGCGCGGCGTGTGGGATGTCATAGTGGAAGGCGATGGCTGAGCCGCCCGCGGAGACTGGACCAAGCCCCAACGACCAAGCGCCCGGCGCCGAGTCGCTCGCGCGCCTGTTCGTGCGGTTCCTGCGGTTCGGCCTGATGGCCTGGGGCGGCCCGGTGGCGCAGATCGGGCTGCTGCGGGACGAGTTGGTCGAGCGGGAGGGCTGGATCTCGCGGGAGCGGTTCAACCGCGTGCTCGCGGTGTACCAGGCGCTGCCGGGGCCGGAGGCGACGGAACTCTGCTGCTACTTCGGGATGATCCGGCGCGGGCGCCTGGGCGCGGTCGTGGCGGGGACGGGCTTCGTGCTGCCGGGGTTCCTGATGATGTTCGCGCTGTCGTGGGTGTACGTGACGTACGGCGTCGCCACGCCGCTGGTCGCCGCGGCGTTCGCGGGCATGCAGGCGGCGGTGTGCGCCCTGATCGTCCGCGCGGTGCACCGCATCGGCTCGCACGCGCTGACGGACCGGGCGCTGTGGGCGATCGCGTTGCTGGCGGCGGGCGGGCAGGCGATCGGCGTGCACTTCGCGCTGCCGATCGTGCTGGGCGGCGTGGCGTACGCGGCGCTGCGCCTCAAGCGCTGGACGATCCTCGCGCTCGCGGCGCTGGTCTTCGCCGGGGCGGCGGCGTGGGCGGGCATGGCGGCGTTCGAAGCGGGGGGTGAACCGGCCTCAGCGGCGGCGGCGGTGAACGGACAGGCGGCGGCGTGGGAGGTGTTCGTGTCGGGCCTGCGGGGCGGGCTGCTGACCTTCGGCGGGGCGTACACGGTGATCCCGTTCCTGCGGCGCGACGCGGTGGAGATTGGCGGGTGGATGACCGGCGCGCAGTTCCTTGACGCGCTGGCGCTGTCGGGCGTGCTGCCGGCGCCGCTGATCATCTTCGGGACGATGGTGGGCTACCTAGCGCGGGGCCCGCTGGGCGCGCTGCTGATGACGTTCGGGCTGTTCCTGCCGGCGTTCTCGTTCACCCTCATCGGGCACCACTTCTTCGAGAAGGTGATCGACAACGCGCGCCTGCACGCGTTCCTCGACGGGGTGACGGCGGCGGTGGTCGGCCTGATCGGCGCCACGGCGGTGAGTCTGGCGATCGAGGCGGTGGATTCGCCGCTGGCGGCGCTGATCTTCGCGGGCTCCCTGGCGGCGCTGTACCTCTGGAAATCCAGGTGGGTGATCCCCACCGTGGTGATCGGCGCGGCGGCGGCGGGGCTGGCGCTGATGCGAGGGGCGTGAGTCACTCGCCCAGTTCCGTGCCGGCGACCGCGGCGGCGTGGCGCTGGGCGTTGCGGCGGGCGCGCATGTTCAACAGTTCCACGCCCAGGGAGAACGCCATCGCGAAGTAGATGTGCCGGCGGTCGAAGTGTTGCCCCACGCCCTCGGCGACCAGCAGGACGCCGATCATGATGAGGAACGCGAGGGCGAGGAGTTTGACCGTCGGATGGCGGGACACGAAGCGGCTGATGCGTCCGGCGAAGACCATCATCACGACCACGGCCACGACGACCGCGGCGACCATCACGGCGATCTCGCGCGCCATGCCGACAGCGGTGATGACCGAGTCGAGCGAGAACACCAGGTCGAGCAGGACGATCTGAAGGATCGCGGCGGAGAACGTCGGCGCACGCCCGGCGTTCGCGCCGAGATGGGTTCCCTCGACGGTCGCGTGGATCTCCTTCGTGGCCTTCACCAGAAGGAAGAGGCCGCCGCAGATGAGGATCAGGTCCTTGCCGCTGACGGCGTGCGCCAGGCCGACGGCGTCCAGCGTGAAGAGAGGGTGTTGGAGCCGCATGATCCAGGAGATCGTCAGCAGCAGGCCGATGCGCATGATCATCGCGAGGGAGAGCCCGATGAGGCGGGCCCGCGCCTGCTGCGCTTCGGGCAGTCTGCCCGTGACGATGGCGATCACGATCACGTTGTCCACCCCCAGCACCACCTCGAGGGCGGCCAGGGTGAGGAACGCCACGAGGTTCTCGAAGGTCAGCAACTCGGCCACGGGGGCGCTCCGAATCGCCAGCGGGGGCGATTCCGGGGTGGAATGGTATCGGACCGGCGTGGAAACCACCGCGCCCCGTAACGGGCGGGGGCCCGCTCCGTACAACTCTCGGTTGAGCCACCGCCCCCCAACGCCCCGAATCCCGGGGCTGAACCGAAACCATGGAGCACGGACGATGCGAACGATCCTCATGACTTCCGCCGCGGCGCTGATGATCGGCGCCGGCGCCGCCGCCAAGCCGCTGAACCGCGCCTGGGTGCCGCCGTCGGCGCCGTGGCTGGCGCACGTGGACCTCGAAGCGGCGATGCGATCCGAAATCGGCCGCCTGGGATTCGAGGGGCCGCAGCCGATCTTCGCCGAGGTGGCCTCGGACCTCGAGGAGGAACTGGGCTTCGACCTGTTCGCCGAGGTGCGATCGGTGACGATCTACGGGCTCACGGTGGAGCAGAAGGACCCCGCGGTGATTATCTCGACGACGCCCGCGGCGGAGGCGAAGATGAACGAGTTGGCCGCGGCGATGTCGCTCGCGGGCGTGCAGGAGCGCGGACGGACGATCTACACGATGGCGCCGGAGGATGGCGAGGACTCGCACGTGGGCGCGTTCATCGCGGGCGCCGACGCGGGCGAGCGCATCCTGGTCATCGCCCGGGACAGCGCGATGCTGCACGCCGCCCTCGACGTGGTGGAGGGCAAGGGCCGGCTGGAGGCAAACCTTGACCAGTCGCCGCTGTCGCGCGGCCCCGCGAACGGGTCCATCGTGTTCGTGTCGGCGTCGCAGATCGATCGCGGGCTGGACATCCAGCCGATGTCGCTCGTCCTGCAGAAGGCCGAGGGCGTGCGGATCGACCTGGGCGAATCGGCCGGGAGCATGTTCCTCGAGGTGGACGTCCGGACCTCGGGCGACGCCGAGGCGGTGCAGATCCAGCAGATGGCCCAGGGCGCGCTGGCGATGGCGCAGTTCGCCGCCGGCAAGGAGCCCGCCTTGGCCGAGGTCGCCGCGCTGGCCGCGAGCATGAAACTCGCCGCCGACGGGCGCGACGTCGCGCTGCGGTTCCGCCATGAATCCAAGGACCTGATCGAGCGTCTGACCCGCCTGCAGAACAGCGCCGTCGGCGAGCAGTCCGGGGACGGCGACGGGCAGGACGTCGAGGTCTTCCGCAGAAAGATCAAGGTCAACAAGAGCGGCGCCATCGAGGAATGATCCCAGCGGCCGTGACAGCCACGACGCTCGGCGCTCACGCGCCCCCGGCCCCGTCCGCGGCCGCTTCTCACGCCGCGACGCATCCGGAGGCCAGCGCAGAAGACCTCGCCCGCGACGCGCAGGCGGGGTCGCTGCGCGCCTTCACCCGCCTGGTCGAGACGCACGAGCGGCGCGTGTTCGCGTTCCTCCTTCGCCGGACGCGCAGCGAGGCCGACGCCGAGGAGATGACGCAGGAGACGTTCCTCCGCGCGTGGCGCTCGCTGGGTCGCTACGACGCCGGACGGCCCTTCGCCACGTGGCTGTTCACCATCGCCTCGCGGATCGCCACCGACGCGCACCGGCGCGCCGGCGTGGCCCGCGAGCGCCCGATGGTCGCCGAGCCCGCGGCGCTGCGGACGATCGACGCGGATGATCGCCGCCGGCTGGGCAACGAGGCCTGGATCGCCGCGGGCGAGGTCCTGAACGAGCGTCAGCACGTGGCGGTTTGGCTGCGGTACGTCGAGAACCTGCCGCCCTCGGAGATCGCCCGCGTGCTGGGCGTGACGGGCCCGACAGCGCGGATCATCCTGTTCCGAGCGAGGCAGGCGATCGCGCGAGCGCTCGCGGAGCGGGGGCTCCTGCCGGAGCAGTACAATCCCGGCGCCGGCGACGACGGAGGTGAAGCGTGAAGCGCGCAACCAAACCCAACGCCCGACAACTGGCGACGCTGGACGCCATGCTGGCCGATCCCGTCGGCCGCCCGCAGGCGCAGCCGCCCGAGAGCCTGCACGCCCGAACGATTGACGCTCTCCATCGCGAAGCCGCACGCTCCACGGCGCGGACCGGCGCACGCCCGGCCGTCCTGTGGCGGATCGGCGCCGGAGTCGTGGGCGTCGCGGCGGTGGCTGCGGCGTGGATGCTTGCTCTACAGGCGTTCGAGGCCCGGACATCCACGCCGGCGCCCGATGCGCCGAGGATGCGGCCCGCCTCGCTCGCGGTGGTGGCGACGCTGGACGAGCGGCTGCTGAACGAATCCAAGGCCGCGGCCGTGCGGATCGTTTCGGCCGTGAACGCCACCTACCGCCACGAGTTCGACGCGCTGCGCGAGGATGCGCGCCGTGCGGCGGAGCGAGCGGGGACGTACACCCGGTGGATTGCGCCGGGGCGGGACTCCGATTTGGAGCCGGCGGCGCCGGAGTCGTGAAGGGCTTTACAACTCCGGCGCAAAGCCACGGCGCATCGTGTTCTCGCAGCACGCACGGGGCTCGACGAACTGCAGGAGGTAGTCCTTGCCGCCGGCCTTGCTGCCGACGCCGGACATGCCGAAACCGCCGAAGGGCTGGCGACCGACGAGGGCGCCGGTGATGCCGCGGTTGAGGTAGAGGTTGCCGACGCGGAACTCGCGCCGCGCGCGTTCGAGGTTGGACGGCTTTCGCGAGTAGACGCCGCCCGTCAGTTTGTACGGCGAGTGGTTCGCCATCGCGAGCGCTTCGCCAAAGTCGCGGGCCTTCATCACGGCCAGCACGGGGCCGAAGATCTCCTCGCGCGCGATCGACGCCGTCGGCGGGACGTCGACGAAGATGTGCGGGCCGACGATGGGCTTGCCGGTCTTGTCGCGCAGGCGGCGGCGCTCGTCCTCCGGCGGGTCCATCGACAGCGCGAGACGCGCCTCGCGCTTGCCGGCCTCGATGTACGAGCGGATCTTCTTCTCCGACTCCTCGTCGATCACGGGGCCCACATCGGTCGCCGGATCGGCGGGGTCCCCCACCACCAGCGCCCGTGTCGCCTGCACGATGCGCCGGACGAAGTCGTCGTACGCGCTCTCGACCACGATCACGCGGCTGCACGCCGAGCACTTCTGGCCCTGGAACCCGAACGCGCTCTGGCGCACGCCCAGCACGGCCTCATCGAGATCGGCGGAGGCGTCCACGATCAGCGCGTTCTTCCCGCCCATCTCGCAGACGACCTTCTTGACGTGGCGCTGCTCCTCGGGCGTCACGCCGGCCGCCTTGATGATGTCCAGCCCCACCGCCTTCGAGCCGGTGAACGCGATCAGGGCCACGCGGGGATCGCGCACGAGCGCCGCGCCGACGGTCTCGCCGGGGCCGGGCAGGAGCTGCATGGCTTCGCGCGGGACGCCGGCCTCCCAGAGGATGTCGGCCATGAGTTTCGCGATGCCGGGCGTCTGCTCGGCGGGCTTGACGACGACGGTGTTGCCCGTGACGAGCGCCGCGACCGTCATGCCGCAGCAAATCGCCAGCGGGAAGTTCCACGGCGCGATGATCGCCGCGACGCCGCGCGGCTGGTGCCACTGCTCGTCGAGTTCACCGATGAAGCGGCCCAGGCGCTCTCGCTCGAAGAGGGGCACGGCGCAGCGGGCGTAGTACTCGCAGAAGTCGATCGCCTCGCACACGTCGCCGTCCGCTTCGCGCCAGGTCTTGCCCGCCTCGCGGACCATCACCGACGCGAGTTCATCCCGCCGCTGGCGCATGAGGCCCGCGGCCTTGATCAGGATCGCCGCCCGCTGGCGCGGGTCCTCGTCGCGCCACTTGGCGTAGAACGCCTCCGCTGCGCCCACGGCGCGCTTGGCGTCCTCGTCGGTCTTGTCGTTGGCGACCGAGGGCACGGCGGAGCGCGCCAGCGCCGCGGCGAAGCGGTCGCGAGGCCCGCGCTGCGAGAAGTCCCGCAGCGGCTCGGTGAAGAACGGCCGCCCGTCGCCGACCCCGGCCACCGCGGGCGAGAGCGCGTGCCGCTCAGCCGCGACGAGGTAGAGGTCGGGCTTGACGGCCTGTCCGTTCGAGGAGCCGCCCGTGCCGTGCGGGCTCGCGAGCAGTTTGTCCTCGCTCGCGTTGTCGAGGAACCCGGCGCGGAGCCAGGATTCGTTGCTCGTGTTCTCGAGCAGGCGGCGCACGAGGTACGCCATGCCCGGGATCATCTCGCCGACGGGGACGTACTCGCGGATGCGCAGGCCCATCTCCACGGCCGCGGCCTTGAGTTGGTCCGCCATGCCGTGGAGCATCTGGAGTTCGAGGGCGCTGCTGGGCAGGCCCCGCTGTTCGAGGCCGGCCAGCGCCGCGGCGATGGAGCGGACGTTGTGCGAGCCGAGCGCGAGTTTCACGCCTCCCTCGCCGACCTTTCGTGGCGCGCCGTCGAGGAAGATGCTCGTCATGCGCTCGAAGCAGGCGTCGGTTTCGGGCTTGGTGTTCCAGACGGGGCAGGGCCAGCCCTGCTGCTCGGCGTGGATCGTCTCGTAGTCCCAATAGGCGCCCTTGACCAGTCGCACGGTGACGACGCGCCCGGTCCGCCGCGCCCACTCGACCATGCGCCGCGCATCGTCGTCGCCGCTCTTGAGGTACGCCTGCATCGCCAGACCGGCCTCGAAGGGAACCTCCTCGCAGCAGCGCTGGAACAGGTCCAGCGTGAAGTCCTTGAGCGAGAACTGCTCCATGTCGAAATTGACGAAGACGCCCCTGGCCTTCGCACGCTCGAGGATCGGCCTCAGGCGGCGCAGGAGGTCGGTCACGGCCACCTCGCCCTTGATGGGGTCGCAGCGCGGCGTGAGCGACGAGACCTTGATCGACACGTTCACCCGAGGAATCGCGCCCAGGTGATCCTTCTCCAGACGCTCGCTGGGCTTCCACTGCGCGACGGCCGCTGGGAGATTGTCGATGAGGTCGAGGTACTTCTGCTGGTACGCGTCGGCCTCCTCATCGCTCACGCACGCCTCGCCCAGGAGGTCCACGCTGAAGGCGATGCCGTCGTCCCAGAGTTTCTTCAGTTGCGGCAGCGCGCTCTTCGCGTCCGTGCCGGCGATGAACTTTTCCGCCATGCCCTTGATCTGCGAGGACATCGTCGAGGCCATCAGGCCCTTGGCCAGGCCGCCGGCGCGGAGGCCCAGGTCAAAGCCCGGCGGCAGCGTGACGCCCGGCTGCGAGAGGTAGTCCGAGAGGTGCTCGTGGATCATGTCCGGGGTGGTCAGCGTGGGGAACGCGTCCACGAACCGGAACAACTGCACCTTGAAGTTCTGGTCTTTCATGGACCAGTTCATCAACTTGTCGGACCAGAACTTCGCCGAGAGCAGGCCCGTCTTGTTCTCGCGCGAGAGCGCAAGCATGCGCCCGCCGATCTCGCGCAGACGCGCCTCGCCGCCGCTCGCGCCCTCGCGGGGGGCGCCGGCGTGTCCGGGGGTGGGCCGGGTCGGCGGTCGGGTGGTGGTGGATGACTTGCGGGAAAACAGCGCCATGGGGGTTTGGTCTCGGCGGAAAAACGGGGCGGGGGATCGGGCAACTCGGGCCGGGCCGCCCATTCTAGAGGTTGGCTGGAGGTTGGCGCCCTATCGTTGCCCGCCGTGAAAACCAGTAGGGGCAAGGTGCTGGTCGCGATGTCCGGCGGGGTCGATTCCTCGGTCGCCGCGGCGCTGCTGCAGCGCGAGGGCTACGACGTCGTGGGCTGCTTCATGCGCCTCGGCTCCCCCGGGGAGACTTTCGAGGAAGGCCTCGCCTCGGACGACGCCACCTGTGCCTCGGACGCGAGGAAGATCGGCCATCGGGGGTGCTGCTCGGTCGGCGACGCCGCGGACGCGCGGATGGTGGCGGCGCAGTTGGGCGTTCCGTTCTACGTCTGCAACTTCCGGCGCGAGTTCGGGCGGATCATGGACTACTTCGCGGACGAGTACGCCGCGGGCCGCACGCCCAACCCCTGCGTGCGCTGCAACGACTGGCTGAAGTTCGGCAAACTGTTCGAGTACGCACAGCAGATCGACGCGGACTTCATCGCGAGCGGGCACTACGCGCAGATCGATCGGTCGTCGGATGTCGCCCGCCTGGCGCGGGGCGTCGACGCGGCGAAAGACCAGTCGTATGTGCTGTTCGGTCTGCCGCGGGAGCGACTTGCGCGGATGCTGCTGCCGATCGGCGGCATGGAGAAGCCGCGGGTGCGGGCGCTGGCGGAGGAGTTCGGCCTGCCGGTCTTCAACAAACCGGACTCGCAGGAGATCTGCTTCGTGCCGGATGATGATTACGCGGGCTTCGTCGAGCGGCGTCGCGCCGATCTCGCGGGAACAGCCGGCGCGATCGTGGACGCTTCGACCGGCAAGACGGTCGGCGAGCACGACGGGCATCACCGGTTCACGATCGGCCAGCGGCGCGGTTTACAAGTGGCTCTGGGCCACCCGGTTTACGTCGTCGGCAAGGACATCGCGACGAACACGGTGCTGGTGGGCGAGCGCGAGCGCCTGGCAGTGACAAGCGTGACGGCCGGCGAGGTCAACTGGACCGGCCCCGCGGCGCCGGACTGGCGCCCCTGCGAAGCCCAGTTTCGCGCCCACGGAACGCCGGCGCGGGCGATGTGCCGCGTGGTGGATGGACTGCTGGAGGTGCGGTTTGAGGAGCCGCAGTTCGGCGTGGCGCCGGGGCAGGCGGTGGTGTGT
>JACVCK010000055.1 GCA_016742055.1 Phycisphaerales bacterium
GCGGTCGTGCCCCGCGGGCATGGTTTCGGCCGCCGCTTCGTCCCCCGGGACGGCCTGCGCCACCTGGGCGGGGTGCGCGTCGGCCTCGGGCGGCGGCGCGACTCGGGGATAGGCGCCGGGCCACCAGAGGATCACGCAGGTCGCGAGGATGTTGGTGCCGGCGGTCTTGAGGAACAGCACGGCGCAGTCCCATGTGGCCATCGCGGCGGTGCGGAGCGAGGGGCGCTTGTAGGTGGGCAGCTCCAGGGCCATCGGGCGGCTGGCGCCGCGGAGGATGGTCCGGCGCGCCAAGAGCGCGCTCAGGACGCCCGCGGCGACGCCGAGGGCGTAGGCGCCGACGAAGGCGAGCGCGGCCATGAGCGGGCGGTCGGGGAACAGGAGCGAGGTGGCCAGGACATAGACCGGGAGGCGCGCTGAGCAGGTCATGAACGGCGCGACGAGGATGGTGGCCAGGCGCTCGCGCGGGTCGGGGATCGCGCGCGTGGCGATGATGCCCGGCAGCGCGCAGGCGTGGCTGGAAAGCAGCGGGACGAAGGCGTGGCCCGGCAGGCCGAAAGGGCGCAGCGCGCGGTCCATCACGAACGCGGCGCGCGCGAGGTAGCCGGTGTCTTCGAGAAGGGAGATCAGGAAGAACAGGAGGCAGATCTGCGGCAGGAACACCAGCACGCCCGCGACGCCCGCGACCACGCCGTTGGCGAGCAGGTCCTGGACGATGCCCGGCGGCACGGCCGCCTCGACGGCGCCGCCGAGGACCCCGAAGAGCGACTCGATCCAGCCCATCGGGTGCGTCGCGAGCGCGAAGATGGACCAGAACAGCCCGGTCATCACGAGCGCGAACAGGGCGGGGCCGGCGACGGGGTGGGTCGCGAAGCGGTCGAAGCGGTCGGTGAAGCGGTCGCCGCCGGCGTCGCCGCCGGACGTGACGCGCTCATGGATGGACGCGGCCCAGCGCGCCAGCGCGGGCTCGTCGGCGGGCGGATCGGCGGCGGGGTTGCGGGCGTGCGTGAGGGCGGCGCGCAGCGCGTCCACGCCCTCGCCGCTGCGCGCGCAGCACGCGACGACGGGGCATCCGAGCGCGCGTTCGAGGGCGGGCAGGTCGATCCGCACGCCGCTGCGCCGGGCCAGGTCGATCATGTTCACGGCGACGACGGTGGGAAGCCGGCGGCGGAGCGCCTCCCCCACCAGCGTGAGGCCGCGCGCGAGGTTCGTCGCGTCGGTCACGATGCAGATGGCGTCGGGCCGGGCGATGCGCTCGCCTTTGGGGGCGGTATCCCCCGCGAGCACGGCGCGGCAGATCGCCGCCTCGGACTGCTCGAGTTCGAGGGAGTAGACGCCCGGGAGGTCGATGAGGTCGAGGGCGTCGCGCCCGTCCACGGCGACGCGCCCGATGCGCGCTTCCTGCGTGGTGCCGGGGAAGTTGGAGGTGCGATGGCGCAGGCCCGAGAGCCGATTGAAGAGACTGGTCTTGCCGGTGTTGGGGTTGCCCAGGAGCGCGACGCGCGCGTGTCCGGCGCCGGAGGAGCCCGGCGGCGCGTGGATCGTGGCCGTCCCGGGGTGGCTCAACGTCGTGGGCCCGTCACGCGCCCGGCGCCGCGGCGCCGTCGGAGTCCGCCGCGATGAACACGCGCTCGGCGAGCGCCCGCGCGATGCCGATGCGGGACGCGCACGCGCAGTGGCCCATGACGCGGACGATGCACATGGCGCCGTCGCTGCACATCATCACGCGGGCCTCGTCGCGCAGGCCCATGGCTTGGAGGAGGTGGCGCTCGGCGTCGGGGAGGTCGGAGGAGGCGACCGTGGCGACTTGGCCGCGCCGGAGTTGCGCGAGGGAGATGGGCGCCTTGGCGGCGACGACCGTCTGTCCGTCCTGGATCTGCAGGGTGGGCACGCGCGAGGCCTCCTACGTGAGGGCGGGGAGTGTAGCGTCGCTGAGACTCAGTCGCAAGGATATACCAGACAATTATATCGTCTATTTGGGGCGAGGTGGGGCGAGTCAGGGCAAAACGCAACAGGGCGCCGCGAGAAGCGGCGCCCTGCTGGTAGAGCAAGTGACCCCATGGGGATTCGAACCCCAGTTTCCAGGATGAGAACCTGGCGTCCTGGACCGGACTAGACGATGGGGCCGGGGACGTGCGGCCGGGGCGGGCGATCCTGCCGGGCCGCGAGGTCGCAATCCTAAGCGTCCGGCACGCCGCGTCAACCGAGCCCGAACCGGGGCGAGGCCGACCGGGTTCGGCGGCGGCCGCGGGGGCCGAGGTTGGCCAACCCGAACTGGCTGGCTCGGATGGGATGGCTCCGTCGTGCGGGGAACTTACGCGCCGATCGCGGCGGACTGGCGGCGCCACTGGGCGAGGGCGTAGACGGCGGCTTCGGCCTCGGAGCGTCCGACGACGGCGCCGAGCGGGGCGCCGCGCTTGTCGGACCATTCGGCGCGGAAGCAGTCGAAATCGCGCATGTGGCGGACCCGCAGCACGCAGCCAGCGCCCTCGAAGTCCTTCGTCACGCGTTTGAGGCCAGGGAAGAGCCGGCCGGCGGAGGTGTGCTCGCACCCTGCGGTGTCGAGAGCGCTCCAACCCGTCGCGTACAACTCGTCGATCGCGAAGTCGAGGCCCATGGTTCGGATCCTTTCGTCGCGCGCACCACCCCCACGAGGCCGCGACCCCCCGTTTTCGCGGCGCCATACTCTAGATCGGCGCCCGCCCCCGGGACAAGAAGAATCCTGGGGTGTGGATTGCGCCCGGCCCGAGAAAAACCGCCGTTTCCGCGTTGTGGAGGGCCCCCGCCCCGGTCCCGCCGGAGACCCGCCCCGGACGGGGCGTCTTCCCGGCAAGGCCGCCGCTTCCCCGCTACCTTCCGCAGCCGTTGAGTTAGAGGGAGGCCCAGGCCCGACGGGAATCCATCCCATGCACAAGCCATCCACGCCCGCGGGGTTCATTCCGCACCGGGCGTTCGACCCGCGCGAGCCCCCCGAGGCCGCAGCGCGGCGTTTTTACGAAGTGATTCGCCAGCGGCGCAGCGTGCGGATGTTCAGCGACCGCCCGGTGTCGCGCGAGACGATCGAGTGGATCTGCATGGCGGCGGGCACGGCGCCGAGCGGCGCGAACAAGCAGCCCTGGCGTTTCGTGTGCGTGAGCGATCAGGAACTGAAGAAGCAGATCCGCATCGGCGCCGAGCAGGAGGAGCACGAGTTCTACACGCGCCGAGCGAGCGAGCGCTGGCTCGCGGACCTGGCGCCCTTCGGCACCGACGAGCACAAGCCGTTCCTCGAGATCGCCCCGTGGTTGATCGTCGTCTTCAAGATGATGAAAGACGACCCCGACCCTGTCACCGGCGAACAGGGGCAGACGTACTACGTCGATGAGAGCGTGGGCATTGCGTGCGGGCTTCTGCTCGCCGCGGCCCATCACGCGGGCCTCGCGACCCTCACGCATACGCCGAGCCCCATGAAGTTCCTCGGCGAGATCCTCGGCCGCCCGGCGCACGAGCGGTCGTTCCTGCTGATCCCGGTGGGGTACCCGGCGGAGGATTGTGTGGTGCCGGATGTCGGACGGAAGGGGTTGGAGAGGATTGTGGTCGTCGATCCGGGCGCTACGGGAGGGGTCGAATGACAGACGAGCCGAAGAGTTATTGGAAGTACTTCGGCGCGTGCTATCGCCTGGTGTCGGATAGTCTGAGCTTGGCGGAATTGGAAGCGCTCTCGGGCGTAGAGCATGAGTCGGTGATCAGATGGTCGGTCGGCGACCCGAATCCAATCCGCACCGGTGAGTTGATCGAACGAACACGATTGGTCGTCGGCTCTGAAGCTGATGACTTTGATCCCCCCATCGAGCATCTTCGTTCTATTCTGGAGCAGTTTCCGGAGGCATGGCGGATGCAGGCGCTGGCCGACGCGGGCGTCCAACTGGAGATCGACTTCTTTGTTCGCTCGAACACCTTCACCACATCGCTGGAGATGCCGATCGACGAGTTGATCGCGGCTCTGAGGGACTGCCCGATGCGAGTCCAATTCGGGTGCTCGTACTATCCGGGCGACCCGATCGGCGACTCTTGACAGGTCTCGCGCTGGATTCGCCGAGAATCAACGCTCAGAACGGATTGCCAGAGGCGTCGCGCCTCCGAACAATGCCCCCATGAACATCCGCACCATCGCCATCATGTTCCCGATCGCATTCGCCGCGTCGCTCGCCGCGCCCGCTCCCGGCGCCGCGATTCCCCCCGACGCCGACAACGCCACCAAAGCGCTCGTCGAGACACCCCGCCACGGCGAGTGGGTGAACGTGCCGCAGGGTGAGGGCGAGCCGGAAATCCGCACGTGGGTCGTGTACCCCGAGCGGGCCGACAAGGCGCCGGTGGTGATCGTGATCCACGAGATCTTCGGGCTGACCGACTGGGTCCGCGCCGTCGCGGACTCGCTCGCCGAGGAGGGCTTCATCGCCGTCGCGCCCGACCTGCTCTCTGGGCTGGGGCCGAACGGCGGCGGAACGGAGTCCTTCGAGGGCGACGCCGTGCGTGCGGCGATCCGAAACATCTCGAATGAGGAAGCGACGAAGCGGCTGAACGCCGTGCGCGCATGGGCGCATGCGCAGCCCGCGGCCGCGGATACGACAGGTTGCGTCGGCTACTGCTGGGGCGGCTCGACGGTGTTCACCTGGGCGACCATGCAGCCGGAACTCGACGCGGCGGTGGTGTACTACGGCACGGCGCCGACGGACGAAGCGGCGCTGGCGAAGATCGCGGCGCCGGTCCTGGGGCTCTACGGCGGCGACGATGCGCGGGTGACGTCCAGCGTAGCGCCGACCGAGGAGGCGATGAAGAAAGTCGGCAAGCCGTTCACAGCGCACACGTACGAGGGCGCTGGTCACGGGTTCCTGCGCCAGCAGACGGGGCGCGAGGGGGCGAACGAGAAGGCGGCGCGGGAGGCGTGGGAGGAGACGGTGGGGTTCTTCAAGAAGAACCTTGAATAGCGCTTCGCGTCGCCGTCAGTGCGCGTGGGCCACCTGGATGATGAGCGTCGCGATCAACGGAAGGGCTAGTGCGAGCGCGACGTAGAAAATCCAGACCCGCGACCGTTCTTTGCGAAGCATCGCGATCACCACGCGGATCACGATGACCGCGAGCCCCGCCAGAACCGGCGCTGTCGTCCCCGGATCACGTCCGCAGACACACGGCGCGGAGAACGGGTAGAGCGCCACGGTGAACAGCAGTAGGCCGAGGAGCATTCGGCGAATTGGCCAGTTTGTCCGATCTGGCCGCGCTGCGGAGGGGTCGGCCTCGACTGGTTCAGGGTTCATCTCAATCCCACGACCTATACGCCGCGTTTGAGCTTTGCGCTTTGCTGACTTGGGCTTTTACCCATGCCCCTCCGCCCGCAGCCAATCCGGCAGCGGCCGCGGCCTCCCATCGTGCCCCACGCACGCCAACACAGTCCGTGCCTCGGCCACCAACTCGCCGCCGACGCCCTCGGCGCTCACGTTCCGCCAGACCTCGTACGCGTGCTCCAGCTTGGCGCGCCCCGTGCCCGTCACGCGGCACTTCACCACGATTTCGTCGTCGTACCGCGCGGGGCGGCGGTAGTCGAGAGACATGTGCGCCACCACCAGGAACACGCCCGCCGCCTCCATCTCGCGGTACGAGATGCCGCCGTGCCGCAGGATCTCGGTGCGGGCGATCTCGAGCCAGATCGGATGCACGGAGTGGTGCACGACGCCCATGGGGTCGCACTCGCAGTAGCGGACGCGGAGCCGGACCTCACCCGAGGATGGGATGACGCCGGTGGGGCGGATTTCTTGGGGGAGGTCGGGCATGGCTTCGGAGAATACCGTGATCCCCAGCAGTCCCGAAGGGCCGCGTTCGGAAGACCCGAAGGGTCGCGCTCCGAAGGCCCGAAGGGCCGGGACGGACCTAGCCACGAGTGGAGCGAGGCCGCCGAGCGCAACTCGTGGATCGCGCCCGCTCATGAGGCAAGCCCCGGAGGGGCGGAAGGCCTTCACCCCTCGCGGGGTTTACGAAGAACGTCGCATCCGATTCCACGAGTTCCGGTCGGTCGCCGCGGCGACCGCCCTCCACTCGTGGCTAGGTCCGGGCCGCCGCTTCGCGGCTCAAGAGGTCCGCCGCCTCTCCGCAGGCCCGAAGGGTCGAAACGGACCTAGCCACGAGTGAAGCGAGGCCGCCGAGCGGAACTCGTGGATGACGCGCATTGGAGATTCAAGCCCCGGAAGGACGGAGGCCGCACGGATCTAGGCGAGATACTTGCGCTCAAACTCGACCCCGTGCAGCGTGAGCAGTTCCTCCAACTCCTCGAGGAAACTCATCGTGCGATGATGCTCACGTTGTCCGGCGAGATATGTGCGCACCTTCGCCTCCCCGGACCGACTCACCGAGAACGCGGCGTACCCCTCCTGCCAGGCGAAATCGGCCCGGTCGGGGAACGTCTCGTGGATCCACCGAGAAGACTTCGCCTTGAGGGCACGCATGAGGTCCGAAAACGCTCCGTCGGCCCGGCATTGGATCAACAGGTGGACATGGTCCTCGACGCCCCCCGCACAGAGCAGCGTGCCGCCCTCGCTTCGGATGACGCCACCGATGTAGGCATAGAGGCGGTCGGCGGTGTCGGGCGCGATCGCGGGCGCGCGGTTCTTTGTGGAGAAGACGACATGCACGAGAAGGCGGGTGTAGGTGCCCGGCATGCGTGCAGGGTAATCAACCTTCACCCCTTGCGGGGTTTACGCGGTTGTGAACTGAATCCACGAGTTCCGGTCGCCGCGGCGGCGACCTCCACTCGTGGCTAGGTCCACGCCGACGCGTCGCGGCTCAGGAGGTCGGCGTCTTTTCGTAGGTCAAGGGAGTGTCGGAGCCACCGCTCCGCAGGCCCGAAGGGCCGACCTGGACCTAGCCACGAGTGAAGCGAGGCCGCCGAGCGGAACTCGTGGATCGCATGCGCCCATGACTCTCAAGCCCCGGAGGGGCGTGGGACCTTCATCCCTCGCGGGGTTGAATTCGATGTGGGCCGCCGACCACGAGTTCCGGTCGCCGCGGCGAGCTCCACTCGTGGCTAGGTCCCAACCGCCGTTTCGCGGCTCAGGAAGGACGGACTCCCGCTTCCTGGCTCAGATGCGACACCCTTTCGCGCACACGATTCCCGCTCAATCCCTCTTGCTGTCCCCCCGCGCGAAGATGCTCGCCACGTAGTTCAGCACGTCGGTCGCGCTGGTCTCGTTGTAGCCGAAGTTCTTGATCATCCGCTGCTTCACAACGTCGATCTTGGCCTGCGTCTCGTCGTCCACGACGCTGGACACCAGATTCTTGAGTTTGATCGTGTCGCGCTGGTCCTCGAAGAGTTTGAGTTCGAGGGCGCGGTAGAGCCGGGCGTTGGTGTTGTACTCGAACTTCTTGCCGTCGAGCGCGAGGGCGCCGATGTAGTTCATGATCTCCTGGCGGAAGTCGTCCTTGCGTCCGTCGGGGATGTCGATCTTCTCCTCGATCGAGCGCATCAGGCGCTCGTCGGGCTCCTCGTCGCGCCCGGTGTACTTGTTCTTCACGCGCTCGCGCTGCGTGTACGCCCGGACGTTCTCGATGTAGTTGGCGCAGAGGCGCTTGATCGCGTCCTCGTCGGCGCTGATGGCGCGCTGCACCTCGCCCTTGATGATGTCCTCGTACTCCTCCTTGACGATCGCGAGGATTTCCTTGTAGCGCTTGCGCGTCTCCTCGTCGCTGATGAGCGAGTGGTGCGAGAGGCCCGTCTCAAGTTCGTTCATCACCATGAAGGGGTTGATCGCCCGGTCCTCCAGCGCCTGGGGGCTCACCAGCGCGTTGCTGATCTTGTCCTGCACGTAGCGCGGGCTGATGCCGCTCATGCCCTCGCGGGGCGCCTCCTCCACCAACTCCTTGATCGAGTCCTCGGTGAAGCCCGGGATCGCCTTGCCGTTGTACAACTTCATCTTCTGCAGCAGCGACAGGCCCGCCTTCTTGGGCGGGTCGAGGCGCGAGAGCACCGCCCACATCGCCGCAACCTCCAGCGTGTGCGGCGCGATGTGCATGTTCCGCACCCGCTCGGGGCCGAAGTCCTTCTGGTAGATCTTGATCTCGTCGTCGAGACGGATGTTGTAGGGGATGTCGATCTTGATCGTGCGGTCGCGGAACGCCTCCATGAGTTCGTTGCTCTGGAGTTTCTTGTACTCGGGCTCGTTCGTGTGCCCGATGATCACCTCGTCGATATGCGTCTGCGCGAACTTCTTGGGCTTGATCAGGTGCTCCTGGCTCGCGCCCAAAAGGTCGTACAGGAACGCCACGTCCAACTTGAGCACCTCGATGAACTCGCACACGCCCCGGTTGGCGACGTTCAGTTCGCCGTCGAAGTTGAAGGCGCGCGGGTCGGAGTCGCTGCCGTAGAGCGCGATCTTGCGGTAGTTGATGTCGCCGGTGAGTTCGGTCGAGTCCTGGTTCTTCTCGTCCTTGGGCTGGAACGTGCCGATGCCCACCCGGTCCTTCTCGCTCAGCGTGATCCGGCGGACTTTCACGTGCCCCATCACCTGGCGCCAGTCGCCGGCGTAGTGCTTCATCAGGTCGCCCATGACCTTGCGGCAGAAGGGGTCCAACTCGCCCACGAGCCGGATCTTGCCGTGCCCGCCCATCTCCGCGTACTTGTCGTTGAGTTTGGCCTCCACCTCGCCCCGTGCCTCGCGCGGGATGAGCAGCAGCGGCTCCTCGTGCATCGGGCAGCGGTACTCGTGGTCCTTGCCGCCGGGGCCGCAGTGCTCGTCGAGCATCCAGGAGAACGAGTACAGCGCGCCGGCGTCGGAGTTGGAGTACGCCTCAAGGCCCTTTTTCAGGAGCCGCGCGATCGTGGACTTGCTCGAGCCCACCGGCCCATGCAGCAGGAGGATGCGCCGATCCGTGCCGTAGCCCTCCGAAGCCGAGCGCAGAACATCGACCAGTTGCATGAGCGCGCGGTCGAGGCCGAAGATGGCGTCGGCGCCGTGGTCGATCGGGTCAGAGAAAAAGTGGTAGCGCACGGCGTCCTGCTTGAAGCGCGTGTAGCGCTCGAAGCCGTGCCCGAGGATCATGTCATAGAGGCGCTGGTACGCGTTCCGCACCACGTGCGGGCGCTGGAGAGCAATGTCGAGATACTCCCAGAAAGAGCCCTCCCAGTGGCGCTGCTGGAAGCGCCCGCGATCCAGGCGCGACTCGATCAGCGACGCCAGTTCCTGCGCACGGCCCGCGCCGGCGCCCGAACCGCCCGATCCGCCCGACCCGCGACGCTCGTCCATGGCTTTCGCCTCCTTGCCGCCCATCCGGCGGCCGCGATCCACGCCGCAACGCGCCCACTGCCGCGTGGCGGCCGAGGGCCCGCGCAGCATCCCTGACCACGTCTCGTATCGGCCTGTGCGCGGGGCCTCCAAAGAGAACTACGCCCGTTTCCGGACCGGGTTCCCTCCTGAAACGGCCTTCCACATCGCGCCCACCGCCCCCCGGGGCTCCCGGGGGCCCCAGGGCTACACTCGGCCCCATGTCCTTCGGCCTTTCTCGCGGCAGAACCCTCGATCCCGGGCGTGTCGGCCTGACCGTCGCCGACCTCCCTCCGCTGCCCGACGACGTCGCCCACAACCCCGACGCCGGGCGGCTGGACGTGCGCGCGTGGTTCGAGCATCCCGAACGCCCGCTGGAACTGGAGATCGGCTCCGGCAAGGGGACGTTCCTGGCGCAGCAGGCCGAGCATCAACCTGAAACGAACTTCATCGGGATCGAGTGGGCGAAGGAGTTCTGGGCCTACGCCGCGGACCGTCTCCGGCGCGCCGGCGCGCGGAACGTGCGCCTGCTGCACGCGGACGCTGGTGAGTTCCTGCGCTGGCGGGCGCCGGACGGGTCGCTGTCGGTCATCCACCTGTACTTCCCGGATCCCTGGCCCAAGTCGCGCCACCACAAGCGTCGGATGGTGTCGGACCGGTTCCTCGGCGAAGCGCACCGGGCGCTGGCGCCGGGGGGCGAACTGCGGGTGGTGACGGACCACGACGACTACTGGGCCTGGATGGAGGAGCATTTCGCCCGCTGGACGGCGCCCCGGCCCGACGGATCGCCCCCGCCGTTCGAGCGTTTGCCGTTCGACCGGCCCGCCTCCGCCGGGGAGGGCGAGGTCGTGGGCACCAACTTCGAGCGGAAGTACCGGCGCGAGGGCCGGCCGTTCCACGCCGCGACCCTGCGCCGGGCGCCCTGAGCCACGGGCCAGGCCGCTACGCTCCCGCATGCGCAACCCCGCGGCCAATCCCGACAATCTCCGGATGTCCGACTTCTGGTGCGACTTCTGCCGGCGCCCGTGGACCGAGGACGTCCCCATGATCGAGGGCCACCAGGGCAGTCTGATCTGCGGGCGCTGCCTCGCGCTGGCGTACGCGGACCTGGCGGTGCACGGGTCCCCCTCCGTGCCCGCGGCGCCGGACATCCCTGGGGGCAAGCGCTCCGACGACTCCTCGCGCCCCAAGTGCCTCATGTGCCTCGAACACCGGCGCGACGCCCTGTGGCGCTCGCCGGCGCACGAGGAGGCGCTGGTCTGCCTGCGCTGCGTCAAGCAGGGCGCGACGGCGCTGGAAAAAGACAAGGACTTCGCCTGGAGGCGCCCGAGCGCGTAGGCGCGGGGCGATCAGTCGTCGTCGCCGTCGCGAGGGTCGTCCTCGTCGTCGGCCGGGCCTGTGCGTTCGCCGAAGATGGCCGAGCCGATGCGCACGACGTTGGCCCCTTCAGAAATGGCGACCTCGAAGTCGTTGGTCATGCCCATGGAGAGGATGTTGAACTGGCCGTGGTCGCCGCCGACGCCGGCCTTGCGGAGGTCTTCGAAGCACTCGCGGAGTCGGGCGAACGAGGGGCGGGCCTCTTCGGGATTCTCGTAGGCGGGGGCCATGGTCATGAGGCCGCGGAGACGGACGTTGACCATCGTGTCGATCTGCTCCGCCAGGTGCAGGGCGGCGGGGAGGGAGACGCCGGCCTTCGTGCCCTCGCCGGAAGCGTTCACCTGGAGCAGGACGTCGACGGTGGCGTCTTTTCGGAGGGCTACGACCTGGATTTCTTCGGCGAGGCGGAGTGAGTCCACGCCGTGGATGAGGCGGGCGCTCTCGATGGCCTTCTTGACCTTGTTGCGCTGGAGTCGGCCGATCATGTGCCAGCGCACGCTGTCGGGGAGCCCCGGCCCTTCGAGCGCGCCTCCCTTGTGGAGCGTGGCGGAGCGCGAGAGCCATTCGGCGGTCTGCGCGGCTCGCTGCGAGAGTTGCTGGACCTTGTTCTCGCCGAAGTCCCGTTGCCCGTAGGAAATCAACTCCCGGACCTCGTCGGGCTCGGCGAACTTGGTGACGGCGACGAGGATGACGTCCTGCGGGCGCCTTCCGGCGCGGCGCGCGGCGTCCGCGACCCTGGCGCAGGTCTCCTCGTACCGATCCTTCAACGTCCCCGCAGTCGCCATGCGATGTCCTGGCATGACCGGAGCTCCGCTCCTTTCCGAGGCACGTCCACGGGGCGCGATCCTCACGCCCGCCGCGTTCCCCTATCCTAAGGACAGTCCATCCGCGACGCGACCCCATTTGTCCGGCCGCCGCCCGATCCTCAGCCACCGGAGCCGCCCGCCATGCCCAACGCCCACCTCACCCCGCGCGACAACCCCCTGACTGAGGGCGATCGCGCCCCCGACTTCACCCTCCCCAACCAGAACCGAGAGGACGTCACACTGTCCCGGCTTCTCGATCAGGGCGACGTGGTCCTGTCCTTCTTCCCGATGGCCTTTACGTCGGTCTGCTCCACCGAAATGGGCTGCTTTACGCGCGACAAGGCCCGTTTCGAGGCCAAGGGGGCGACGGTCGTCGGCGTCTCCTGCGACTCCTTCGCCGCCCTGAAGGCCTGGGCCGAGCACGACAAGATCGACGCCACACTGCTGGCCGACATGCACCGCCAGGTCTGCCGCGCCTTTGGCGTCTATTTCGCGCCCTTGAACGTCGCCGGCCGCGCGACCTTCGTCATCAAGGGCGGGAGGGGGGCCGACCGAGGCCGGATCACGTGGGCCAATTCGCGCGAACTCAAGGATGCGGTGAAGAACGAGGACGTTCTGGCCGCGATCTCCTGATCCGGCATGCAGACCCGCCATGAAGCCCACCAACGCGCCCCTGGTCCTCATCATCCGCGACGGCTGGGGCCGCAACCCCAACCCGGAGCACGACCCCTTCAACGCCGTCCACCTCGCGAAGACGCCGGTGGACGACCGCCTGATGCGTGAGTTCCCGTCAACCCTCATCCACACCAGCGGCGAGGATGTCGGCCTTCCCGAGGGCACGATGGGCAACTCCGAGGTCGGGCACCAGAACATCGGGGCAGGCCGGATCGTGGACCAGGAGTCCGTCCGCATCACCAAGGCGGCGCGGTCCGGCGAGTTCGCTCAGAACGAGGCGCTCGCCGGCGCGGTGATCGCGGCCCGGGACAGCGGCGGCGCCGTCCACCTCATGGGCATCGCCTCCGACGCGGGGGTCCACGGCCAGTTGGCCCACCTGTACGCGCTGCTGCGCCTGTGCCGGGGGCTGGGCCAGGCGCGCGTGTTCATCCACCTCTTCATGGACGGGCGCGACACGGGTCCGTTCACGGGGCTGGGGTTCGTCGAGGCGGTCGAGGCCCAATGCCGTGAGGCGGGCGTGGGGCGGATCGCCTCGGTGATGGGGCGTTACTGGGCGATGGACCGTGACAACCGGTGGGAGCGGGTGGCGCGGGCGTACGCCTGCCTGACGGGGCACAATGCCCAGGCGCTGGGCGTGCAGCACGGCCCGAGCGCCGCGGCGGCGGTCCAGCGCTCCTACGACAACCCGCCGACGCCCTCGCAGAAGGGCGACGAGTTCGCGGCCCCCGCCGCCATCGGCGAGGACTGGGCGGCGACGCGCATCCGATCGGGCGACTCAGTGATTTTCTTCAACTACCGGGGCGACCGGCCCCGCGAACTGTGCCGCGCGTTCCTGTATCCGGAGTTTCTGGGGCACGTGGACCCCTCGCCGGATTCGGGCGTCCGGGGCTTCGACCGCGGCGCGAAACTGGACCTGTTCTTCGTGGGGATGACGGCCTACGCCGCGGACCTGCTGCCGCTGATGCGGGTGGCGTTCCCCAAGCCGCCGAAGATGGCGAACATCGCGGGGGCGTACCTCGCGTCGCTGGGGCTGACGCAGTTCCGGTGCGCGGAGACGGAGAAGTTCCCGCACGTGACGTTCTTCTTCAATGACTATCGCGACGAGCCGTTCCCCGGGGAGGGGCGTGCGATTGTGCAGTCGCCGAAGGTGGCGACCTACGACCTGCAGCCCGAGATGAGCGCCGCGGGCGTGCGCGACGCCGTCCTGGCGCGCTTGGGCGCGCCCGACTGCGAGCCGCTGATCGTGGTGAACTTCGCCAATCCGGACATGGTCGGGCACACCGGCTCGCTGCCGGCGGCGGTCCGGGCGTGCGAGGTGGTGGACGGGTGCGTCGGCGCCCTCGTGGACCGGGCGCTGTCTCGGGGCGGGTGCGCGATCGTCACGGCGGACCACGGCAACGCCGAGCAGATGTGGGACCCGGAATCGAATGCTCCGCAC
>JACVCK010000056.1 GCA_016742055.1 Phycisphaerales bacterium
CGGCCCGCCTGGACCTCGAGACGGCGCGCCTGATGACCGAGGCGGCTGTCGCGCAGATGCCCGAGCGCGACGTCGCGGGCGCCATCGCCGAACTTCGCCGATCCAAGCCGTTCCTGTTCCGATCGCCGGCCGGCGGCGCGTCGCCCCCGGCGCTCAGCCCGCGCGCCGAGGCGCCGCAGAGGACGGACCTCTCCGGCGCGCTGGAGGAGGCGGCGGTCACCGGCGACCGCGCGGCGCTGCTGCGCTACCTGCGCCTCAAGCGGCGCGTCTGAGCCGCCCCGCCCCGCTCCGTTCCTTCCCCGCCCCTTTCCCGCCCAACACGCACTTCAGGAGACTCACGCATGCCCTTCACCGGCAAGGC
The DNA here is from genome assembly GCA_016742055.1 of Phycisphaerales bacterium. Classification (GTDB taxonomy): domain Bacteria; phylum Planctomycetota; class Phycisphaerae; order Phycisphaerales; family UBA1924; genus JACVCK01. Next base: position 362 of record JACVCK010000056.1, read on the forward strand.
CACCTACACCGCGGGCGCGTCGCTGCCCGAGATCGCCGAGGACATCAGCGACATCGTCTCGGTCGTCTCGCCCTTCGAGACGCCGTTCCTGGACTACCTCGGCGACGGCGCGCGCCCCGCGCGATCCACCGTCCACGAGTGGCTGGAGGACTCCCTCCTGCCCAACACCGACCAGGTGAACCAGTCCACGTTCACGCCCTCGCCCACCGGCGTGGCGTCCATCACCGTCGACCACGGCGCCCGCTTCAAGCCCGGCGACCAGGTCCGCCCCGGCGACTCCACCGAGGTCATGCTCGTCATCGCCGTGGCGGGCAACGTCGTCGGCGTGGTCCGCGGCTACGGCGGCACGACGCCCCACCCCATCGCCGACAACATGCCCCTGCACATCCTCGGCGGCGCCGCCTTCGAGGGCGACGACCGGCCCGCGGCGATCTTCACCAACCGCGTCCGCCGCTCGAACTACTCCCAGATCTTCACCGCCAGCGTGGAGGTGTCGGGCTCTCAACTGGCGGTCAACACCATCGGCGTGCGCGACGAACTGGACTTTCAGAAGCAGGAGCGCCTGCGCGAACTGCTCCGGGACCTGGAGTCGTGCGTCATCAACGGCGCGGCGCCGACCAGCGGGGGCGAGGGCTCCGGATCCGTGCGCCGCACGATGCGCGGCGTGATCCCGCACATCGTCACCAACCGTTTCGCGCCCGGCGTGGGCCCCATCCCCGACGGCGCGGGCTCGGGCGGGAACCTGCTGACCGAGGAGGTCCTCAACGCCGCCATGCGCCGCGTGTGGGAGCAGTCGTCCTCGCGAGTGGACACGATCCTGGTCAACGGCTTCCAGAAGCGGCGCATCAACTCCTTCATCACGGGCTCGGTCGGCTACACGCCGTCGGACAGCAAGTGGCGCGAGATGGTGAGCGTGTACGAGAGCGACTTCGGCGTGGCCCGCGTCGTGCTCAGCCGCTGGGCGCCGGCCGGCTCGGTCGTGCTGCTGGACTCGTCCCGCATCGACGTCATGCCCCTGGCCGGGCGCGCGTTCCACTACAAGCCGCTCGCCGCCTCGGGCGACCACGAGATCGGACAGATCATCGGCGAGTACACGGTCGAGATGCGCAACGAACTCGCGCACGGCATCCTCTCGGGCCTGGCCACCAGCGCCGACTGACGCCGCCGCGCCCGCTACATCGCCTACCCCGCCTTCCTCCCTCCCGCCCGCTGCGCGCCCGACGGCGCGCGGCGGGATTCCACGACCCAACGCCGGAGCCCCCCTCATGCCCTTCATCGCCGATCGAGACCTCCTGATCTTCGAGCCCTCCCTGTTCCGCGACGCCTCGTGGGCCGGACAGACCATCGTCGCCGCGGCGGACGCGTCGATCGCCGGGACCACGCTCACGAGCGCTTCGAGCGACTTCGTCGCGGCCGGGGCGGCGCCCGGGCAGGTGGCGCTGGTGGGGGGCGCGTCGCTCGAGGTCGTCGAGGTCCTGAGCGCCACGACGCTCCGGGTGTCGCGCCCGCGCGACGGCGCCCACGCGTCCGCGCAGGCGCCGCTGCCCGTGTCCGGCGCTCCGCTGCGCCTGTCCACCTTCGGGCCGCAGATCGCGATGGTCCACGCCGACGTGCTGCGCCTCCTGGGCGTCTCGCCCGCCGGGGGCCCGGCGCCCGACGAGGAGGACATCCTCAACCCGCGCGCGCTGGGCCGGCTCGAGGCGCTGGGCGCGCTGCACGTGATCTTCTTCGGCGCCGCGGCGACGCAGGGCGATCTGTCCCCGCTCTGGGCCCGCGCCGCGCACTACCGCGAGCGCTACCTCGACGAGCGCCGGCAGGTGTTCGTCCACATCGACCTTGACGGCGACGGCGTGGCCGACGCCGTGCGCCGCCCGGGCCTGGCCCGCTTCCGGCGCGCCTGAACCACGACCAAGGAGCCGCAAGAGCCATGCTGATCCTGCAACCCCATCACGTGACGCTGCTGGGCGAGGCGCTGCCCGGCGTCGACTCGATCGCCGTGTCGCGCTCGGCGTCCAAGTTCGTCGTCGAACGCGCCGACGCCGGCCCCCACCCCGTATTCGCCGACGCGCCCGAACAGGCCGTGGAGGTGGTGATCGTCCGCACCCTCGACGGCCCCTCGCCCGACGCGCCCGCGCCGGGTCGGCAGGGCGCGCTGGCGTTCGTCGCGGCGCCGTCGGGCGCCGACGGGCCGTCGCGCCGCGTGTCGGCGACGGTGGTGGTGCGCTCCTCGCGCGTGGAGGCCTCCGGGCGCCGCGGCGCCTCGCAGCGCATCGAACTGCTGGCGCTTTCGCCCGACGGCGCCGCCGACCCGATCTCCATCCAGGAGTTCCGCCCGTGAGCACGATCGCCGGTCAATCGCTGTTCAACTCCGGCCCGCACCGGTTCCTGCACGGGCGCGTGGGGCGGCTGTGGGCCCCGCCGCTGCGCCTGGACTCGTTGCAGGACCGCATCGTGGTCTTTCCGACGAACCTCGAACTGGTCATCCGCCAGGAGGGCCGGCTGGTCGGCGCGAGCGAGGCCGACCTCTGGGCGCAGGCGGCGCTCATCCAGGCGCGCTGCCAATCGCTGCTGACCGGCGCGCTGGTGGACAACAGCGGGAACACCTGGACCGGGATGACGCTCATCGAGTTCGCGCCCGAATCCAACGCCGACCGCGGACGGGCGGTGTCGCTCGCGTACGGCGCGATGTACGCCCGACTCCTCTGACGCCCCTCTGGCCGCTGGAGCCCCGATGAACCCCGAAACGCTCGCGCAGTTCACGCAGTTCGGCCTGGCCGGGATGATCGCGTGCATGTGGCTCGCCGAGCGCCGCGCCGCGTCCGGACGCGAGCGCCAACTCGCCGAGGCGCACGAGCGCCTCCTCGAACAGCGCACGCAACTGGACGCGCTGATGACGCTGGTGGCGGACAACGCCCGGGCGGTCGCGGCGCTGGAGGCGGCGCAGCGCTCGGTCGCCGCGCTGCTGGAGCGGCTGACCGATCCGCGCCCGCCTTTCGCTCCGGCGCAGCCCCTCGGCGCCCGCGCCGCGGGCGGTACACTGCCGGACCGATGAACCCCCGCGCCCCGCTCCGCTCCGCGACGCTCCTTCCAGTTCTCGCCCTCGCGCTCGCGGGCTGCGACGCCTCGCCCCAGCGCGCGGGCCCCGGGGGCCCGGCGGCGCGCGGCGCGTACGAGTGGCCGTTCGGCGCGGCCCGGATCGAGGTCCATCCCCTGACGCGCCTGGTCCGCGACCCCGCTTCGCCGGGGATCATCCAGATCGAAGCTCACGTCGAGATGTTCGACCGCTGGGGGCACGGCGCCAAGGACGTGGGCGTCCTGCGCTTCGAGTTGTATCGCGCCGGGCGCCCCGACGCCGGCGCCGAGGCCGAGCCCCGGCAGCAACTGGTCTGGACGCTCGACCTGACCGACCCGCGCCAGTCCAGCGCGCGCTTCGACCCCATCACGCGCACCTACGTCGTGCCCCTGGACGAGGCGCCCGACTGGTCGCTCGAGGGCGCGCCGCCCACGCTGCTGGTGCAGTTCACCACGCCCGACGGGCGCCGATTGACCGCGACGCGCCGCTTGGACTGACGAACGCCGCGCGCCGACGCGTCCGAGAACCGCCGCGCCGTCCGAGAACCGCGCCATCACAAAATCATGGGAGTCCCCCCTCAACTCCTGCGCGTGGCTGGTTCCCGCCGCGCATCGTGCCGATAGAACCCGTGCAGACCCTGACACGATCGACAAGGCCACGACCATGCACACGATCGAGAACAAGGAACTGCTCCGGGCCCTGCAGGTTCTGGAGCAAACGGACCAGGACTCGCCGCAGCGGAACCGGCGCATCTTCCGGCGCTTCTCCACGCGCGTCGCCGCGACGCTCGCCATCGACCCGCAGTGCGCCAGCGGCCCGTCCACGCGCCCGTTCGCGGTGGAGATCCGCGACGCAAGCCGCGGCGGGTTCGGCCTGCTGTGCCCCAGCGGCGTGGAGTTGAACCGGATCTACCGGCTCGTCGGCGTGCGCGAGGGGATCGAACTGTTCTCGACGCCGGTCGTGGCGCGCCACGCCCGCCACGTGACCGGCGGCGTCTGGCTGGTGGGCACGATCTGCGTCGCGGAGGCGTCCACCCTGCACGCGCTGGGCGTGGGCCTTCAGGAACTGCGCGCGAGCGAACAGGGCGTGGACTTCGCCCAAGGCGATTTCCTGCCGGTCGAAGAGGCCGCCTGAGGCGGACCTCCGGTTCTGAGGGTTTCGGGGTTCAGGCCAGCAGGTCGAGGTCGCGCGACAGGCGCTCGATGGCGCCGTCGATGACCGCGTCGGAGTCGTACGCGCCCCGCTCGATGTTCAGCCGCGCCCGGTCCACCAGGTCGGCGCGGACGTCGGCGCCCTCGCGGAGACGCGCCAGGAAGACGGCATGGTCGGACAGTTCCACCTCGTCGGCGCCGCGGACGGTCGTCTCGGGCGCGCCGGGATGCGCGGCGGCGCGAGCCGCGGACGACGCCGCACGGTGCAGCGGCTCGGCGCCGAAGACGCCGTCGAGGGACCCGGAGATCGGAAGGAAGTCGGACATGAGCGGACCTGCTCCTTGGTGGCCCGGCGAGTCGTCCCGCCGCCAGGCCGCCTGAACTCGATGCGTGCTCCGACGCCGAAGGGATCCGTCCCGGCGCCGCCATCGCCCCGGCCTCGGACCGCCTACAACGGTCCTGCCGGTCGCGCCGGCGGAACTTCTCGCCGGCGCAGTAGGTATCGTCGTGGGGGCGCGCGGCCCTGCACAGTTTCCGGTCCTCTCGGACCACCGCGCAAGAATCGACGCCACAGAGGTTTGTGACCGATAACACCAAGTCGGACGCGACGAAGAATCTGCCACGATCAGCGTTTGAATACCAACCATACACCGATCAGATCGGACCGCTCATGCGAATCCATTCAATCTTTGTTCGGTATTTCGCCCTCCCCACCTTCGCCGCGGCGGTCGCCCTCCCCGCCCTCGCCCAGGACCGCGATCGCGCCCCCAGGAAGCCCGCCGCTTCCGCGCCATCCGCCCCCGCCGACGCGGCGGGCCAATGGACCATCATCCTCGGGACGTTCTCGGGGGAAGACCACCACGGCGTCGCCACCCAGGCCGCCGCCCGGATCGCGTCCGAAACCGGCCTGACCGGCCTGCGTGTCGAGCCACGCGGGCGCGGGACGGTGGTGACGTATGGCTCGTACCCCGAACCAAACGACGCCGCGCGGAAGGAACTCGAGCGGATCCGCGCCCTGACGATGGGCGGGCAGGCCGTATTCGCGACGGCGTTCATCGCGCCGCCCTCGACCGGCTCGGACCTGGGCCTTTCGCCCATGTTTCACCTGAGCAAGGCGCGGGAGGAGTTCGGCGCCCGGGCCAAGTACACGCTGCAGGTGGGGGTGTACGAGTCGCCCAAGCGGGACGAGGCGATGCGCGCCGCCGAGCAGGCGGCGCTCGCGCTGCGGCGTGAGGGTGAGTCCGCTTTTTACTACCACGGGCCGCAACGGAGCATGGTGACGATCGGGGCGTTCGCGGAGTCGGAGGTCGGGGCGGGCGGATCGCGCCCCTCGCCGGCCTTGGAGGCGCTGCAGCGCCGACACCCGCTGAACCTCCTGAACGGCAACCGGCCGCTGGTCGAGAAGCGGGCGGGCGCCAAGGCCACGACGAATCAGGCGAGTTTCCTGGTGATGATCCCCGAGGCCTGATGCGCCGGTCGGGGGACGGGGGTCCTGGCCGGGGAGGGTTTCGGGAGTCCGCGGTCCGAGAACGCTTGGGGAGGTCGGATTCGGTCGACAACTTGTGCGCAGAGGCAAAATTCCCTCTTGCGGGGCGGTTGATTTGGGTTAGACTGCCCTCGCTGTCACGCCTCTTGCACAGGGAACGTGACGGGTCAACGCGAAGCGATGGAAGAGCCCCTGCGCCGGTTGTGCGTTGTGAGGCCGGAGTCGTTGCGCGGGGTCCCGGCACGGGCGCCGAAGATCACATCTCCGGTGTGTGGCGGCAAACCCCGGCGGCGCCGCGGAAGCGAGCCGCTCGGTTTCGACGCGCGTCCTGCGTCGAGACAATCTGAAGAACGATTCTGTTACGCCGCTCGGGTGAGCGCGCTGCGTAGCGGGACGATCGGCGTCTGGCCTTCGTCACGGGCGTTGTTTCGTTCCTGTTGAGGGAACGGTAAGAGGGATTGCTTCGCACCCCGGCGACCTGCTACTCACTGCGGCTTAGACGTCCGATCATTCAACCGCCCGCGCGAGGCACATGCGCGGGCGGTTTTTTGTCTTTCTGTCCATGTCGGGGGCGGGGCGTTGGTCTCTGTCTCTTCTCGCTCCGTACGCACCTTTGGCGGCGCGAGCGGCTCATCGTGTGAGGGCAAAATCACGAGTCAGGGATTGACCGGGGAGGGGTGGGCTGTAGTCTGGAGTTGGCCCACCCGCACGGGGTGGGCGCGCCGGGCCGCACGCCCGGGGGGCAGGTGGTCGGCAGGGGTCGGCCGCACAGTTCGAGGAGTCGCCAGCCATGAAGCGTGAGATCCACCGGAGCGCGGGCGTTGTGGCGTTGTGCGCTGGTTTGGGCGTGAGCGCGCAGGCGGCGCAGGTGACGGCGCAGTGGCTGGCGCCGGTGAGCGGGAACTGGGTTGACCCGACGAAGTGGAGCGGGGGGAACTTCCCGAACAACGGGAATCCGTCGGGGACGACGTACCACGCGGTGATCGGCGCGGCGGGCGGGCCGTACACGGTGTCGCTGGCGCAGATTGTGACGCTGGACCGGTTGACGATGAACGCGTTGTCCGGAACGCTCTCCCTCACGGGCGGGCTCACACTGAATGAGAACTCGACCGTGCATGCGGGCCGAGTGACGGTGACGAATGGCGCCGTCGCAGGGACGGGCGAGTTGGCGATTTACTCGTCATTGGAGTGGCTCGGCGGGGCGTTCTCGGGCTTCGGCCCCGCGAGTCCGCGCGTCTACCTCGGGCCTTCGTCAACGGCGATATTCAACTCTGGCTCCGGGGCCCTCGTGATGAGCCGGACGATTGAGAACGCCGGATCGGTGACCTGGAGCGGCGCCGCCTTCCGCCTTCGCTCTGAGTTCATCAACACAGGCACGATTGTCGCCTCCGGCGACATGGTGGTGAACAGCGGAAGCGTGAATGCGGGAACCTTCCGGAACACCGGGCTGTACGTCAAGCAAGGGGCTGGCGCTCAGAACTTCGAGAGGTCCGTTTCAGACGCAAGATTCCTGAACGATGGAACGGTCCGGGTCGAGGGGGGAACGCTCGGCTTAAGGTCGGGGGGCGAGCACACCGGCATGTTTCAAGTCAGCGCAGGCGCCACTTTGTCGCTGAACGGCAATCACACGCTGCAGTCCTCCAGCACGATCGTCGGCGATGGCGACCTGTACGCGGACCAAGGCATTCTGGTCCATCACGGAACGGTGACAATCGGGGGACTCGGGCGGTTAGCAGGCCAGAGCACATTTCATGGGGCCGCGAGTTTCGGCGAGATCAACATTGAGGGGGGCACGCATCGTTTCTTGTCTTCGGTCTCGACGCCGCACCTGCGACTCTCGGGCACGCTGCACATCGCCGAGTCATTGGCTCTGCCGTCGTTCCATTGGGCCCGGGGTCGTCTCGAAGGAGAGGGCGAGGTGAGGATCGCGGCCGGTGGCTCGATGTCGGTCGGCGACGTTTCTAGCAACCAGAACCACGATATCGGCGTATCGCTCGTGAACGAGGGAACGATGCAGGTCGTACGGGGAAACCTGCGGTTCGACGGGGGGACGCTGACCAACGATGGCACGATGGAAGTTGTGGGCGGCACGATCACCTCGACGACCTTCGCGAAGATCGGCGGCGGGGGCGGGCTGGTGAACAACGGCGAGATGATCAAGTCCGGGGCGGGCGGGGTGGTCTACCAAGCCGGTCTGGATCCACTCAAGAACAATGGATCGATCTCGGTGTCGTCCGGTTTTCTGTCGATCGCCGCTGGACTTGAGAACCGCGGGGCGATCGTGGTGGCGCCGGGCGCCACACTTTGGTTGAACGGCGAGACAGTCGTGGGCAAGCGCGGCTCATTCCAAGTCGATGGCGTGGTGGAGTTCGCAGGGGGCGGGCACGACCTCCGCCCCGATCGGTGGTCGATCCCGGGCGCCATCCGGTTGACGGGCGGGGAGATCACGCTGCACGAGCATCCGTCGGGGCCCCTGACGCTCGTCAGCGGCGCCGTGAATTATCTGTATCACCAGACAGGAGGCGGGAACTTTGTCGACAGCGTGCGAAGGAACTTTGAAGGCGGCTATACGTTGATTGGCGCGCCGTCGCTCCTGGTCAGCAACGCCGCGGGCGGCGTGGGATTTGGGCCGACCGACATCGCGTTCACCTCCGGCGACATCAACGGTGCACTGGGCGGATCGGGGGTCCTCACGTTCGCAGGTCCGCTGCTCTGGAAGGGCGGCGTGATGGATGGGGAAGGAACGACGATCCTGGCGGAGGGCGCTGTTCTGACAGGCTCCACCTCCGCCGTGAAGACGTTGTCCCGCACGCTCGAAGCGCACGGCGATGTGGTTTGGACGGCGGGCAATCTCGCGATCAGCGGGGGAACCCTGATCAACCGGAAGACGTTCACCGCGACGGGGGATTTCTCGATGACGAGTTCGAACGCCGGTTCGTTCGTCAATGACGGCACGTTGGTGGCCGTGGCCGGCGCGACCCAGCTGTCGATCGGCGGGTCCGGACCTCAGGCGTTCGTGAACAATGGCGAGGTGCGCGTTGAGCAGGGGGTGTTGCGGGCGTCGTCCAATCTGGTGAACAACGGCGGAATTCACGTCGCCGGAGGCGCATCGCTGCGCATCGGGGGGACGTTTACACATGGCCCGGCGAGCGTGATCGAAGGGGCCGGGGCGCTGATCTTCACTTCCGGTAATCACACACTCGATAACTCGTTCATCGGCTCCATCGGCCGCCTCGGCGTCGACGGAGGGAACGTGCTTCTGACGCCAGGGCTGGTCGCGCCGCAGTGGGACTTGACGGGGGGGACGCTGACGCTGCTTGGGGATGCCTGGCTGGGCGCGACGACGATCGATCGCGGCGTGCTCGGCGGCGACGCTCGCGCACGCGTGAGTTCGCTGCAGTGGGGGCGGGGGGACATTCTCGCGGGCGTCACCGCCGAGATCGTGGAGACGGGTTCGCTCTCGATCAGCGCCACTTCCGGCTCCCGGCGGCTCTTTGGAACGCTGCAGAATTTGGGTACGGGAAGCTTGGATGTCGGCGACTTGACGCTCGATGGCGGGCGCTTTCTGAACGAGGGAGAGTTCAGGATCAACGCCACGACGTCCATCACGGTGAATGGCGCCTCGACCGAGGTCAGCAATTCGGGGTTGTTGAAGATCACCGGCGCCGGCGCGGGAGCCATCGAGGGCGTCGGCCTGTCGCTGGAGAACACTGGGACGATCGAGATCGACTCCGGGGCGGTTCTGCGGCTCAGCGCGACGGGCGGGTTGGGTCGTGTGCAAGGCCAGGGATCGGTGGAGTTTGCGGGCGGCGCGTTGACGGTCGGGAGCGGAGACCTCAACGTGGCGGGCGCCATCCGGATCTCGGGGGGACACGTGACGTTCGAGGCCACGCCAAAGCCATCTGCATGGGCGTTCGCCGGCGGCGCCGCGACGTTTTTGCAGGCGTTTCAGGGGGGGGCGCTGCTGACCACAACGGGAACCTCGCTGCGGTTCGACGGGGGATTGAGTCTCGACGCCGGGGCGATCGTCACCGTTGGTGGGGTGGGGTCCATCGATGTTGGCCCGACGTCGGCGGCGATGAGCGAGCTGCATCTCACGGGCGGAACAGTTCGAGGCATGGCTGATGTCAACGTCGGTCAACTCCTCCGGTGGACGGGTGGAACGATGACCGGATCGGGAAAGACCGTCGTGGAAAGCGGCGCCGTCGCGACGATCGGTTTCTTCGCTCCGCTGACGCTCTCGCGCGAGTTGATCGTGCAGGGGAGCGCCACCTTGAACTCGGTCACACTCCGCTTGGATGGAGGCGATCTACGCAACCAAGGCATGGTGACCGCAACCGTGTTCCAGGGGATCAACGCGTCGATGATGGGTCTCGTCGGTGGCGGCGTTCTTCGGAATGAGGGCACGATCATCAAACAGGGCGCTGGCGAACTGCGGCTGTTCAGCAACGGCGGAACGATGTCGTTCGAGAACTCGGGTCTGCTCGACGTGCGCGAGGGCAGGGTGCGGCTGGAGGGCGAGGCGGTCACGACGAACGCGGGGACGTACGCGATGGCGCACGCGGGGTCGGTGAGCGTGACGGGCGGCTTTGTGAACGCATCGGGCGCGGCGCTGGCGTTCGAGGTCGGCGGCATGAAGGAGCGCGGCCTGTCGGGGCTGATGACGATCACGGGCGAGGCGACCTTGGCGGGGACGCTGACGGTCACGACGCCGGAGGCGTTCGAAGCCACTTGGGGCGATCGGTGGGTGGTGATGACCTACGGGTCGTCGCAGGGCGACTTCGACGTGCTGGACCTGCCGCTGGGCGGGTTCGCGTCGCGGAGCGGGTTCTTCGGCGCTTCGGACCTGCGCTGGTACGCGGAGCGTTCCGAGACGGAGTACGCGGTGGGCGTGAGCCACATCGCGGACATCGATCACGACGGGCTGATCGGGTTCTCCGATCTGAACGTGATCGTGTCGAACTTCAACGCCCCCGGAAGTTGGTCGCAGGGGGATGTGGACGGGGACGGGTTCGTGGGGTTCGGGGATCTGAACCTGGTGGTGAGTCTGTTCAACGTCGCGGCGCCGCGGAGCGTGCCGGGGCCGGGTGGCGCCGCGCTCGCGGCGCTGGCGCTGCTGGGCGCCGGTCGGCGGCGCCGGTGAAGTCGGGTGTGGGTGTTCAGGCGGCGGCGCGGGCGGCTTCGAGGAATCGGGCCGCGGCGTTGAGGAGCCGGAACGGGCTGATCGGCTTGGTTTCGTAGTCGTCGCAGCCGGCTTCGATGCAGCGCTGGCGTTCATCGGCCATGGCGTGCGCGGTCAGGGCGACGATGGGCAGTTCGTACCCGGCGGCGCGGAGCGAGCGGGTGGCCTCGTAGCCGTCCATGACGGGCATCTGCATGTCCATGAACACCAGGCCGAAGGGCCGGCCCTCTCGCTTTGCCTGGATGGCGAGGTCGAGGGCTTCGCGTCCGTTGTTGGCGAGCGCGACGTCGGCCCCGGCGCGTCGGAGGTGGAACGCGATGAGCCGCTGGTTGTCGGGTCCGTCCTCGGCGAGGAGGATCCGTCCCCGGAGCGTGGGGAGCGCGGCGCCGGCCTGGTCGTCCACGGGCGTGAGCGCTTCGGAGGGGTCGTGGATCATGCGGGCGCCGGCGAGGTCGCCCACGGGGAGCCGGAGGGTGAAGACGCTGCCGGAGCCCGGGGCGCTTTCGACGACGATTTCTCCGCCGAGCATGTGGGCCAGTCGTCGCGAGATCGCGAGGCCGAGTCCAGCGCCGCCGAATCGGCGGGTGCGGGAGTTGTCCACCTGCGTGAAGGGCCGGAAGAGGACTTCGAGGTCCTGCGGGCAAATGCCGATGCCCGAGTCGTGGACGGCGATCTCGATGCGCGAGCGGGAGGGGTCGTCGGCCAGGGTGCGGACGACGATGCGGACTCCGCCCCGTTCGGTGAACTTCACGGCGTTGCCCACCAGGTTGACCAGGATCTGGCGCAGGCGGAGCGGGTCGGTGCGGATCGATTCGGGGACGGGGAACTCGTACTCGACCTTCAGATCGACGTTCTTGCCCTTGGCGCGGACGCGCATGAGAGCGGCGACATCGGAGACGACCTGGCACACGCGGCACTGCTCGGAAGCGATGTCCAGTCGGCCGGCCTCGATCTTGGACAGGTCGAGGATGTCGTTGATGACGCCGATCAGGTGCTCGCCGTTGCGCCGAATGGTGCGGACGTGCTCGGCGCGCTCGGCGGGGGAGAGGGCCGGCTCGTCGAGGAGTTCCGCGTAGCCGACGATGGCGGTCATCGGCGTGCGGATCTCGTGGCTCATGTTGGCGAGGAACTCGGTCTTGGCGCCGCTGGCGGACTCGGCGGCGGCGCGGGCGGCCTCGAGTTCGGCGGTGCGGACGCGGACCTGCTCCTCGACCTCGGACTTGCTGGCCTCCAGTTCGGCTTGGCGCTGGGCGAGCAGGTGCGCCTCGCGACCGGCGCGGGCGATCGACAGCAGCAGGACCGTGTCCTCGAACGTCACCCACAGCGCGTGCTCCATCCAGCGCCAGCGCCCGGGCGAGAGCATCCCGAAGACCGAGCGGGGCCACCACATCCCGCGGAGCAGGTGGTCCGCCGCGACAATCGCCGACGCCGTGAGGAGCACCTTCCAATCGCGGTAGAAGGCGATGAAGGCGAGCGAGCCGAAGACGTGGAAGTGCGTCTCGATGCGCCCGCCGAAGACGTGGATGAGCAGCGCGGAGTAGCCGACCTGCGCCGCCGCGAGGACGTGCCGGGTGACCGCGGCGCCGGGCTGCTTGCGGGCCAGCCACGCTGGGAAGAGCGTGAGCAGCCCGCCGATGACGATGGCGGCCCAGACGTGCCGGTGCACGGCGCTCTCGGCGCCGATCCAGGTGCGCGGGGAGATCGTCAGCGCCGCGGCGACCGTCATGGGCCACTGGATCAGCAGGAGGCCGACGAACAGCCGGTCGGCGTTGCGCCAGACGCGCTGGCAGTCCTGCCGGAAGAGTTCGGCGGTGCGAGCGGCGACGGCGGGGCTGGTGTCGGCGGGGGTCATCGTTCGGGGCTCCGGAGCGCGCAGCCGAGGGTCGGCGCGGCGTCGATGCCGTCGCCGGTGGTGATCCAGGAGTAGACGGCGTCGCCGCCGGGGCTGGGGCCCACGTGCCCGCGCGTGAGCGTCACGCCGCCGGCGAAGACCGGGTGGCCGTTGGGCGCGCGGAGGACGACGTGCCCGGAGGCCGCGGCGCCGGCTTCGGCGGCGAGGCGGCCCTCAGGGTCTGTGGCGACGGTGGCGCCGACGATCGCGGCCGCGGCCTTCCAGGAGGCGGAATGCGCCCAGGCGTCGGGCTCGCGTTCCGGTCGGAAGAACCAGAAGTGGAGGGAGGCGCGTTCGCCGAGCCGGGCGGAGAGGCGCGAGAGTTCTTCGATGGTGGCCCGGGTGCAGGGGCAGCGCGGGTGGACGTAGACGTCCATGCGCCAGGTGGGGGGCGAGGCCTGGGCCTCGGCGGCGGGCGCGCTGGCGGGCCGGCCGG
>JACVCK010000057.1 GCA_016742055.1 Phycisphaerales bacterium
CCGTGACCCGCGGGCCTTATCGGCGGGGCGATGCGGTCACATAAGACCGCATGAATTTTTGCGGTCGCCTTTCTCTTATGAGCCCTCCCATTGGCCCGAAAACCGCCTCCGGGGGTCGGAATAAGCCGTTCTGACCGTCGGCGCAATGACAACGGAACCCGCGGCGGCGCCGCGGGTTCCGGGGGTGTGGCGGGGGGATGGGGTCCGGGATCAGCCCAGAAGTTGGAGCACGTTCTGGATGGAGGAGTTGGCGGTGGCCAGGACCGTGGTGCCGGCGCTGGTCAGAACCTGGGCCCGGGTGAGGGCGCTGGTCTCGGCGGCGAAGTCCGCGTCGCGGATCTGCGACGCCGCGGCCGTGACGTTCTCCACCGCGGACTGGAGGGACCGGACGTTGGTCTGGAGCGTATTGCGTTCGAAGGCGCCGAGTTTTCCGCGGAGGACGGAGACCTCGTCGATGGCGGTCTCCAGGATGGAGGAGGCGGCGATGAAGTTGCCCTTGAGAAGGTCGTTGATGCCGCCGGACTTGAGGGAGTTGAGGAACTGGAGTTCGAGGGAGCCGTCGCTGAGCGGCACGAGGGTGCCGCCGATGCGGGAGTCGGCGAGGGAGCGGATGCCGATGTTGGTCTGCTGGGCGCTGATGACCTGGGGCCCGAGTTGGTAGAGGGCGCCGCCGCCGGTGATGGTGAACTGGCTGGGGGAGCCGCTGATGGTGGTGGCGAACGCCTCCGTGAGCGTCATCTCGACGTCGAGGGAGGTGTCGCGGATGGACAGGCCCACGCCGCGGCCCGAGGCGACGGCGCCGTTGACGATGGCGACCACGTCCTTGCCGGAGTCGCGGCTGGTGAGGTTGAGGGTGGAGGTCGCCCAGTCGATGGGGACGGGGCCGTTGTTGGCGATCTGGTAGATCTGCGCGAACTGTCCGGCGTTGCCCAGGCGCGAGACGCTGACGAAGGCGTCGGAGCCGAAAGCGACGGACTTGAATCGGAGGCCGGAGGTCAGGCCGCCCGGCCCGGCCGTCACGCGTTCAGCGCGGACGCCGGTGTTGTCGGCGACGGCGTTGACGGCCTGGATCACCTGGTCGATGGTGAGGCCCGACGCGAAGTCGAGCACCTGCACGCCGGTGGGGCCGGCGATCTCGAGCGTGATGGCGGAGGGAATCTGCCCGGCGGTGGGGAAGGCGGCGGTGGAGAGGTAGAGCGAGGCGACCTGGGCGGACTCGATGACCTCCACGTCCACGGCGACGCTGGACCGCGTGCCGAAGCGGACCGCGTTGATGCGTGCGAGGGCGATCTCGGACTGTTCGAGGCCCGAGGTCAGGTAGTCGAGGGAGCCGTCGAGGAGTTTGAGGCCCGCGAAGGACGTGGTGTTGGAGATGCGGGTGATGGACTCGACGGCGGAGTCGATCTGCAACTGGTTGGCGCGCTTCTCCTCGATGGAGATGGCGCCGGAGTTGGCGGCCTCGACCACGAGGGCCTTGATCGAGTTGAGCAGGTCGCTGACCTCGGCGAGGGATGCCTCGGCCGTGGCGATGACGCTGCTGGCCCGCTCGGCGTTCTTGATGCCCTGGTCCAGACCTGCGATCTCGGCGCGGAGGCGCTCGGAGACGATCAGGCCGGCGGGGTCGTCGGCGCCGCGGTTGAGGCGCAGGCCGGTGGACAGCCGCTCGAGGCGCAGGTCGAGGTTCCCCTGCACCTTGGCGAGGTTGTGCTGCGCGATGAGGCTGGAAATGTTCGTGTTGATGCGGGCCATGGCAATCCTCCGTGATTGCGGCGAGCGTCGAGTTCGGCCGTGCGTTGTCTGTGTGGTCGGGCCCCGTGCTCCCGGGGACCTCGTGTGAGATCGAACGTCAGGCGGACTTGGCCGCGGGGTGTGGCTGCGCGGCGGGGTTGGCTCTGGTTGCGGCGCTGGCGAGCGCTCCGGCGCCCAGCGTTCGGTGGTTCTTCGCGGGACCGGCGGAGATCGAGTGTGCGAGCGCGTCGAGGTCGCCGTTTTCCAGGCGTGCGGCGCGTTCGTTCTCGGCCTTGATCGCCTCGTAGACCTCCTTGCGGTGCACGGCGATCCTCGTGGGCGCCGTGATGCCGAGGCGGACCTTGTCCCCCCGGATGTCCACCACGGTGATCTCGATGTCGTCGCCGATCATGATCGTCTCGTCGCGTTGACGTGAGAGGACCAGCATCGGTTCGGCTCCTTCCTATGACGGCGCAGCGCGGGCACATGGCGCGGCGTCGTCGAAACCCTCGTCGTCCGTGACGGGGGCGTCTGCATCGGGTGTTCCGGCGCCCGCGGGCGGCGCCGACGGATCGAGGCGCGGGTTCGGCTCAGGCGGAGGCGGCCTGGACGCGCCGGCCCACGGTCATGACGTGGTGGCGGGTGGTCCAGCGCTTGTCCGCGAGCACGAGTTGCTCGCCCTTCTTGTTGACGACGTTGATCACGAGCGGACCCTGAAGGTTCGCGGTGAGCGACTCGTTGACCTTGTTCACGATCACGAAGACCTGAGCGTCCTCGAGCCGGCCCAGGTCCATGTCCTGCATCTGCTCGGGGCGGATCGGCGCCGAGTAGTCGGGGAAGAACAGGCTGGGGTCGGCCACGACGAACGCCAGGCCCGGCTCGTCCACGCACTGGAGCCAGAAGAAGGCGGCGTCGTCGTTCGGCTGCAGCAGGCAGTACCTCGTGAACGAGGAGAAGCCAAGCAGCCCCTTGGGGAACGTGATCATGCGATCGTCCGCGATCGTGATCGTCCCGAATCGTGTCGTCCGGAGTTCCATCGCAGCGCTCCGCTCTGCCGGCCAGAGTCTTGGGTGAATCCCGCGCGTCCCGCGCGGGCGACGTCCGTGTCATTCCCGCCGCGGCCGGGGCGGCGGTCCCGGGCGAACGCCCGGGCGATGTCCTGAATCCGGCTCCGGGGCGTCAGCCCAGGAAGTCCAGCAGCGACCGGGAGAACGACTGGGCGGTCGTCGTCAGGCCCGCCTGCTGCGCGAGTTGCAGCAGGGCGTACCGCGTCGAGGCCGTCGTGTAGTCCAGGTCCTTCATCTGACTCCGCAACTTCTCGTTCAGCAGTTGAACGTCCTGCTCGCGGGCACGACCCGCTTCGATCCGGGCCGCCCGCGCCCCCACCAGCGCTCGCGCCTGGTGCAGACGGTCCACGTCCGGGGCCAGAAACTCACCTGCAAGCGTGATGCCACGCTCGTTGTTGGTCTCCAGGGCCGTCCGCATCTCCATCAGGGTGGTGAACACGCTGTCCACGCGCACCTTTGCGCGGTCCGCGGCGGCAAAAACTGCCGTCGCCCCCGCCGTGAACGACCCGTTCAGCAGGCCCAGGTCCTCCGCGGCGTAGCCGTTCAGACGCGCCACGCTCGTCTGGCCCGTCACCGGCCCGGTGTTGTCCAGGAGCACGATCCCGTTGCCGTCCGACGCCAGGGCGGCCTCGAAGTCGGCCGGAACAGCCAGACCCTGGCCCGCGGCCTCGGCGTTGATGCGGGCGATGACGTCGCTGACCGTGCCCATATGGCCGGGCTCGAGGTCCACCGTGAACGTCGCCCCGCTTCGGGTGGTGACGCGGAAATCGACGTTCCGGTCGGCGTCGGGCAGCCCGGTGATGGGGTCCACAGCGCCGTGGGCGATCTCGACCCCGCGCCCGAAGTTGAAGTCCGAGATCAGGGTCGAACCGGTCATCGACCGGATGCCCAGGGACGTGGCCGCCGTGCCGCCGCCGACCTCTTCGACGCTCAGGTACAGGCCGGACACCTCGTTGACCACGTCCAGGGAGGCGCCGTCGGGGCTGATCTCGGCGCGGACGCCCAGGCCCAGGGCGTTGATCTGCGCCCGGAGTTGCCCGATGGTCATGGTCGGGGTCGTCGTCACGACGCCGGTCAGGGCGCCGTTGCGGAAGCGGATGTCGCCGAAGGTCATCGCGCTTGCGGGGTCCAGGTCGCTCAGGAGGGTCAGGTCGGTGAGGCGAGGGTCGAGGTTCATCAGGCCCGCGGTCTTCACCGGCGCGCCGTCGGCATACCCGAAGTCGGCGATGCCCAAGTCCTGCGCGGTGGTCCCGGCGCCCACATCCTGGAATGTGACCGTGTACCCGGCCGCCACATCGAACGAGAACTGCTCGCCGGCGACGGTGGCGGAGGGGAAGGCGCCGTCCAGCGCCGCGGGGTCGGCGGCGCGGATTGCGGCCTCGATGCGGTCGAGCGCGTCGCCGACGCTCTCGGCGCCGGCCAGGTCGACGGCGACGGTGACGGGCGTTCCGTTGTCGATGGTCACCTCGATCTGTCCCAGCGAGACGCCGAGTTGTCGAGCGCCGCCCAGGTCGGCGATCCGGGTGGACCTGGTGAGCATGGGGTTGAGGTCGACGTCGCCCTTGAGGCGCGCCGAGAGCGCGCCAAAGGCGGCCTCGCCGCTGACGGTGACGGGGAAATCGAGCCCGGCGCCCAGGTCGGTGCGCAGGCCCTCGCCCGCGCCGGCGTAGCGGACGCCGCCGAGGAACGCCTGGAAGGGCGTGGTGGGCACGGTGGCGCCGGCGAAGACGTGGACATCGGCAAACGAGCGGTTCGCGACGCTCATCATCTCCTGCAGGATCGAATTGATCACGAGCGCCTGGTTGCGACGCGTGGTGGAGTCCGACCCGACGCCGATCTGCGACGACGCGATCGACTGCGCCTCGACGGCCAGGTCGCGGGCGTCGAGCAGCGCCTGGTCGGCGGTGTCCAGCAGGGCCTGGGCGTGGTCGAGGTTCCGGAAGCGCTGGCCGGCGTTCTCGAGCCGCTCATCGAGCACCAGCGCCACCGACGCCCGCACCGCGTCGTCGCTGATCCGCAGCAGCGACGAGCCCGTGGCGATCTGCTCGCTGAGTTTGAGCAGGTCCAGCCCGGTGCGCGTCATCGTGGACAGCGCGGCGTTGGACACCAGCAGGTTCGGGACGCGGGCCAGGTTGGCGGGGATGGCGCTCATGACGGCTCACACAAGGGCGATCAGGGTCTGGAGCATCTCGTCCACGACGGAGATAAAGCGCGCGGCGCCCTGGTACTGGCGCTGGAACGACAAAAGATTGAGCGACTCCTCGTCGATGCTCACGCCGCTGATGCCGCCCCGCTGGGCCTCGAGGCTCTCGCGCACCAGTTGCGTCGAGGCGACGCGCGTGTTGGCCGCGGCGCCCTCCACGCCCACTCTCTCCACCGTCGCCAGCCACGAGTTGCGGAGCGACAGGCCGCCCAAGCCGGGCACGCCCTTGTCCCGCAGCGCGGAGATCGCCAGGGCGACCTCGTTGGTGCTGCGGGAGAAGCCGGCGGCCAGTTTGAGCGGCTGGCCCTGCAGATCGGCGCGGACGTCGATGTTCGCGGCGTTGGTCCCGCTGAAGTAGGTGTTGACGCCCAGGACCGCCAGAGCCCCGGACGAATCGTCGCCGAAGGAGACCTCGAACCCGCTGTCGGTGTAGACGCGCAGGCGCCCGGAGGAGGTGATCTCGGCGTTGAGGTTCGGGATCGCGCTCAGCGCGTCGCGGATGTCCTCGAGCGAGGTGTCGTCGCCGAAGCCCTGCAGGCCGGCGTTGTCGATGCCGTCGAGGTCCACCTCGATGCGCGTGATGGTCCTGTTGCCGGCCGAGTCGCTGACCACGACGTTGAACGCGCCGTTGCCGGCGGAGAAGGGCAGGCGCGCGAAGGTGGCGTTGGCGGGGTCGTTGAGCGCGAGGGCGCGATCGGCCAGCGGCACGGGCAGGTCGCCGGTGAGGTCGGTCAGCGCCGCGACCGGCGAGCCGGAGGTGTGAAGCCGGTTGACCTCGAAGATGAGGTTGCTGGCCAGGGCGTTGAGGTCCTGGATGACGCCGTTGACGTTCTTCTCGCGCTGCTGGAGGAAGGCGCCGATGCTCCCGGTGGTGAGGTTGAGTTGCTGGTCGGTCTGCTTGACGTAGACCACGGCGCGGATTTCGCCGTCGACGGCCTCCTGCCGGAAGCCCAGCCCGCGCGAGGTCCCCGCCAGGAGGATGGGCGTGGACCCGACGAGGATGTCCATCGCGCCGTTGGGCTGTTCGATGGTGGTGACGTCGATGAGTTGGCTCAACTCGGAGACGAGCATGTCGCGCCGGTCGCGGAGTTCGTTGGCGTTGCCCACGCCCTGCTCGGAGGCCACGACCGCGTCGTTGACGCTGGCCAACTCCCGCAGGATCTCGTCGGCCTTGTTGATGCGCGTGGCGAGTTGGGCGTCGATCTGCTCCCGCATCGAGTTCAGGTCGGCGTTCAGGCCCCGAAGGTACGAGGCGAGCACCACGCCCTGCTCGATGGCCACGGCCCGCGTCTCTGTGGCGCTGGGGTTGTTCGCCAGTTCCGAGAAGGCGTTGAAGAACCGCGTCATCTCGCTCGAAAGGTCGGTGTCCGACAGTTCGTTGATGATCGACTCGATCTGCGAGAGGATCTGCTGGTCCACCAGCGCCGCCTGCTCGCGCGAGATGCTGTCCTCGAGCCGGGACTGCAGCGCTGTGTCGATCTGGCGCTTGACCTCGATCACCTGCACGCCGCGCCCCGTGTTCACCACGCCCGCGCCCACGCCCGAGCCCACGGAGACGATCCGCGCCACCTGCCGGCTGTGCCCGGCGGTCGCGGCGTTGGCCATGTTCTGGCCGGCGACCTGGATCGCCAACTGGCTCGCCGTCAGGGCCGATCGACCGATCTGGAAGGATGCGCTCAGGGTCATGTGGTCAGGTCCAGCGCCGAGAAAACCGCGGGCCCGGCCCCCACCACCCCGCGACGCCCGTACGCGCCCGAGTGGTTCAGCCGGCTCTCCACCGCGCGGATCAGGCCCCGCATATGCGATGCCAACGCGTCCGCGGCGTCTCGGACGGCGAGCCGTTCAGCCCGGAGGCCCTCGATCAGTTCACGCAGCGCCCCTGCCAGCGCCGCGAGCCGCGATGAGTCCGGCTCATCGAGCCGTGCGGCAATCCAGGAGATCGTCGGGCGCCAGTCGGCGCCGGCGTCCGCGGGCCGCCCGAATCGCTCGATGGCGCGCTGCACGAGCCCTTCGCGCCGCGTCTCGATCTCCGCGATCCGCTGGGCCAGCGCCGCCTCGGCGGTCAGGCACTCGGCCATGGCGCCGGGGTCGGCGGCGCGGATCGCCGCTCGGCGGCGCTGCGACGTGGCGCGCAGGCGCTCGTGCTGCTCGGTCAGGTCGCGCAGGATCTGCTCGAGTTCGGCGGCCATCGGGTCGGGCTTGCGCATGGGGCGGATCTCAACCACGGACGTCCACCTCCCGGCCCGCGGCGTTGGCGAGCATTCGGCCCGCGATCGCGTCCACCAAGCCGAAGCGGCTGGCGCTCGTGATGCGCGAGGCGTACTCGGCGTCGAGGAACGCGCCGAAGGTCTTCTCGGAATCGCCCGGGGCGAACGGCGCCGCCGCCATGTTCGACTCCCGCAGCATCTTGAGCGTGGGCTGCACCAGGGCGATGGACACGAGGTCCGCCGCGGCCTGACGCGCCAGACTCTCGGGGCTCGGCCGCTCCTTCGCCCCGGCGGCCGCGCTCTCGAATCCACGGGGATCGAGCGACTGCGCCACCGACGAGCGGGGCACAGCGTGCGTGCTGGGCAGGTCGGCGAGTGAGGGCGCGCTGATCATGGCCTTAGTCCACCACCATCTCGGCGTGCAGTTTTCCGCTGCGCCGAAGGAGATTGAGGATGGCGATCTGGTCGTCCACGCTGACGTTGAGTTGGCGGAACGCCGTGAGGAGGTCCTGCAGGCGTGCGCCCTCGGTGGGCCTGGCGGCGGTGCCGACCACGGCCCAGCGGCTCGCGTCGAGTTGCGGGTTCTGAGGCGTGGGCTGGATGGGCGGGTTGATCGTGGTGATCACCAGGTCGCCGTGGGTGATGAGCACGGGGCTGATCTCGACGTCCCCGGTCGCGACGATGGCGCCCTCACGCTCATTGACGACGATGCGGGCGGGCAGGTCGATCAGGGACGGATCGAAGCGGATGCTCATGACGTCCGCGAGGAAGTTGGCGGGATTGGAGCGCTCTTCGGGGGGGATGATCACGCGGACGGTGCGTTCATCCAGCGCGCGGGCGATGTCGGGCGCCAGGTCGTCGTAGGCGAGCCGGTGCTGGTTGATGGTGCTGGAGATGAGTTGTGAGGTCGTCCAGTTGGCGACGGCGTGGTCGAGGATGAGGGTGATCGAGAAATCGTCGGCGATCGTGGGCATGGGCACGTCGCGGACCATCTTGGCGCCGCCCCGGACGCGTCCGGCGCGGGTGTTGGCCCCCTCGATCACGAGCGGCCCGGAGGCCATGGCGAAGACGCCCTGGCCCGGCAGCGGGCCGCGCAGCGGGGCGATGAAGAGCGTCCCGCCCTCGAGACTCTTGGGGTTGTGGAGGGCGGAGACGTAGCAGTCGATCTGGTCGTCAGCCCGCGCGCCGGTCTCGGGGACGGTGCAGGTCACCATCACGACGGCGACGCTCTTGGACTTGGCCAGTTCGCTGAGGTCGGCGATCGGGTTGCCCTCGTTCTGCAGGAGTTGCGCCAGCGGGCGGGCCACGAGCAGGTCCTGACCCGAGTCGCCCGTGCCGGGCAGGCCCATCACCAGGCCGAAGCCGCGCAGTTCGGACTTGCCCTGGCCCTTGAGCCGGACGAGTTCCTGCAGACTGACGGCGTGGGCCTTATTCGGCAGGACCAGCGCGGCGAGCGCAAGAATCGCCGCGAGGATGGGGGTCGATCGGGTGATTCGCCGGGTTCGTGCAGCCATCGGAGGACTCCGTCGCAACCGCTGGGCCAAATGGAATGAGAAGGGCGGCTCGGCGCCCTTCGCTCAGAAAGCGACGATCCCCTCGAGGATGCGGGTGAGGAAGCCCTTCTTGCTGGCGTTGTTCACGTCGCCCTCGTGGCGGGTCTCCAGGCGCAGGTCGAAGAGTTGGCTCGACTGCACCGTGTTCTGGGCGGTGATGTCCTCGTGGCGGCAGATGCCGGTGAGCAGCATGGTCTGCGTCTCTTTGTCCGTGGAGACGACGGAGCGGGCCTCGAGCACGATCGTGCCGTTGGGCTTGATGTCCACCACCTCCGCCGTGATCCGCGCCGTGACCCGGTCCTCGCGCTCGAACTCGCCGTCGCCCTCGAACTTGTTCTGCCCCGTGACGTCGATCCGGGGCAGAGGCGCCCCCGTGGACGCGCGGAACTGCAGTTCCTTGAGGAGCAGTGTGTAATCCAGGAACGCGTTGACCGCCGCCTTGGACGTGAGTTTCTTGTCCGTGTCCAGCGACTGATCGTGCGTCATCTTGCTCGACTGGTTCACGATCACCGTGATGAGGTCGTGGACCTTGACCGTGCGCGGCTTGGGCGGCTGCACCGCGTACAGACTCACCGCGCTCAATTCCGCGACGGGGTTGAGCGTGGGCTCGGACCCCGGCATGCCCTCAACCGTCGCCGGAGCGGCCGGGAGCACGGGCTGCTGGAAGAGACTCTGGCCCGTCGCCGAGACGGCGCCGAAGGCCGCCGCCGCGAGGGCCCCTCGGGTCCGCTTGAATGTTCCGCTCATCGCTCGTCCTCCGTCCGGCCTGCGCCGGCGATCATCACGGCGCGCCCGGGCCCGCTCATGCGGGCCAGGAACGGCCGCCGGGACCGGTCCACCTTGAACTCGATCACATCCCCGTCGCGCCCGTCGGTCTGGGCCCGCGCCGGCGTCTTGACGACAACTCCCCCCGCGACGCAGTGCACCGTCACCAGGTCGCCCCGGCGGACGATCACCGCGCGCTCCACGTGGTCCGCGCGCAGCGCCGTGCCCGCGGGAATCCGAGTGCGGCAGACCTGCCCCACCGCCTCGTCGATCGAGGTGATCGGCCGCCCGGCGCCGGGCTCCATCCAGAGGGTCTCGAGCGTCACATCGCCCGAGGAGATCTCCTGGCCACGGCGCAGCGCGCCCGAGGCGATGACCGCCGTTCGGCGCACGCGCACGTCGGCGCGGATGATCCCCGACGCGACCACCGCGTCTGCCTCGTAGACCCAGATGTTCATGGGGATGCGCGAGCCGTTGGCCGAGGCCGCGGGCTGCGCGTCGATCCGCCGACCCGCGCCGGACACCGAGAGCAGCGAGCCGTCCGGGTCGTCGAAGGCGATCTGCAGATCGTGCAACTCAACCTCGAACAGGCGGGCCAGCGTCTGGGCCGCCGCGGTGCGCACGGTGGGCGCGCCGGCGGCGTCGATCACCACGTGCTTTGGCGCGGGCTCCTGCGGCGCCGGCCTCGGAGGCGCCTCGGGCTTGGCGGCAGCGGGGGCGATCAGTTCGCAGGTCGATCCGCGGAGCGTCACCCGCCCCCAGTTCACGCCGTGCCGGTCGAGCGCGGCGCGAACCTCGCGCTCGGTCGCGGCGGCGCGGGCCCCGTGCGCGAGCGGCGCGTGGACCTCGACGCCCGCGAGCGCCTGGGCCTCGTGCCCGGTGAGGTCGGCGATGTCGGACAGCAGCACGGCCCGCTCGGCGGGGACCCGGGCGCTGGACCGCAGCGCGATCTGGCCGCCGAGCGCGGCGCCGCAGAGCGACAGGGCGGACAGGGCGAGAACCACGATGAGCAGGAGTCTTGTCATCGCGTCACCTCGCCAGTTGCGACACCGTCCGGAGCATCTCGTCGGCGGTGCGGATGGTCTGTGAGTTCATCTCGAACGCGCGCTGCGTGCGGATCATGTCGATGAGTTCCTTGGTCGGATCGACGTTGGAGCCCTCGACGAAGCCCTGGATGATGGTGCCCCGGTTGTCCTCGCCGGGCTGTCCGGTGATGGGCGGGCCGCTGGCCTGCGACTCGCCGAAGAGGTTCTCGCCCAGTTGCACGAGGCCGGCCGGGTTGATGAACGTCGCGAGTTCGATGTTTCCCACCAACTGCGGCTCGGGCTCGCCGGGGATCGTGGCGTAGACCTCGCCGGTGGTGCTGATCGTGATCGTCTCGGCGTTCTCGGGGATCTGGATGACGGGCTCGAGGCGCCGGCCCTGGTCGCTGGCCAGCACGAGTTCGCCGTCGGAGTTGACGGTGAGGGCGCCGGCGCGGGTGTAGGCGATGCCGTTGGCGGCGCGGTCCGGCTCCACGGTCACTTGGAGGAAGCCCGCGCCGTCGATGGCCACGTCGTACGGCTTGCCGGTCGAGAGCAGCGAGCCCTGCTCGAAACTCAACTGCGTGCCGGAGACGCGGACCCCCAGGCCCACGTACAGGCCCGTCGGGCGCTGGTCGCCGTTGGCGTTCTCCGTGCCCGGTTGGGCCTTCTCCTGGTACAGCAGGTCCTGGAAGTTCACGCGCGAGCCCTTGAAGCCCGTGGTGTTCACGTTCGCGAGATTGTTCGCGATGACGTCGAGGTTGGTGTTCAGCGCCGAGAGTCCCGTCGCCGCGGACTGCAGAGAGACGATGGCCATGAGGGAGGCTCCAATGCGTCAGACGACGCGGCCGAACGTGTTGATCACGCGGGAAAGGTTCTGGTCGAAGATCTGGATCATGCGGGCGTTGCGCTCGAACGCGCGCGCGGTGGAGATCACCTGCGTCATGGTGGCGACCGGGTCCACGCCGGAGTTCTCCAGCATGCCCTGGCGCACCAGGCCGCTTGCAGCGTCCGTCCGCGCGTCGTCCGTGCGGAAGCGGAACAGGTTGGCGCCCTCCTTCACAAGGGCGTTGGGCGCGCGAGGCGTCACCACCCCGAGCCGCGCCGCCACCTCGCCGCCCTGACGGATCACGCCGTCCGCATCGATGGTCACGCGCTGGTTCGGATCGAGCCGGATCATGCCGCCCGCCGGGTCGAGCGCGGGGGCGCCGTCGTCCGCACGCACCAGGCGGCCCGCGCCGTCAATCACAAAGCGGCCGTCGCGCGTCAGACGGACGTCCGACTCGTCCGGGCCCGTCGCCACCCGGAAGAAGCCCGTGCCATCGATCGCCACGTCCAGTTCGCCGCCGGTCTCGCGCAGCGGCGCCGGAGACAGGTCGGTGGACGTCGGCGCCGTCAGCGTTCCGCCGCCGAGACGCTCAAGCAGCCGGTCCGACGGCAGGTGGCGCACGCCGTCCTCGATCCGCACCGGATCCCGCTGGACCTGAAAGGCCCGATCGGGCTTGAACGCCGTCGTCCCCACGTTCGCGAGGTTGTTCGACAGCACGTCCATCGCGTGCGACTTGGCGATCATCCCCCCCGTGGACAGGTACAGGCCGTAGTTCATCGGGCGGACTCCCCACCGGACCCGCCGGGCGCCGGCTCGAAGCGTGCGGCGTGCTCGGCCGCCATCGCCATGTGCATCGCCGCAGCCACGCGAGCGAGCGCGACGAGGCGCTCGCCCACGCAGGCGGTTCCCAAGGCCCGGGGATCGATCGCGTCGGTGGAGTCCCCCACCCACAGCGAGGTTCGGACATGGCGCACGTTCAGGCCTCCTGCCTTTGTGGCGAGGAGCCCTCCACAACCCGCGTGCCGCGCGCCCGGGGCGATCCCAAGGCGGTTTCGGGGACGGGACTCCGGCGGCTGCGCACCCCTTGCGCCTGCGTCACGCCCGAACGCGCACGCGGCGCCCGGTTGTGTGCCCCGGCGCCCGAGGCAGCCGATGCGCTCCCCTGCCGTGCCGCGTCGATCCAATCAACCAGCGCCGGAGCCTCGCCCGCCGACCGCATTGGAGCGTGCGGCGGAGGCGTTCGGCGCGTTCCTGCGGATCGAGTGCGGGCTCGCCCCGGCGACCTTGGAGGCCTACGCCCGGGACCTGCGCGACCTGTTCACGGACCTGGACGCGCGGGGTGTGGCGTCGCCGGAGGCGGTCCGCCCGACGCACCTGTCCGAGCACCTCGCGTCGCTGCGGAGCGTGAAGAAGATGGAGGGCTCGTCGGTGTCGCGCCACCTGGCGACGATCAAGGTCTTCTTCCGGTGGCTGCAGGCCGAGGGGCGGATCGGGGCCAATCCCGCCGAACTGCTCGAACAGCCCACACGCTGGAAACGACTGCCCGGGGTGCTCTCGCCGAAACAGATGCGGACGCTCATCGACGCCCCCGCGCCTGACCCGCGCGACCCCGAAGGCAATGGTCCGCCCCTGTGGTTGCGCGATCGGGCGATGCTCGAATTGATGTACGGCTGCGGCCTGCGGGCGTCGGAGGTGGCCACGCTGTGCGTCCGTGACATCCATCCCACTTTGGGCGTGGCGTGCGTCACGGGCAAGGGGGACAAACAGCGCATGACCCCGATGGGCCGCCCGGCGATGCGGGCGGTGGAGCGCTATTTGGAAGAGTGCCGACCGAGACTCACGGGCGGCGCTGGTGAGGCGAAAGCCCAGGGGCGGCTGCTGCTGTCGCGGACGGGCCGGCCGCTGGAGCGGGTGGCGGTGTGGCAGTTGGTGAAGCGGAACGCGGCGTTGGCCGGGTTATCGGACGTACATCCCCATATGCTCCGGCACTCCTTCGCCACGCATCTACTGATGGGCGGGGCGGACCTGCGCGTGGTGCAGGAACTGCTGGGGCACGCGGACATCGGCACGACCCAGATCTACAC
>JACVCK010000058.1 GCA_016742055.1 Phycisphaerales bacterium
CGCTGCGGGCCGAATCGGCGGAGTTGGTGGGCAACTACGCGCTGCGGATCCGGTTCTCGGACGGGCACGACACGGGGATCTACTCCTGGTCGTACCTGCGGCAGATCGACCCGGCCCGGCGCGGCCAGAAGGGCTGAGCGCGCGGGGGCCGCGCGGGCCCTCGCAAGCGTGTTCGCTGTCGCCCCCCTTCGGGCTCTTCAGCCCGGAGCGATGTACTGCTCGAGGTACTGGATGGTTTGGACCATCTGCTCGGATTCGGCGGCGTTGAGGTCGCCGATCGAGATCATGCCGACCACGCGCTTGCTCTCGACCACCGGGATGTGGCGGACGCGCTGGTCGCGCATCAGGGCCTTGATCTCGCAGCAGCGCGTCTCGCGGTCGCAGCAGATCACGTCGCGGGTCATGATGTCCGACACGCGCGTCTGGTCGGGGCTGCGACCCTCGGCGACGACGCGGTTGAGGATGTCGCGCTCCGTCACGATGCCGATGAGTTCGCCGCCCGGACCCAGCACGGCGAGCGAGCCAACGCGGCGGTCGCTCATGCGCTTGGACGCTTCCAGCGCGCTGGCGTCGGGCGCGATCCAGACAACGCTGCGATCGGCCTTGGTTCGGAGGAGGTCTTCCGCACGGGGCATGGGCGCCTTCCTTTCAATCGCGCGGGCGTCATTGCCCGCGCGGGGCTCCCTCCGCTCTCCCCCCGGAATCCGCGGCCACCCCAGCATTGTGCCACGCCGGACCCCCCGCGCCTAGTGAAAAGTGCGGGTTATCCCCTGCTCACTTGCATGGGCGCCGTCGCGTCCCGCTTCCCGCTCCCCAAGCCGCAAGCCGGCGCTAACCCCAGCGGGTCACGTGCCAGTTTTTTTTGCCCCGGCGGAGCAGGATCAGGCCCCCGTGCAGCAGCCGGGCGGGGGTGAGCGGATCGTCGGGGCCGACCTTTTCGCCGTTGACGCTGACCGAGCCGTTGGCGAGGAACTCGCGCGACTCGCGCTTGCTCTTGGCCAGCCCGACCTCGACGAGCAGGTCCACCAGCGACACGCCCTCGCCGCCGAGCAGCGCGCGGGAGTGGTCGCTCGAGGGCGCCTCGGCAAACGCCTCGCGCAGCGACGCTTCGGGCAGGGAAGCGACGTCGCCGCTGAACAGGGCGGCCGCGGCCTTCTCGGCGGCCTGCGCCTCGTCGTCCCCGTGGATCATCGCCGTCGCGGCGCGGGCGAGCGCGCGGTGCGCCGTCCGCGCGCCGGGGTCCATCGCGTGGACGTCGATGAGCGCGTCCACATCGGCGCGGGGCAGCAATGTGAAGATCCGCAGGAACCGCGGCACGTCGCGGTCGTCGGCGTTGAGCCAGAACTGGTACATCGCGTACGGGCTGG
The DNA here is from genome assembly GCA_016742055.1 of Phycisphaerales bacterium. Classification (GTDB taxonomy): domain Bacteria; phylum Planctomycetota; class Phycisphaerae; order Phycisphaerales; family UBA1924; genus JACVCK01. Next base: position 1,368 of record JACVCK010000058.1, read on the forward strand.
TGCGATCGGCGGTCAGCCAGATCGCGCCGCTCTCGGTCTTGCCAAACTTCCCGCCGTCGGCCTTGGTCACGAGCGGCGCGGTGACGCCGAACGCGTCCTCGCCCAGCACGCGCCGCACGAGGTCGGCGCCGGCGACGATGTTGCCCCACTGGTCCGAGCCGCCGACCTGCACGGTCACGCCCAACTCCCGGCGCAGATGCAGGAAGTCGTAGGCCTGGAGGAGTTGGTACGAGAACTCGGTGTACGAGATGCCCTGATCGCGGTTGTGCAGGCGCTCGCGGACCGACTCCTTCTGGATCATGACATTGACCGAGAAGTGCTTGCCGATGTCGCGGAGCGCGTCGATGAACGACAGGCGCCCGATCCAGTCGAGGTTGTTCACGATGACCGCGCCGTGGGGGCCGGACATGTCCAGCAGGCGCTCGAAGATGCGCCGCTGGCCGTGGAGGTTGCCCTCGACCATCTCGCGGGTCTGCAGCGTGCGTTCGGCGGACTTGCCGGATGGATCGCCGATCAGGCCGGTCGCGCCGCCCATCACCACCACCGGGCGGTGGCCGGCGCGCTGCGCGTGCACCAGCATCATGATGGGCACGAGGTTGCCGATGGTCAGCGAGTCGGCCGTCGGGTCGAACCCGCAGTAAACGTGGCGGGACTCCGCCAGGTGCGCGCGGGTCGCCTCCTCGTCGGTGGCCTGGTGGATCAGGCCCCGCCAACGAAGTTCCTCAAGGTAGTCGTGCCGTGAAGGGGGCATGGGCCGCACACGGTACCACGCCCGGGCCCCGAGGCACGTGTCGAGGGCCGCTCACTGGCCGGGAACGCTCAGCGTCCAGTCCGCCCGGTCGGCCTGATCGGACCAGCGGCGCATGTCCTGCATGCCCTTCCAGTCCACCGCCTCCGCGTGACCGTCCACGCACGCAACCACCGCCCGACCCAGCGCCGGAAAATGCACGTTGCCGATGGTCGCGGCGCGGGCGCGGGCGTTCTGGGCGCTCGGCGGCTCCGCGGCCCAGCGGCGCTGCAGGAAGTACGGCGAACGCACGCGGAAGAACCCGTCGTGCGCAATCACCCGGCCCGTCGAGATGCTCTGAAAATCATGCTGACGCGTCGCCGACACGAACGTGAACAGGTCCGAAGGACGAGACGCGTTCGTCAGCCGGCGGACCACCCAGTTCGCCCCCCACGCCTGCGTCGCGGCCGGGTCGAACCCGTACTCGTTCGCGTCCCCGCCCAGGAACGTGGCGTTCAGCCCGAAGCGAGGCCCCTCGGACATCGCGTAGATAAACTCGTCGCGCGGGAGTTCGCGCAACTCGTCCAGCGCCCGCTGGTCCGACACGAAGGCGTTGAACGTGAAGTCCAAGTACGGGGCGAGGCGCCATGGGTACCGCCCCGTCGCCGCGGCGGTGGAGTACTGCTGCAGCACGATCTCCTGTCCAAACTCGTCCTTCGCCCCGAGGCCCGCCTTGTAGCCGACCATCGCCCGGTCGTCGTGGTCGCTGGCGTACTCGAGGTACCCGGCGATGAGTTGGCGAGCGAGGTTCTCGTCGCGGACCAGCGCCGCGCTGGCGCGGGCTCGACCCAGGCCCGGGACCAGCAGCCCGATCAGCAGCCCGATGATGGAAATGACCACCAGCAACTCGATGAGCGTGAAGGCCCGACCGGGGGCGGAGGAGGGCTTGTACTGCCAAACCGGAACCATGCTTATCCTATCGTAAGGGGCTTGACGGAGGATACCCCGCCGGCTAGCGTGTTGCAACTGAGACTCTGTCTCATCCACAAACGAAACGGTCGGCCCCCTGATCGGGCCGGCGAACGAGGAGAGCGCCCGTGTTGAAGATCCGACTGAAGAGTCTGTTTGTTCTCGCCGCGACAATGCCGGTTTCGGCGGGCGCCATTCCGACGGTGGACCTGGGCATCGCCGACGACGACGTCTGGGCTTACGTTTCGGCGGTCGATCCGGCGACGGCCGGCGTGATCAATGCCTGGGGCTCGAACGGGGTGGACCTGAACCCGCAGGGCTTCCCCGGCACGTTCCCGCAGTCGAACTTCTGGTCGCACGTCTTCCTGGGCTGGGACGTTGAAGCCCTGCCCGCGGACTTCCGCTGGGGCGGTGCGCAGGTCACGATCCGTCTCGGCAGCGACACGTGGGTCCCCGAGGCGGGCGACGTGTTCATCCGCTTCCTCAATCGCGGCTTTGACGAGGCCACCTGGAACATCTTCGGCAACACGCCCGTGCCCGTGCCGTCGCTGGGCCGAATCACCGGAAACGACGCGGGCGCGACGCTCACCGGGCACACGATCACCTTCGATATCCCCGCGTCGCTCGACCGCTCCATCGTGTTCGAATGGCTGACCGGGGGCCAGGTGTTCTTCGCGGTCACCGCCGACAATGCCCCGCCCCCTCCTCAGCAGGGACAGCCCCAGGACCTCACCGGCGCGCTGCAGATCTTCTCCTCGGAGGACATCTTCAACCGCGGGCCGCGCCTGACGCTGATCTCGGGGCGCCTCGGCGACACGAACGGCGACGGCGTCGTTGACTTCTCCGATCTGAACAACGTTCTGAGCAGTTTCAATCAGAGCGGCGACGGCCTCCCTGGCGACCTGAATCTCGACGGCGTCGTGGACTTCACGGACCTCAACGAGGTCGTCTCGTTCTTCAACACCTGAGCCCCCGGCGAGAGCGGCGGGCGTGAGCGGCGCGGACTCCTGCGCCGCCGGAGGGCGGGGGCGGATTATTTTGGCCGAATCGGGCCAAATCCGGCGCCGTTAGGGTTGTGCCGCCGTTTGGTTGGGGTTAGTCTCCATGCTGAACGAACCGCCCCGGGGCGCCCCCGTCCATGGACGCCGCCGGGCACATCCACGACCGATTCGGAGAACAGAGATGCCGACCAGCCGCACGATCGCCCTGGGCGTTTCCGCCGCCTCCCTTCTGCTCATCGCGGGCGGGGCGCAGGCCCAGTGGGTGACGTTCGAAAACGTCACCGCCACGCACCTTGTCCTGCAGTCGGTCTCGCTGACCGACGGCGAAGAGAAGGACATCGCGGTCGCCGACTTCAACCGGGACGGGCGTGACGACGTGATCATCGTCCGCAAGCGGCCGTTCTCGGTCGCCGGACCCCGGACGGACGTGCTCCTCATGCAGGAGAACGGCATGCTCGTCGAGCGCACCTCGCAGTACGCGCCGCAGTTGCTGTCCAATCCGTCCGATGCGCGCGACGTGATCGTGCGGGACTTCGACGGCGACGGCTGGCCCGACATCGTCATCGCCAACACCTTCTTCCAGCAGCCGATGTACTACCGCAACCGCGGGAACGACGGCAACGGCCAGTGGCTGGGCTTCGTGAGCGAGGGCGCCACCCGGTTCCCCTACACCACGCCCGTCAACCAGCCCGACGGCCCGCAGTTCTGCGCCCTGGACGCCGGCGACGTCAACGGCGACGGCCACCTCGACATCTTCTTCTCCAACTACCGCCCCAGCGGCGGCACGAGCGACGTGCTGTTCATCAACGACGGCACGGGCCACTTCACCAACGAGACCGCGGCCCGTCTGGGCAATTACGCCAACGTCGCCTTCGGGCCGGCGGGCGAGATCCGCGACGTCGACAACGACGGCGACATGGACATCATCAAGGTCTCCACCCTGTACAACTCCGCCCCGTTCAACGCCTGGGGCACCTACGTCCTCTTCAACAACGGCGCCGGCGTGTTCAACACGCGGCCGTTCCAGAACCTCTGGGGCGACTCGCCCTACATGTTCACCATGGCCGACTTCAACAACAATGGCGTGCTGGACATGTACGCCGTGGATGACGGCCAGGACGCCATCGTCCGCATCACCAACCCCGTGGTGGACGGGCCCCTGGGCATCAGCCAGAACACCCTCTCGGGCTCGCCCCGCACCGGCGGCTTCGGCGGCAACGTGAAAGTCGTCGACATCGACAACGACGGCGACCTGGACGTCGGCGTCTCGCCGATCGACGTGGACATCGCCAACTGCGGCACGGGCTCCCGATTCGCCCTCCTCCGCAACGACGGCGCCGGCGCCTTCACCGATCCCTGGCCCAACTCCAGCAACCAGAACATCCACATCGAGGCCCACGACTTCGGCTTCCTCGACATCAACAACGACGGCTGCCTCGACATCATCATGGGCACCTGCACCTCCTACGTCCTGTTCCGCCAGACCAACTGCCTCATCGTCGGCGACATCGATGGCGACGGCATGGTCGGCTTCCAGGACCTGAACCTCCTCCTTGGCTCCTACGGCCAGACCGGCCCGGGCCTGCCCGGCGACCTCGACGGCGACGGCGACGTGGACTTCGCCGACCTCAACCGGCTCCTGAACAACTACGGCGCCGGCAATTGATCCCCAGACCGGACGCCGAACAACCCCGCGCTCCGGCGCCGTCATGAGCAACTTGAGCATGGGCCCGGCCTCGACGCCGGGCCTTTTTTCTTGCCTTCTCGGGCCGGTTCTGGTGGAATAGCGGCGCGGGAGGGCTGGTTTCACTCGTGTCGGTCCACACCCGGCCGCGCCCGGGAGTTCTTGGAAAAGCGAAGGAGACGAATCCATGCGACGCACCCTCACCCTCGCGGCGCTCGTGTGCGCCGGCGGCGCGCCCCTGGCGCTGGCCTCGTTCCACCTGATGCGCATCGACGAGATCTACTCGAGCCCGGACGGCCGTGTGCAGTTCATCGAGTTGCGGGCGACGGCGAACAACCAGACCCAATTGTCCAACACGCGCATCGTCGCGTTCGACCCCACCGGCGCCGTGGAGACGCTGGTGATCGACATCACGGCCAACTTCCCGGCGCTGAACAGCCAGGAGACCTGGCTGGTGGCGACGCCGTGCTTCGAGAACGCCGCGGGCTTTGCGCCGGACTACGTCATCCCCGCCGCGGGTCTGATCCCTGGCCCGGACGGGCGCGTGGTGTTCCGCAACGACGCGGGCACGAACATCGTCGAATCGGTGGCGTACGGGGCGTACACCGGGTCCAACGGCGCTTTCGGGACTCCCGCCGCCGCGCTGCCGATGGACGGGCAGAACGCCCTGCGGCGGGTCAGCACGACCAACCCCCACAATAACTCCGTCAACTTCGCCACCGGCGCCAACTCCCCCAAGCGCAACGACGGAACCACCGCGGTTCTGGACCTGCGCCCGTGCGCCGGCGACACCAACTTCGACCGCACCATCGATTTCGCCGACATCAACAACGTGCTCAGCGAGTTCAACCAGTCGGGGCCCTGCCTTCGCGGCGACCTGGACGGCAGCGGCACGGGCAACTTCGGCGACCTGAACATCGTGCTGGGCAACTACAACACGTCCTGCTGAGCGCCGGAGCCACGAGCCAACTCTTCATACGAACGCGGCCCCGCCGGAGGCGATCCGGCGGGGCCGCGGTTGTTTCAGGAGTTTCGACAGCGTTCAGCGGCGGCGGCGCGCCGCGGCCAGGCCAAGAGCGAGCGGCGCGAACGCGGAGGGCGCGGGCACGAGCCGGATCGTGGCCCGGTACGACCCGAACTCCGCGGCGACGAGTTCTTCGAGCATCGGGTCCCAGCGGACGGGGTAATGACCCACGTTGAATGGCGATGTGTCGTTCAGCCCGTCGATGGCGTCCTCGACCGACAGCAGGAACGCGCCGACCTTGAGGATGTAGTCGCCCGGCGCCAGTTGCAGGCGCATGAACGAGTCGAACTCAAAGACGCTCCCGTCGTGATGACCGCCGCCGAGGTGTCGCGCGCCGGAACGCCCACGGAAGCGATCGTGGCCCCCCTCGTCGTGGTGGGGGAACTCGGAGTCGCCGTTGGACTGGATGAGGTCGTCGGGCGTCAGGTCGCCGTCATCGCGGAACAGGTGGATCTCGGTGTCGAAGAAGTGGTGCAGCCCGTCGCCGTTGAGGTCGAAGACCATGGCGTGGCGGTGATGGTGGTGGAACACGACCTCCCACGAGAGCAGATCGATGATGTGCAGGCCCCTCTGGGCGACGCTGAAGCGGATCGTGTCCACTGTGGACGCGTCGTCCGAAGGGTCGCCCTGGACGCCCAGATCCACGCGGTGGACCCGCCCGTCCACGATCAGCGGCGAGCCGGGGCCAACCAGGCCAGCGCCCGCGCCGGCGCAGGCGAACAGTCCGAGAACGGCGGCGAAAGAACGCGGATTCCTCATGCGGCCTCTCCTCGCGCCGGGGCGCGTTGGCGTCGCCCTTACAAACGGGCGCGAGCCCCCCGCTATTCCGCTCGTTCACCGGCGACGACGCAGCGCCGCCAGCAGCGAGAGCACGCCGACCGCCGCCCCGCCCGGCGCGGGCACGAGCCCCATCGTGACGCGGTAGTCGCCGTGGTCCGATGGCAGGAACTCCTGCAGGTCGTCGCTCCAGGTCACCGGGTAAAAGTTGTTGTCGACGTCAAGGCCCAGCATCACATCGGGGATGGACATGTGGTACGCGCCCACGGCCAAGATGTAGTCGCCGGGGGCGAGGAACAGACTGAGGTAGGAGTCGTAGCCGTAGATCGAGCCGTCCGCGTCGGCGGGCGCGTGGAAGAAACGGTCGTCGTTCTTGCCCACCTGGTCGTCGGGCGTCAGGTCCCCGTCGTCGCGGAACAGGCGCAGGTACGTGTCGATGAACGCGATCTCCCCGTCGCCGTTCACGTCCACCGCCGTGTTGGTCGACCAATCCAACTCCCACGAGAGCGCGTTGAAGAAGTACACGCCCGCGGCGTCCACTGTCACCGTCCAGCGGTCCACCGTGCTGGCGCCGTCGAAGTCCGGACCGCCCAACTGCGGCGTGACGCGCAGGATCGTGCCGTTCACCTCGATCGGGTTGGCCCCGAGATGAATCGCGCTGCGGGCGAACGCGGAGCAACTCACGGCGGCGGCGGCGATCGCCGCGAAGGCGCAGATGCGATGCATGATCAATCTCCCTGTTTGTGACTGGCCTGACTCCAACCCCATCCCCGCGGCCCTGGCAGGCGCGGGCGAGGCGGGCGGCATCCTCCCAAGTTCCGGGCACGAATGCAATCCTAACAGGCAGCGAACCGTGACGAGGGGCGTTCGGACGCCGAAAGGGAGAACGAGCGGCCTCAGACCGCGAAGTACTTGGCCTGTGGGTGGTGGACAATGATCGCGCTGGTGCTCTGCTCGGGGTCGATCTGCCAGTTGTCGGTCAGTTCGCAGCCGATGCGATCCGGCCGGAGCAGGCGGAAGAGTTTCTCCTGATCGCTCATGTCCGGGCAGGCGGGGTAGCCGAAGGAGTAGCGCGAGCCGCGGTAGCGCTGGACGAACAGGTCGCGCACGCGCGGCGAGTCGTCGCCGCCGACGCCCAACTCCTGGCGCATGCGCTTGTGCCACAACTCCGCGAGGGCCTCGGCAGTCTCCACGCCCAGGCCGTGGAGGTACAGGTACTCGGCGTACTCGCCGCCCTCGAAGAGCGCGCGGGCCTTCTTGCCGACCTCTTCGCCGACCGTGACGCAGTGCATCCCGATGACGTCGCGCCGGCCGCTGGAGACGGGCAGGAAATAGTCGGCGATGCACAGGCGCTGGCGGGCGCGCTGACGCGGGAACGTGAAGCGCTCGACCTCGCGCTCATGGTCCTTCGGGTCGTAGACGATCACGGACTCCCCGTCGGAGTTGCACGGGAACCACCCGTACACCACGCGGGGCCGGAGCGAGCGCTCGTCGCGACAGCGGGCCTTGAGCCGTTCGAACAGCGGCTCGACCTGCTCGCGCACCTGCCGCTCGTACGCCTCATCCGACTTCGCGCCCTTCTTGAACTGCCACTGCCCGCGGAACAGCGCGACCGTGTTGATGAAAGGGTACACGTCGTTCAGGTCCAGGCCCTCGACCACGCGGTCGCCCCAGAACGGCGGCGAGGGGACGTCGTCCAGCCGGCGGAGGGGCTCGGGCGAGGCGCGGACGGGCGCCGCCTCGTCGGGCGGCGCCTCCTCGCGTTCGGCGCCGGCGCGCGCGATGACCTTCTCGGCGCGCGCCCGCTTCTCGAGCCGGTCGGCGATCTCCGCCCGAAGCGCGTCGGCGCGCCCGGCCATCAGGTGGTCCATCACGCGGAGGCCCTCGAAGGCGTCGCGCCCGTAGTAGACGTCCCCGCCCTCGTAGGCGGAGCGCAACTCCGTCTCGCAGTAGTGGCGGTTCAGCGCCGCGCCCCCCAGGAGCACCGGGGCGCCGATGCCCTGCGCCCGCAGTTCCAGCAGGTTTTCGCGCATCACCGCGACGGACTTGACCAGGAGGCCGGACATGCCGATCGCGTCCGCCTTCTTCTCCCGCCACGCGCCGATGATGCTCGCCACCGGCTGTTTGATGCCCAGGTTGTGGACCGTGTACCCGTTGTTCGTGAGGATGATGTCCACGAGGTTCTTGCCGATGTCGTGCACGTCGCCCTGCACCGTCGCCAGCACCACCGTGCCCTTGGTCGAGCCGCCCACCTTGGGCATGTGCGGCTGCAGGCGCGCCACCGCCGCCTTCATCACCTCGGCGCTCTGCAGCACGAACGGCAACTGCATCTGCCCGGAGCCGAACAGGTCCCCCACCACCTTCATCCCCGCCAGCAGGTGGTCGTTGACGATGGCCAGCGGCTCGTACTTCGTCATCGCTTCATCGAGCGTCTCGCCGAGATTCCGCATCTCGCCGTCGATGATGTGGCGCTGGAGCCGCTCCTCGATCGGCAGGTCCGCCATCGACACCTTGACGCCCGCGGCGGCGCCCTCCTCGCCCTCGGGGAACATCTCGATGAACCGCAGCAGCGGGTCGTGCCCCGGGCGGCGGCGGTCGTAGATCAGGTCCAGCGCCCCGCCCCACTGCTCGTCGGGGATGCGCGTCCGCGGCAGGATCTTCGAGGAGTGGGCGATCGCGCCCGTCAGCCCCGCCGCCATGCACTCGTGCAGGAACACGCTGTTGAGCACGGTCCGGGCCGCGGGCTTCAAGCCGAAACTCACGTTGCTCAGGCCGATCAGCGTCCCGCACTCGGGCAGTTCGCGGCTGATCAGCCGCACGCCCTCGACCGTCTCCAGCGCCAGGCGCCGGTCCGCCTCGACGCCCGTGGTCACGGGCAGCACGAGGGGGTCGAACAGGATGTCGCCCGGGTCCATGCCGTGGCGGCCTACCGCCAGGTCCGCGATCCGGCGCGCGATCGACAACTTCCGCGCCGCCGTCTTGGCCATCGCCTCCTCGGGGTCTTCGTCGATGGTCCCCGCGATGACCGCGGCGCCGTAGGTCCGCGCCAGTTCGCAGATCCGCGCCATTTTCTCCTCGCCCTCCTCGAGGTTCATGGAGTTGATGACGCACTTGCCGCCGGCGTGCTTGAGCCCCGCCTCGAGCACGTCGATCTGCGTGGAGTCGATCATCAGCGGCGCCTGCACCTGCCGGACGTAGCGCTGCACCACCTGCGCCATGTCGCGCGCGCCGTCGCGCCCGACGTAGTCCACGCACACGTCCAGCACGTGGCTGCCGTCGCGGACCTGCTCCCGCGCCATCGAAACCAGCCCGTCCCAGTCCTCCTCGTTCAGGAGCCGCTTGAACTGGCGTGAGCCGTTCGTGTTCGTCCGCTCGCCCACGAGCAGCGCCGAGTTGTCCTGGCGGAACTCCACCGCCGTGTACAGCGACGAGCAGCCCCGCCGGGGCGGGTTCTTCTCGATCCGCACCGGCGCTCGCCCGCCCACCGCCTCCGCCAGCATCCGGATGTGCTCGGGCGTCGTGCCGCAGCAGCCGCCCACGATGTTCACGCCGTCCTGCTCGACGTAGCGCAGGACCGACTCCGCAAAGGGCCGCGGCGCCAGGGGGTACTCAGCCCGGCCGTCCACCAGCGCCGGCAGCCCGGCGTTGGGCATCACGCTGACCGCGCCCTTCCAGCGGCGGCCGAGCCAGTGGATGTGCTCGGCCATCTCGACCGGGCCCGTGGCGCAGTTGAGGCCCAGGGACAGGACCGGGAAGTTGCGCAGGGCCTCCGCGGCCGCGGCGATCTCGGTCCCCAGCAGCATCGTGCCCGTGGTCTCGATCGTCACGCTCGCCATGATGGGCACGTGGTCGGTGGTCATGCCCCGCTCGCGCAGCGCGAGCAGGCACGCGTTGATCGCGCACTTGGTCTGGAGGATGTCCTGGCAGGTCTCGATGATGAAGACGTCGGCGCCGCCGTCGAGCAGCCCGCGCGCCTGCTCGGCGTAGGAGTCCAGCATCTCGTCCCACGTGGTGTTGCCCAATGAGACCAGACGCGTGCCCGGGCCCATCGACCCCGCGACGAAGCGCCGGCGCTCGGGGGTCGAGAACCGATCGCACGCGCGCCGGGCCTCGGCCGCGGCGATGCGGTTGATCTCGCGCGTGCGCTCGACGAAATCGAACTCGGCGAGGACGAGTTTGTTGGCGCCGAAGGTGTTGGTCTCGACGACGTCGGCGCCAACCTCGAGGAACGACTCGTGGATGCCGCGGATCAGTTCCGGGCGCGTCAGCAGCAGCGCCTCGGGGCAGTTCTCGCGCCCGAGGTAGTCGCGGTGCAGGTCGCAGTCGCACTTGTAGATCGACGTGCCCATCGCGCCGTCGAAGACGAGCACCCGACGCTGCGCCGCTGAAGCGAATCCTTCCGCCATCTCAGGAACTCCCTTTCGGCCGGCGGGCGCGAGGGAGACGAGGCGACCGGCCGGGGCAGATCATATCCGTTTATCCGGATGATCGGATGAAATGCCCGCGTCCGAAAACCGTTCCTTCGCCGGCCCCAGAAACCGGGCCCGCCGAACCCCCTATAAACTGCCGACCGTCCCAGCCCTCGAGCAACATCCCAGCCCATGACTCACAACCGACCCCTATCGGATGACGCGATCAGGCTCGAAGGCGTTTCCAAGCGCTTCGGGACGAAGGTCGCCGTCGACAACCTCCACCTGTCCGTTCCGCAGGGCTCGCTCTGCGGCTTCCTGGGCCCGAACGGCGCCGGGAAGACCACCACCATCCGCATGATCATGTCCATCATCCTTCCCGATGAGGGGCGCCTGTCGGTGCTGGGCAGGGCCTCGGCGGTGGAGTCCAAGGACCGGATCGGCTACCTCCCGGAGGAGCGTGGCGTCTACCGCACGATGACAGTGGCCGATTTCCTCGCTTACGTCGCGCGCCTCAAGGGCGTGGACACGCACGGGCTGTCCAAGAAGATCGACGACTGGCTGGAGAAACTGGCGCTCCCCGGCGTCCGGAAGAAGAAGTGCCAGGAACTGTCCAAAGGCATGCAGCAGAAGGTCCAGTTCGCGGCGACGGTGATCCACGACCCGGACCTCATCATCCTGGACGAGCCCTTCTCCGGGCTCGACCCGGTGAACGCCCGAATCCTGCGTGAACTGATCCTTGAGCAGAACAACGCCGGCAAGACGATCCTCTTCTCGACGCACGTTCTGTTCTCGGCCGAGCAGTTGTGCGACCGGGTGTTCATGGTCAACCAGGGCCGAAAGGTGCTGGACGGCGGGCTGGATGAGATCCGCGCCGGGCACGACCCGCGCACCGTCATCGCCGAACCCCTGACGGCCGGCGCCGGCGAACGCGAGTTGCGGGCTCTTCCGGGCGTGCAGTCGTTGTTCGCGGCGCCCCGGGGGCGCAGCGCATTCGTGCTGCACCTGAGCGACGACGCCGACGCGCCGGCCGTGATGCGTGCCGCCGCGTCCATCCCCGGCGCGCCGATGCGCCGCGTGGAGATCCAGTCAGTCACGCTGGAGGACATCTTCATCGACCTGGTGCAGCCGGGCGACAGCGAGGACATCATGCGGCGCTCCATCAGCGCCGAGCAGCCCATGGAGGTCGGCGCCGATGCGTAGCCCGGTCCTGAAGGTCATCGACGTGGCGAAGCGCGAGTACCGCGCAACAGCCATGAACAAGGCGTTCCTGTTCGGCGTGGTGCTGTTCCCGCTGATCATCTGGGCGCTGATCGCCCTTGTGGCGCCGCTGTTCGACAGCCCGGACAAGCGGCTGGAGGGCTCGATCGGCGTCCTGGACGCGGCCGATGCGGACCAACCGGTGGTCGAGGCGCTGGGGCGCTACTTCGATCCCGCCCGCCTGCAGGCCGGGTACG
>JACVCK010000059.1 GCA_016742055.1 Phycisphaerales bacterium
GTCGCGGCGAACGCCAACACCGTGCAGTGGCATGAGAACCTTGGCGGCGACGCGCCGTCGTGGATGGTGCGGCCCATCGGGACCGGCGTTACGGGCGCGCAGTCGCTGGCGGTCGCGGACCTGGACGCGGACGGCGACCTGGACGTTGTGGTTGGCGCGGCGTCGCTGGATATGGTGTACGTGTTCGAGAACCTGGGCGGCAGCCCTCCCGTGTTCGAGCGGCGCGACGTGGGCGAGTTCCCGTTCCCTGACTTCCCGCGCTCGATCGCGGTGGGTGACATCAACCGGGACGGCCGCCCGGACCTGGCGATCGCCTCGCGAAGCGACGGGCGTCTGATCGTGGCGCCGAACACCGGCGGCCAGTTCGCGCTTCCGACGACCGCCGTCGCGCCGCCGACGGCGGGCGACGGCGCGGTGGTCAGTCTGATGGAGTTCAACCTGGTGCACCGGGGCCGATCCGGCGACAGTTCGGTGGAGATCGCGTCGCTGCAGTTCCGGTTCGAGCGGGAGTCGGAGAATCCGCACAGCCCGGCGCAGGCGTACACAACGGCCGAGATCAACGCGATCATCGACCGGCTGCTGGTCTACCGCGACGACGGATCGGGCCAGTTCGAGCCAACGGATTTCGTTCTGGCGTCGGTGGACACATTGTCGCTGGTGGACGGGGTGCAGACGATCGTCGCGCCGGACGGCTCGCCGGCGGCGCGGGCGCAGTTCGGGGCGATGCCGAAGTTCTTCCTGGTCGCGGAGTTGACGGCGGACGCCTCGTCGCAGACGCCGCGGCAGTTCCGGGTGGCGCACCTGACAACCTCGGGCAGTTCGGCCGAGGACGCGGTGCACGACATCCCGCTGCGGAACGACGAGTTGCCGGACGTCGTGACCGGCCTGTTGACCGCGGGCTCGGTGTGCCCGGGCGACACGAACGGGGACGGGGTGGTGAACTTCGCGGACCTGAACAACGTGCTGAGTTCGTACAATCAGTCGGGCGCGGGCCTTCCCGGCGACGTGAACGGCGACGGGCAGGTGAACTTCACGGACCTCAACATCGTGCTGTCGTCCTACAACGGAGTCTGCCAGTGAGCCGCTTTGCGATCCGGGTCGTCACCCTCGGCGTTCTTGCGGGCGCGGGGGCCTCGTCGCTCGCCGGCCCGGTGCTGGGCGAGCCGTGGAACCGCTACGAGATCGACAACACGCTCCGCGGCGCCGACGGCGTGCGCGTCGCGGACGCCAACGGCGACGGGCTGCTGGACGTCGTGGCGTCGTGGGAGCAGAGCGGGCGCGTCCGGGTCTACATCAATCCCGGGCCTTGCGCCGCGAGGGGTGCGTGGCCGTTCGTGAACGTGGGCACGGTGCCGAACCCCGAGGACGCCTTCTTCATCGACCTCGACGGCGACGGCGCGGTGGACGTGGTGACCTGCACGGAGGACCCCAACCGCAAGGTGTACGTCCACTGGGCGCCGAGCGACCCGGCGCAGTACCTCAACCCGGCGGCGTGGACGACGGTCCCGTTCCCGAACCCGCCGGTGTGCGCGTGGATGTACGCGGTGCCGGCGCAGATCGACAACCTGCACGGGACGGACATCTTCATCGCGTCGCGTCAGCCGGACATCCCGCCATACACGACGCAGGTGGGCTGGCTGCGCTGCCCGCCGGGCGACCGGCGGAACCTGGCCAACTGGACGTACCACCAGACGGGCTTCGTGTACTGGGTGATGTCGATGTTCGTGGAGGACATGAACCATGACGGCTTGCCCGACCTGGCGCTGAGCGACCGGCACAACTGGGCGGCGGGCGTGCGCTGGCTGCGCCATCCGGGCTACGACCACGTGCAACTGACTGGAGCGTGGAACGTCCGGTATGTGGGCAACGCGGGCGAGCAGACGATGCTGTTCGACATGGCGGATATTGACGGCGACGGGCTCCAGGACGCCGCGGTGCCCGTGCACCACAACAAGATCTACTGGCACGAGGCCCTGGACCAGAGCGGCCTGAAGTGGGAGCAGTGGCAGGTGACGTACCCCACGGGGGTGGGCAAAGTGAAGTCGCTGCAGGTGGGCGACATCGACGGCGACGGGCTGCCGGACATGGTGCTGTCGTGCTCGGACTCGGACGCCCCCAAACGCGGCGTGGTCTGGCTCCGCAACCCCGGGAATCCCTACAGCCCCGCGTGGACCGCGTTCGACGTGTCCGGGCCGGAAGGCATCAAGTTTGACCTCACGCCGCTGATCGACCTCGACGGCGACGGCGACCTCGACATCCTCACCACCGAGGAGAACAACAACTCCGCCGGCGTCGCGCTGGGGCTGGTCTGGTACGAGAACCCCAACGCCCCCGCGGCGTCGAACATCGCCGACATCAACCTCGACGGGGAGATCAACTTCGCCGACCTGAACATCGTGCTGAGCGCGTGGGGCCTGGTGGGCCAGAACATCGCCGATGTGGACCGCGACGGCGTTGTGGGCTTCTCCGACCTCAACGCGGTGCTGAGCGCGTTCGGCGAGTCGCTGCACGGCTGCCCGTGAGGGTCACGGCGCTCGGCGCACGCCGCCATCCGGCACGCGGACTTCGATGAGCCCGCCCCGGGCGAACGCCTCGCCCCGGACCTCGACGCGCTCGCCGACCCATCGGGCCGCGCGGGCGCCGATCGGCTGACCGTCCGGGCCCAGCACGAGGAGGAACGAGGGCTCTCCGGCGCGCCAGAGCAGGAGCATGGGCGGGATGCCGCCCTCGACGCACAATGCGGCGCATGAACGGTGCCCCAGCCCGTCGCCGGGTTTCATCGCGCCCAGGAAGCACTTGGCGTCCACGATCTCGCCGACGCCGACGAACGCGCCGAGCGCCCGGGGCGTGGGCGATTCGGAACGCGAGCCGCCGGCGGAGGGCTCCACTCCGTCGCGCTCGGGGGAGACTTCGATGAGTCGGCGGCCATCGCGCTCGAGCGACCATCCCCGCACCGTGGCGGAGCGCCCGTCGAGGCCCGCGACGCGCTCCTGGGCGCCGCGCTTGCCGACCTCGACCAGGAGGACCGACGATCCGTCGTCGAGTTCGAGGGCTGGGTAGGGCCGCTCGCGCACGGTTCCATGCCATGCCTGCACCGCGCCCGTGCGCCACACGGCCGGGCCGGGTCGGCGCATCGACCAGACCATGACCCCGCCGAGCGCCGCCATCGCCCACAGCGCCAGCGGCACGAAGACCCGGAGGAACCTCGAGTGCCCCCACGGCAGCGCGAGGTATCCGACATAGAAATCACCGCGCGGCGCCTCGCTCACGGCGAGTCCTCCTGCGCGCGCACCTGCACGCGCCCGTTCTCGATCCGGACGCGGTGCGTGGGCGCTCGCTCGGTGAAGGGCGGGGGCGACGCCCCGCTGCACGGGCCGTATTGGTAGCCGTGCCACGGGCAGGTCAGGCAGCCGTCGATCACGCGTCCCTCGCCCAGCGGCCCGCCCTGGTGCGCGCAGACGTTGGACATCGCGCACACCTCGCCGCCGTGGCGCACGAGCGCGATGCGCTCGCCACCGCGCACGGCGACCGCCCGGGCGCGGCCCTCGGGGAGCGCGTCGGCGGGGCCGGCGTCGATCCACCCGTCCGCGGCGCGGGCGCCTCGGAAGTCGCGGAGGACTTCGCGCCAGCCCGTGAAGAGGTGAAGGCCGCAGACGATCGCGGCGCCGGCGAGGAGCGGGGCGGACAACGCTCGGCTCGGCTCGCTCTGGAGCGCGCCGAACGCCACGTGCAGGACGGCGAGGGCGTAGCCGCCGACGACGCAGAGGTGGATGCCCTTCCAGACGCGGGGGGTGAGGTTCTTAAGCCAGAAGTCATGGCTCGTGGCGGCCATGACGAACAGCGTGGCGAGGGCTCCGAAGCCCATCGCCTCGAACGCGGGCCCAGCGCGGGGGGGATCGACCACGGCCGCGATCGGGAAGCGGACGCCGAACGCGCCGTAGAAGCCGATGGCCAGAACTGCGTGCAGCGCCGCGAGCGCGAAAGTCGTCACGCCCAGGTGCCTGCGGTTGTAGAGCAGGGGCGCGACGAGGGGGCTGATGCGTGCGAGCGGCCCGATGCAGAGGGCGACGTGGAGCAGCACGAGGGCGCAAGTCCCGAGGGCGCGCATGGCGAGGATGGGAGCGCTGACGCCGCCGTCGGCGCGGTTGACCACGAGGCCGACGCCGACGAACGCGGCGATGTAGGCGCCGACGGCGAGCGCAGTGAGCGCGTCGTAGACGCGCTTGTGGCGGTTCCACTGGACCATGCGGTAGGAGACGCTCACGGCGCGGGCTCCGTGACGGCGGCGCGCCGGTCCAGCGCGAGAAGCAGCCCGCCGGCGAGCGCCGCGGACGTGATCGTCCACGCGATCGCGTGGGCGAGGCGGAGCGAGCGCATCCCGCGCGCGGGTCGGGCCGGCGTCGGGCCGCCGCGGGCCTGGGCGCGTCTCCACCAGAGCAGGACGATCGGCCACAGCGCCGCGGCGCCGGGCCAGAGCAGCAGGCGCACGCCCCGGGAAGCGCCCTTGGCGCTGTCGTCGATGCGGTCAAGCCCCCGCCAGACGAACGCCCCACCGCCGACCAGCCCCGCCGCCAGGTGGCAGCCCGCGATCCACAGGATGAGCGTGAGCGACGACATGCGTCCGCGCATCAGCATGACGGCGCGTGCGCCGGCCCGCAAGCCAGCCCTCGCGCCATTCGCGCTCGAGCAGGCGCGCGTTGCGCAGGTTGGCCTTGAACAGGATGTCCATGGGGATGTCGAGCCCGGGGACGAGGCCCACGAGCCAGTCGAGCCCCAGGTTCGCCAGCATCGCGCCGACGACGCGGGGCCGGGCGCCGAGGCGCACGGCGTCGGCGACGATCAGCAGGCCGAGCGCGGCGCTGACGGTGTCGCCTGCGACGGGCAGGAGGCCGATGATCGGGTCCAGGCCGAAGCGCACGCCGCAGATCGAAAAGCGGGCGTCGAGGAGTCGCGCGAGCGCGAGCGAGCGCGGAAGGGCGTCGGGCATGGTTTGGGAGTCGCTGTGCACGCTTGCTTGTTCGGGATCCGATCGCCCCGATTGCACGATCGCCTGAACAGGGGCCAAACAGCGGGTTCACATCCGGAGAGAAACACGCGGCGGCGCTGGCGCGGCTCTTGCCGCGGCGCGCCGAGCGCGTACCTTTCGGCCTTCGAGCCCGCACCGCACCCCGATCCAGACGGAGCCACACCGCATGCGTTTCTTCACCGCGCCCATGTTCGCCGCGGCCTGCGCCCTCACGCTCGCCCAGCCCGCCCTCGCTCAACTCCGCGTCGTGGCGTGGAACATCTCGAACTACGGCGGGGGGCGCACGGCTCAGATCCACGACTCGGTCTACGCGGTGTTTGAGGGCCGCTCGATGGCGCCGGACGCCTTCCTGCTGCAGGAGTTCACCAGCCAGAGCGCCGTCGATCAGTTCGTGGCGGCGCTGAACAGCGCGCCGGGATCGCCGGGCGACTGGGCCGCGGCGCCGTTCGTGAACGGCCCGGACACCGACAGCGCCTTCGCGTACCGCACGAGCAAGGTGCAGTTGCTGGCGACCGTGGTGGTGGCGGAAGGCGGCGTGGCGCCGAACCATCCGCGCCACATCATGCGGTACGACGTCCGCCCCGTGGGCTACGACTCGCCCGACGCGACGATCGCCTGCTACAGCACGCACATGAAGTCGGGCACGGCTTCGACGGACCTGCAGCGGCGGCTGCTGGAGGCGCAGCGGATCCGCGCCGACGCCGCGGCGCTGCCGGAGGGCTGGTCGTTCATGGTCGGCGGGGACTTCAACATCCAGACGTCGAGCCAGGCGGCCTACCAGGAGTTGATCGGGGCCCACAGCGCGGGGATGGGGCGGTTTTTCGATCCGATCTCGACGCCGGGCTCGTGGAACAACAACGGCGCGTTCCGCTTTGTGCACACGCAGGACCCCGTGGGCGCGGGCGGGATGGACGACCGGCACGACCAGATCCTGCTGTCCTCGTCGTTGATCGAACCGCGTGGACTGGCGTACATCGGGACGATCAGCCAGACGACGGGCCTGCCCGTGGCGTACTCGACGACAACATGGAATGATCCGAACCATTCGTACCGCTCCTGGGGCAACGACGGCACGACGTTCGATCAGGCGCTGGCCGTGGCGGGCAACACGATGGTCGGGCCGGTGATCGCGCAGGCGCTCAAGGACATCTGCGCGGGCGCCGGGCACCTGCCGGTGTTCCTGGACCTGCGCGTGCCGGCGGAGATCGACGCGACGGAGGCGATCGACTTCGGCGTGGTGGAGCAGTTCGCGTCGGCCTCGGCGATTCTGCACGTGGCGAATGCGGGCGACGTGGCGCTGTGGACGGGCGGAGGCGTGTCGGACCTGCACTATTCGATCGAATCGCCCGCGGGGTTCAGCGCCCCCGAGGGGCCGTTCGTTGAGCCGCCCGGCGGCGGGGCCAACGCCCACACGGTGACGATGGACACGAGCAAGCCCGGCCACATCGCGGGCGCGATGCTGGTGTACTCCGATGCGCCCGACGAGCCGGTGCGCGTCGTAATGCTCTCGGGGTTCGTCAAGGCGCCGGTGAGTTGTCCGGGCGACGCCAACGGCGACGGCGAGGTGAACTTCGCGGACATCAACATCGTGCTGTCGAACTACAACGGTTCGGGCCAGGGCCTGCCGGGCGACCTGGACGGCGACGGCGACGTGGACTTCGCGGACCTGAACCTCGTGCTGGCGAACTATGGGGCGTTCTGCGGGGTGTGATGGTCGCGGCGCTCTCGAATCGTCGCCGTCCTATGCACGCTCCACGCGCACCGGCTCTGTGAGGCCAGCGTACCCATGGGGTTGGGGCATGGACACATGAACCACGCTGAGCCGTTTTCGGCGGCACGTTCGAGCGGTCCGGATGTGCTGAGCACAGGCGGCGGCCACCGCCGGGCGGCCGGGTCGGGGAGTTGCTCTAAGTCTGGCGCGGGCCGTCCCGGAAACCGCGGCGAACACGGGCGAAGGGATTCGAACCCCTAACCTCCTGATCCGTAGTCAGGTGCTCTATCCAATTGAGCTACGCCCGCAAGGGGAAGGCGACGATATCCGGGCCCCCCGGGCCCGGCAAGCGGGTCCGAACGGTCCGGGAGGGGCTTGGGCTCGGACGCCGGGCCGGGAGCCGGGTTCGGCGGCGGAGGCCGGAAGGGAGGGCCGGGCGGGACGCCGGGGGCCGGAAGGGTGGAGGGCGGCGACCGTGGGACTTGATCCCGGCGGGGGTCCGGCCCATACTTACGACCCCCCGCCGCGAAGGGCGTGCCCGGGGACACAGCCGTTGTCCGTTCGCCCAACCCGCCCCCGGATGCTCTCCGGAGGCGGACGCTGAGTCTGCCGCCGAATCACTCGCCGCGAACCGCGGCGTCGAACCATCGCAAGAGGACCGCTCGACCCATGGCCCATTCGCTCTCCGCCCGCAAGCGCATCCGTCAGAACGAAGCCGCCCGCGCCCGGAACCGCTGGCGCGTTCGGAACGTGAAGGAGGCGATCAAGGACCTGCAGAACAAGATCCTCCACGGATCGGCTGCGGAGGCGGACGAGTCGTTCAAGAAGGTCTGCTCGCAGATCGACCGCGCGGCGGTGCGCGGCGTGATCCACAAGAACGCCGCGGCCCGGACCAAGTCGCGCCTGAGCGTTCGCGTGAAGGCGAAGAAGCAGGCGGCCTGAGAGCCGGCGGATCATTGAAGCGTTCCCCGACGCCCGCTGCGAAGCGGGCGTTTTTCGTTGGTGGGTCGGGGTTGGCGCGGCGGGGCGGTGGTTCCCTGTTGGAGGCGCGGGTACGCTTGGCCCTTCGTGGCCGCGCGACGCGCCAGTTCGACCGGTCCCCGCCCCAAGCCCAAACCCGTGCGTGGTCGGGACGATCCGCGCGCGGATTCCTATCTGTTTCTTTCGACGCGCCCGCTGCACATCCTGGTGTTCCTGGCGCCGCTGATCGCGCTGTACGAGGTGGGCTCGCTCCTGTACCTGACGGACCCGGCGAGCGGGCTCGTGGAGACGATCCGCGCGTACCGGCTGATGGCGGGGTTCTTCGACGCCTTCGGCGTGGGCGGCTTCTTTCTTCCCGGCGTGCTGATCGTGGTGGTGCTGACGATCTGGCATCTGCTGGTGCGCGATCGATGGCGGATCGATGTGCCGGTGATCCCGCTGATGCTGCTGGAGTCGGCGGCGTGGACGATTCCGCTCCTGATTCTCGGGCAGATCGTGGTGCGGACGATGGGCCACCCGGGCGCCCCCGGAGCCCCCGGCGTCGCTCAGGACGCCGCGGCCGCCGTGCTGGCGGCCACGCAGGGCGCGCCGCCTTTCGCGGCGCTGTCCACGCCGGCGCGTCTGACGATCGCGGTGGGCGCGGGGCTGTACGAGGAACTGCTGTTCCGTCTGGTGGGGATCGCGCTGGTGCACTTGCTGGCGGTGGATGTGCTGGGCTTGAAGTCGAGCGTGGGGGGGTGGGTGGCGGTGGTGGTGAGCGCCCTGGCGTTCGCGCTGTACCACGATCCGGTGGGTCCGGGGGGTGTGGAATGGGGGGCCCTGCTGTTCTTCTTCCTGGCGGGCCTGTTCTTCGGGGGGATTTACCTATGGCGGGGGTTCGGGATCGTGGTGGTGGTGCACGCGCTATACGACATCGCCGTCCTGACGCTGCTTTAGTGGCTCGGAACTCGGGAATTTCGCTGGCGTTCGGGCGGGGGTCGGGGTACGTTCACTGAAGACGTCCCGGACCGCGCCGCCCCGCACCGCTCATCCCCCGAGGGTCCAAAGCCATATGTCGATGTCCCATGCCGTTCGAGCCGTCGTCTTCGCGCTCTTCGCCGCGCCCGCGCTGCTCGGCGCGCCGGCGGTCAACACCGGCGAGCGCGACCCGGAGGGGATGCACATGTGCGGGTGTGGCGCCGGCTGCGGCTGCGGCGACGCCTGCGGCTGCTCGGACTCCACCGTTATCGGTCAGCCCGACCCCGCGGGCCTGAGCGGCTACGCCTCGCAGGACGTGATCCTGCTCTCGCGGATCTCGCTGCCGGAATTCGGCTCGCAGTTTCAGAGCGGCAACGACTGCTGGGGGTACGTCTCGCCGTCGGGCCGCGAGTACGCGATCATGGGCCTCAGCCACGGCGCAGCGTTCGTCGAGGTCACGGACCCGACCAGCCCGCAGATCATCAACATCATCAGCCATCCGGGCTCGCTCTGGGGCGACATCAAGGTCCACGGGGCGTACGCCTACGTCGTGAACGAGTCCGGCGGCGGCCTGCAGGTCGTGGACATGACGCAGATCGATCAGGGCGTGGTCACGCTCGCGGCGACCGTCACCCTCAACGGCCTGCTCTCCACGACGCACAACCTGGCCGTCGACAACGACAGCGCCCGGCTGTACCTCTGCGGCGCCAACGCGCCCACGAGCGGCCTGGTGATCTTCTCGCTGGCCAATCCGGCGGCGCCCGCGTTCCTCGGGACCTACTCCGGCGTGTACGTCCACGACGCGCACGTGGTGACCTACACCGACGGCCCGCACGCGGGCAAGCAGATCGCGTACTGCTTCGTCGGCGATCGCGGCATCGACATCGTGGACGTGACCAACCCCGGCGCCACCGTGCGCCTCTCGCGCACCGCCTACAGCGGGCTGTCGTATTCGCACCAGGGCTGGGTGGACGTGGAGCGGCAGATCCTCTTCATGGACGATGAACTCGACGAGGGCGGCGCGGTGGCCGTGACCACTTCGCGCGTCTTCAACGTCGCCAACCTCGCGGCGCCGCAGTACCTGGGATCGTTCACCAGCGGCCTGCCCGCGATCGACCACAACCAGTACTTCCACGAGGGCTTCGTCTATCAGGCCAACTACCGCAGCGGGCTGCGGATCTTCGATGTGCGCACGTCGGTGACCAACCCGCCGCAGGTGGGGTGGTTCGACACCTACGCCCCCGACGACAACGCGAACTTCAACGGCGCGTGGAGCGTCTTCCCCTTCCTCCCGAGCGGCGTGACGCTGGTGAGCGACATCGAGGGCGGGCTGTTCATCCTCGACCCGCGGTTCGCGCTGACCGGCGGCATCCCGTTCATCATCGAACCGGACGACGCGCCCTCGACCATCGAGCCGGTGGGCGCGGCCGTGTCGGTCGTCATCACGCCCCAGAACGGCGCGGCGCTGGACCCGGCCAGCCCGCCGACGCTGCGGCTCGATCGCGGCTCGGGCTTTGAGTCGTTCCCGATGCAGCACGCCGGCGGCGGGGTGTGGGTGGCGGCGTTCCCGGCGCTGGCGTGCAACACGGAGGTCCCGTACTACTTCTCGGCCACGTCCACGACCGGCGTGACGATCAACGACCCGCTGAGCGCCCCGGGCGACACCTACAGCGCGGTTGTCGCGAGTTTCGAGACGGTGACGATCGAGGACACGCTCGAGGCGGCGTCGGGCTGGACGGTCGGCGCCCCGGGCGACAACGCCGTGACCGGCGTCTGGGTCCGCGCGGACCCGGTGGGCACGGCGGCCCAACCCGAGGACGACCACACGCCCATCGGCACGATCTGCTACGTCACGGGCAACGCGGCTCCGGGCGCCTCGATCGGCACGAACGACGTGGACGGCGGCTCGACCACGCTCACTTCCCCGAACTTCGACGCGCTCACGAGCCCCGGCGGCGGCGACGCGTTCATCTCGTACTGGCGCTGGTACTCCAACGATCAGGGCCCCGAGCCCGGGACGGACACGATGCCCGTCCTGATCTCGAACAACGGCGGCGCCTCCTGGACGCAACTGGAACTGGTGAACGAGAACGCGAACGCCTGGGTGCGCCGGACCTTCCGCATCGCGGACTTCGTGGAGCCCTCGGCGCAGGTGCGCCTGCGATTCATCGCACGCGACCTGGGCGCCGGCTCGATCGTGGAGGCGGCGGTGGACGACGTGCAGGTCTATTTCCGCGGGTGCGACGCCACGGCCGTGCCGGGCGACACCAACGGCGACGGCGTGGTGGACTTCGCGGACCTCAACAACGTGCTCTCGACGTTCAATCAGACCGGTTCGGGCCTGATCGGCGACGTGGACGGCGACGGGGATGTGGACTTCGGGGACCTGAACCTGGTGCTCGGCTCGTTCAATCAGGCGTAAGGCGGACTCAGAGGCGGAGCGCCGCG
Organism: Phycisphaerales bacterium; assembly: GCA_016742055.1. GTDB lineage: Bacteria > Planctomycetota > Phycisphaerae > Phycisphaerales > UBA1924 > JACVCK01. The sequence continues at coordinate 11,124 of JACVCK010000059.1, forward strand.
TGCAGCAGGCCGGGGTCCGGCAGGGCCGCACGCCCGTTGAGGGCCGTGAGTTCGATCAGCACCGAGACGCCGACGAGTTCGCCGCCCAGTCGGCGCACCATGCCCAGGCACGCGCCCAGGGTTCCGCCGGTGGCGATGAGGTCGTCCACGATCAGGACGCGTTGGCCCGGGCGCACGGCGTCCTGGTGGATCTCCAGGCGATCGGTCCCGTACTCCAGTGCGTACTCGAACGCGTGGGTGGGGCGCGGGAGTTTGCCGGGCTTGCGCACGGGCACGAACCCGGCTGACAGCGCCTGCGCCACCGCGATGCCGAAGATGAACCCGCGGGACTCGGCGCCGATCACGACGTCGACCTTGCGGCCTCGGAACGGGTTGGCCATGAGTTCGACCGCCAGCGCCAGGCCCGGCGGGTCCGCCAGCAGCGGCGTGATGTCCTTGAACACGATGCCCGGCTTGGGGAAGTTGGGAACGTCGCGGATCAGGGTGAGCAGTTGCTCCACGTCGCGGCTCCGGCAGGGGGCGGCTCGGGCGTCGGCGGGGCGGGGGCCCCGGGGCGGACTATACCGGCGCCGGCGGCGCGGCCCGGTCAAGGGCCCTAAACTGCGCCCAACGCGATGGCCAAGGCGAACAACAAACCCGTGTCCCGGCTGGAGGTCGTCGAGCCCGTAGGGGCGCGCGTTCTGATCCGCAAGGACGAGGACAAGAAACAGACGAAGTCCGGCATTCACCTGCCCGACAAGATCGAGATCCCGACTCTGACCGGGCGCGTGGTCGCGATCTCCGCCAAGGTCGCCGGCGACGACAACTACCCGATCAAGCAGTACGACCGCGTGCTGTTCAACCCCAAGCAGGGCGTGCCCGTCGATTTCGAGGGCGACAACCGGTTGTTCGTCATCCCCATCGAAGACATCGTCGCCGTCTTTCGGCGCGAGCCCGGCGCCGAGTAGCCCGAGCGCAGCGGAGAACGACACGCCGCGATGCCGCTCGAAGACTTCGCACGCCTGCTCCAGCGACCCCTCGGACGGATGCCCGACCCGCTGCCGCTGCGCCCGGTTCCGCAGGGCGAGCGGTTCCGGCTGCGCGTGCGCCCGCCGGGCTCCAAGAGCATCACCAACCGCGCGCTGCTCCTGGCGGCGCTGGCGGACGGCGAATCCACGCTCGACGGGGCGCTCACCGACGCCGAGGATGCGCAGGTCATGGCCGAGGCGCTCCAAACGCTCGGCGCGCGGCTCAAGATCGAAGGCGACTCGGGGCGCGTGCGCGTCCGGGGCGTGGGCGGGCGCTGGCGCGTGGGCGAGCAGGGCGTCACGCTCGCGCTCGAGAACGCCGGCACGGCCACGCGCTTCCTCGCGGCGTCGGCGATCCTGGCCGACGGGCCGGTGACGATCGACGGCTCCGAGCGCATGCGTCAGCGCCCGATCGGGGAGTTGGCCTCGTCGCTCGAGGCGCTGGGCGCGCGCGTGGAGTTCCTCGGTGCGCCGGGCTGCCCGCCGCTGCGCATCACGCCCCCCGCCGAGCGCCCACGGCGCGCCGACCTCACGCTGCCGACGGTCGCCTCCGGCCAGTTCGTCTCGGCGCTGCTGATGCTCGGGCCGTGGCTGCCCCGGGGCCTGGGCGTGCGGATCGACGGCGAGCCGACCAGCGCTCCGTACATCCTGATGACGCTGCGCCTCCTCGATCGGCTGGGCGCCGAGAGCGTCGAGGCCTCGGGCGACGCACGCTCGCTGCGCGTGGGCGCGGGGCCCATCGCGCCGTTCCATCTCGACATCGAGCCGGACGCGAGCGGCGCGACGTACTTCTGGGCGGCCGCGGCCATGGTGCGGGGTTCGCAGATGGTCGTGCCCGGCCTGTCCATGGAGAGCCTGCAGGGCGACGTGCGCTTCGCACGAACGCTCGGCGCCATGGACGCGGGCGTGGACGAGCGCCGATTCCAGATCGGCGTCAGCGGGACCGGGTCGCTCTTCGGCGTGGACGCGGATTTCTCCGACATGCCCGACGCCGCGATGACCCTGGCCGCCGTCGCGTGCGTGGCGAAGGGCCCGACGGTGATCCGCGGGCTGCGGACGCTGCGCGTCAAGGAGTCGGACCGCCTGGAGGCGCTCCGCGCCGAACTCTCGAAGATCGGCGCCGGCGTGACGATCGAGGGCGACGCGCTGCGCATCGCGCCGCCCTCGCCGGACACGCTCCGCCACCCCGAAGCGCCGGCCGTGCATTTCGAAACGTACAACGACCACCGCATGGCGATGGCCCTTGCGCTGATCCGG
>JACVCK010000256.1 GCA_016742055.1 Phycisphaerales bacterium
CCAGGCCGGTGCGCCCTTGCGCGAAGTCGCCGATCGCCGCGGCGATCTGCCGCTCGCTCTCGGCGTCCACCATGCTGGTGGCCTCGTCCAGCAGCAGGATCGCCGGGTCGCGGAGGAACGCGCGGGCCAGGGCGATGCGCTGGCGCTGACCGCCCGAGAGCGTCACGCCCTGCTCGCCCACCTTGGCGGCGTAGCCGCCGGGCTTGGTGAGGATGAACTCCTCGGCCCGCGCCAGGCGCGCCGCGGCGGCGATCTTCTCCGGCGTCGCCGCCTCCGCGCCGTAGGCGATGTTCGACGCGATCGTCCCCTTGAACAGCGCCACCTCCTGCGTCACCACGCCGATCTGCCGGCGGAGCGAGCGCAGGTCCACCTCGCGCAGGTCGCGCCCGTCGATCCGCACGGCGCCGGCGTCGGGATCGAACAGGCGCGGGACCAGCGAGATCAGCGTCGTCTTGCCCGAGCCGTTGCCCCCAACGAACGCGACCGTCTCGCCGTGCCGGATGCTGAGCGTCACGCCGTCCAGCGCCGGGTGGTCCGCGCCGGGGTACGTGAACCGCACGCCGGCGAACTCGATGTCCCGCGCATGCCGCGCCAGGCGAGCACGACGGCGGCCGCCCGGCGCCCACTCCACGTCCGCGTCGAGCAGTTCGACGAGGCGCCCGGCCGCCGGCTTGGACGCCTGGATCTCCTGCACGATCGAGGTCAGGGGCTTGAGCGAGCCCGCCGCCACGCCCAGCGCGATCATGGCCGCGACGAACTTGGAGGGGTCCATCCCGTGCTCGATGATCTGCTTGGCGAAGAACAGCGACCACGCGCCCACGACGAAGATGCCCATGGTCTCCAGCACCGGGCTGGCCAGCGCCTTGGCCGTCCGCGCCCGGAGGATCTGACGCATGTACTCGCGGTTGTGGCGCGAGAAGCGCCCGAGTTCGACGCGTTCCGCGGCGCTGGTCTTGACCACCCGCAGCGCCTGCAGCGCCTCGGTCGTCGAGGCCAGCAGCGCGGACTGCGCCTCCATCGCGCCGCGCGACGCGCGGCGAACCCGCTTGCCCAGTTTGCGGATGATCGTCCCCATCACCAGCGCCACCGGGATCGCCGCGAGCGATCGCCAATCCAGCACGATCGCGGCCATGAGCGCGATGAACCCCCGCGTCACCTGCGCCGGGCCCTTGTCCACCAGCGACAGCAGGCCGCCGGTCAGGCGCTGGGCGTCGTTGACGATGCGGGCGACCATGTCCGCCGGGCCGTCGGCCAGCACGCGGCGCAGGGGCATGTGCTCGACCCGCCGGAACGCGTCGCGCCGCACGCCCGCGACCACGCGCTCAGCCAGCGTCTGCGCCAGGAACGAGTGCAGGAAGTTCGCCGTCGCGCCCACAACGGTCAGCGCGCACAGCGACGCGACGATCAGGAGCAGGGCATCGAAACGGTCCGAGGGCAGCGCGTCGAACCAGGCGTCGGGAATCCGGACCCCGAACCGCTCCAGCGACGCCGCGCCGTTCCGCGCCGCCTGAGGCAGGCCGGGGGCGTCCTCATCGAGAATGGCCTGGATCGCGGGCCCGAGCGCCACCAGCCCGGCGCCCAGCCCCAATGCCGACACGAGCGCCGCCATGGCCGCCATGGCGAGCGTGGCGCGGTAGCGAAGCAGCCGGCGCGCCATGCGCCAGAAGGGCTCGCCTCGCGTGTTTTCGCGGGTCGCTCGGTCCATGAGAGGCGCCAGACTACCCCCGCCCGCCGCGGGCCGCGCGGGCGCTGGACGGCGGCTGCTGCTCGGCGCGCCCGGCGCGCTCGCTCCCAATCCCGGACCCGATCTCATCACCGCGCGCGGCGCCGACCGCAACGCGCAGGAAGACAGCGTGCGCATCGTCTGGACCGGCCGCGGCGCCGCCACCGCCGCGATCGTCGAGGACGAACCCGTCGACCTCACCCGCCAGAGCAACGCCGGCCTGGTGCTCGCGATCGACCTGCGCGTCGACGCCGCCCCCTCGCGCCCGGTGACGCTGGGCATGGAATGCGGCCCCGACTGCGCGGGCGCCGTCGCCATCGAAGGCGACCTCGGCCCAGAGTTCTACCTCCGCCGGCGCAGCTTCGGAGTGAAGGGCACCAGCGTGCTGCTCTCGCCACGTGCGTATTTTTAATCTCGCTAACTCACTCGATTGAACTCCCTTTGCAGCGCCCTTGGTAGACCACCCTAATATGTACGAGAGCGCTGCCATTTTCGGCATCCGACCGAACTGGACAGCAGCAAAGTCGATGGACCGAAAGCGGCCTCCTCCCCCTCCCGTTGACACGGCTGGTGAAGGTACTTGGCACGATCGAGCTGCTAATACTAATGAAACCAACAAGCCACACTTATGACT
>JACVCK010000060.1 GCA_016742055.1 Phycisphaerales bacterium
GTCGAGAGCAGGTCGAGCAGGCCGTCGCCGTCGATGTCGGCCACCACGACGGAACGCGCGGCGTTGGCCCCGTCCGCGAACGAGCGCACCTCCGCCTGCACCTCCCGATCGCCGCCGAGCGAGCCGGCCGCGTCGATCGTCTGCTGCACCACGTCGAACATCACCAGGCGGCGCGTCGTGCGCTCGATCACGGCGATGGACGCCGCGTCCCGATCCGGGAAACGCACCGGTTCGGCCTCGCGGAGGGGAGGCATCTCGAAGCGCAGTTCGGGGCCGATGAGCCCGCGCTTGGCGCCCTGGGCGCTCGCGCGCCCGGCGGGCTTCTGCAGCCACAGGCGCAGCGGCGCCGCGTCGTCGGGCGCGGCGCCGAGGATGTCGCTCATGCCGTTGCCGTCGTAATCCTCCACGAAGAACGCCAGGAGTTGGCTGGACCCCGAGCCCGGACTGCCGAGCATGGTCGGCGAACCGAGCGTGAAGCCGCTGAGGGGGAACGCGCCGATGCGCCCTTCGACGATCGCCAAGACCTCGGGCTCCGGCCCGTCCATCACGTCGGCGATGGCCAGCCCGTCGCGCCCGGCGGCGAGCCCCCGCGCCTGGCGCTTGGACGCCACCTCAAAGTCGCCCTTGTCGTTCTGGCGGAGGATCACCAGTTCGGGCGGAGATCCGGCGTAGAGAATGTCCACCCGCCCGTCGCCGTTGAAGTCGTGCGCGCGGAACGAGGAAACGCGGTGCGAGACGCTGATGTCCTTCCGCTCGAACCACTTGGACGAGGGCAGTTCGTTGACCTTCAGGCGGCCCGCCGCCTCGGCGTCGGTCAGCGGCTCGGCGCGCTGCAGGTGCAACTCGATCCGGCTCTTGCGGTTGTTCACGATGCCCAGGTCGATCAGGCCGTCGCCATTGAAGTCCGCCGAGATGACCGGCCCGGCGCCCTGATCCACCACGATGAACCGCGGCGCATCGAAGCCGAAGTAGCGCCCCAAGTCTTCGACGGGCTCGCCGTCGGAGGCGCGGGCGGCGCCGAGGCAGAGTCCGAGCGCTGCGCCGGCGGTGAGGGCGACGATCTGGGTTCGCGTCATGGTGCTCAGGGTTCCAGAGAACGGGCGGGGCCCCGGACCCCCGGGGTGGGAAACGTCCCGGGAGCGGTGGGCGCCGGCCCGAGGTGCGACGGGGCCGATCCGGCCCGCCGCCGGCGCTCCCCCGGGCGACCCCTGGGTCGACCCCCGGCGCGCCGCCCGGCGGGCGACATGCGATCCGCATACTCTACCGCCGGGCGGGGCGTTCGACGCACGGCCCCGACCTCGCCTTCCACCTCAGGAGTTCCGGATGCGGACCAAACCGGGCTGGACGCTTGCGCTCACCGCAGCCGCCGCCCTCACCCTGCCGGCCTCAACCACACCCGCTCAGGACGAGGCCCCCGCCCCATCGCTGGACGTGGTGACCTTCGTGGACGGCCGCGAGGTTCGAGGCCGCATCATCAAGGAGACGGCCGAGGCGATCTGGCTCGACCTGGGCTTCGACGTGCTCAAGGCGCCCCGGACCAGCGTGGACGCGATCGTCCGCGCGGACGCCGAGGCCGAGCCGGAGGCGGCGCCGTCGCAGTCGCTGTACCGGGTCGCGGCGGGCTCGCTGCCCGAGCGCTCGGCGCGCGAGCAGGCCCAGCGCTGGGGCGAGGCGGTGGCGCTGGTGTCCACGCCGTCGGGCACGGGCTCGGGGTTCGTGATCCACCCGGACGGGTACACGATCACCAACGCGCACGTGATCCAGGGCGAGACGCGCGTGAAGTGCACGCTGTTCGAACGCGACGGCGAGGGCATGCGCCGGGTGGTGATCGACGATGTGGAGATCATCGCCGTCAACAACCACCTGGACCTGGCGCTGGTGCGACTGTCGCGCAAGGACGGCCGGCCGTTCTCGACGGTGTACCTCGCCGGCTCGGACGAACTGGCCGCAGGGCAGGAAGTCTTCGCGATCGGCGCCCCGCTCGGCCTGGAGCGCACGCTCAGCAGCGGCGTGATCGCGACGACCCTGCGCGATTTTCAGGGCGTGACCTACATCCAGACGACCACGCAGATCAACCCAGGCAACTCGGGCGGCCCGCTGTTCAACCTCAAGGGCGAGGTGATCGGCGTGACGAACATGAAGATCCCCTTCGGCGAGGGCCTGGGCTTCGCGATCCCGGCCCGCTACGTCCGGGACTTCCTGCGGAACCGCGAGGCATTCGCCTTCGACAAGAACAACCCCAACAGCGGGCACACGTACCACGACGCGCCGCCGCGGGAGTCCTTCGGCGTCGCGCCCATCCTCCACGACGAGGCCGAGCGCTGAGCGCCCCGCACGCACGAACCCACCGCCCCGCCCACGGCGGCGAACCAAGGAGACGATCGGTGCTGAATCGAACCAAGCGTTGGAGCGCGGCGCTGTCCGCCGCACTGGCCGGAGCCGCCTGCGCCCTCGGCGCCGACGCCCACATCCGCGAACTCGCGCCGGCCAACTGCTTCCTGGTCGCCTCGGTGGACGACGTGTCCGGAGCCCGCGCCGCCATGGAGCGGGTCGGCCTCTTCCGCCTCTGGAACGAGCCGGAAGTGGTCAAGCGCTTCGAAGACCTCCAGAACGAAGACCTGCCCACGGGCGGGTGGCTCAAGGGCGCGGACGTGAAACTCAAGGAACTGCCGATCCCCGCCGCGTCGGTGGGCCTGGCGATGTTCCTCGGCGCCAACGACCTGCCCAAGGAGGGCGAGGAGCCCGGCGCGCCCGCGCCCCAGTCCATCGTGGTCGCCGACTACGCCGACGATCAGGCCGCCGCCGAGACGCTCCACGACGCCCTCGTGGCCGTCTTCGAGGAGGCCGAGCGCGTCGGCGAGGCGGAGGTCGAGGCGATCGACGTCGGCGGCGTCCCCGCGACGCGCGTGGTGATCGACTACGCGGCGATCGACGCCCGCATCCGCAAGGACCTGGGGCTGGACGAGGAGGAGCCCGACGCCGACGACGAAGAGTTTGACGACGAGGAATGGTGGGTCGAGGAGGAGGTCGGCCTGGCCGATCGCGACCTGCCCCGCGTGATCCTGTTTGCGCGCGTGGGCGCCGTCGTCGTGGCGGCGAGCCAGCGCGAGACCTTCGAGGACGTCGTGGACCGCCTCGGCGGCAAGGACCTGGGCCCGACGATCGGCGACGATGAGAACCTCCGCGCCGCGCTGGCCCAGCACTCCGGCCCCCACGGCTGGGGCGCGCTCCTGATCGCGCCGCTGGTCGAGTCGCTCCGCTCCCCCGAGGACAGCCCGATCGCCGGCGCGCTCGAGTCGGTGCAGCCGATGTTCCTGGACTCCCTCGAGTGGATCGAGCCCGCCGCCGCCGCGCTCGGGCTCGACAAGGTCCGGGCGCTCAGCGCCGGCGTGCGGTTCGACGCCGCGGACTCGGTGTTCGAGACGACCATCGCCGCGCTGGCGCCGGACAAGGGCGGGATCTTCCGCCTCTTGGAGGGCGAGGCGCGCCCCTTCGCGCCCTCGTCCATGATCGGCGCCGACATCGCCGCCGTCTGGTCGATGCGCCTGAACTTCTCCGAGATCTTCCCCCTGGCGCGCTCGGTCGCGGCGAACCTGCCCGAGCCCGAGCGCACCTCCATGTCCACGCAGTTGGACCTCGCCGAAGCCCAGGCCGGCCCCATGCTGGGCGCCATGGGCTCGCAGATGACCATCGCCCGGCGGATCGAGCGGCCGTACTCGCTCGACAGCGTCAAGACCCTCACGATCCTCGACGTCCGCGACCGCAACGCCCTGGGCGAGGCGATCGCCGGACTGGCCCCCATGGTCGGCGCACAGTCGCGCGACTTCCTCGGCTCGCAGGTCTGGGAGTCGGCGTTCATGCCCGAATTCGGCGTCAGCGTCTCCTCCGGCGGGTTGCTCATCGGCGACGGCGCCTCGATCGAGGGCGCGATCCGCGGCGGCGCGGACGCCAACAGCCCGAAACTCGCCGACGATCCGCGCTTCATCGCCGCCGTCCGCACGCTGCGCCCGGGCATCGCGCACTTCTATTCCGATTCACGCGCCGCGAACGAGTACGGCGCATGGGTCCGCCAGAACCTCGATCGCCTCTTGATGGAGCAGTTGGAGGCGATGGGCGTCGAAGAGGAGTTCCGCGAGGACTACTTCGAGATGATGCGCGAGGGATTCGGCGCTTCCGACAACCTGCCCTCGCCGGAACTGATGCGCAAGTACTTCGGCGACACCGTCGGCGAACTGCGCTCCACGCCAGAGGGCGTCGTGTACCGCCAACTGATGCTCCGCCCCGCGGCGCCGTGAATCGAGTCGATCTTCACTCCACTCCGCAGGGCCGGCGCCCAAGAAAGCAGGGCGCCATCGCTAGACGGCGCCCCGCTGGAGGAGAGAGAGAGATCGACCCAATCATAACGATCATCGGTTTCGACGGTCGGGAACCCTCAAAACTTTGGTCTGGAGGACGCCGTCGCCGGTCGCGACGGTGAACTCCAGGCGCATCCCCCCGCGCGCCCGGGCCAGGAGCGAGCCGAGCGTCTCCGGCGAATCGACCCGCAAGTTGTTGATTGCCAGCACGATATCGCCGACCTCAAACCCGGCGTCGGCCGCGGGGCCCTCGTCCTCCACGCGGGTCACCGCCGCCCCCCCGCGCCGCAGGTGGGCCGGCAGGCCCCGCAAACGGGCGAGCGCCTCGGCCTCCGGGGCGGCGTAGGCGAACCCGAAGGTGCGCAGCGCCTCCTGCAGCGCCGGCGCCCCCGCGTCGGCGGCGCGCTGGTCGCCCACGCGCACCTCGAACGTCATCCGCTCCTCGTGGCGCAGCGCCTTCACGACGGTGGTCTGCCCAGGGCGCACGCCCGCGATCTGCAGACGCAGGTCGTCCGCGTCGCGCACCGCAACGCCGTTGATCTCCGTGATCACGTCGTTGGCCTCCATCCCCGCCTCGTCCGCCGGCGAGCCCGGCTCCACGAACGTCACCACGGCGCCGCGCACCGTCGTGTCGGTGTGCCCCAGCAGCGCCGCGGCGTCGGGGGTGAAGGTGCCGATCTGCACCCCGAGGTACCCGCGCTGCACCTGGCCGGTCTCGATGATCTGGTCCACGACGTTCTTCGCGATGGCCGTGGGGATCGCGAAGCCCAGGCCCACGCTCCCGCCGCTGGTGCTCTTGATCGCCGTGTTGATCCCGATCACCTCGCCACGCAGGTTGACCAGCGGGCCGCCGGAATTGCCGGGGTTGATCGCGGCGTCGGTCTGCAGGAACGACTCGTAGCCCTGACGGCGCCGGTCGCGGATGATCCCCTGACGACGCCCCGTCGCGCTGATGATCCCCGCCGTCACCGTCTCGTCCAACTCCAGCGGCGAGCCCACCGCAAGCACCCAGTCGCCCACCTGCACGCCGTTCGAGTCGCCGATCTTCGCGGCCACCAGCCGGCCCGACGCCTCCGCCGGATCGATGCGGATCACCGCCAGATCGGTCAGGGGATCGGCCCCGACGAGTTTGGCCTCGATCTCGAAGTCGTCGGAGAACACCACGACCAGACGCGTGGCGTCGGCGATGACGTGGTTGTTGGTGATGATGTAGCCGTCCTCGGAGACGACGAAGCCCGAGCCCAGGCCGCGCCGCTCCAACTCCTGCGTCCGCCGCGGGCCGATCCCCATCCCGAAGGGGTCGATGCGCGGGTCGGTGACCTGGCGCTGGACCACCTGCGAGGAGCGGATCTGCACGACCGACCGGAGCGCGACGCTCGAGGCGTGGCGGAACGCCGCCGAGAGCGACTCGGCGACCGAGATCGCCGCCTCCGCGGACGCGGCCTCGGCGGGCGCGGGGGCGGACGTGGGGGCGGGCTGGGCCCAGGCGGGACTCAGCGCCAGGGCCGCGCCGGCGATGATTGCGGCGGCGCTGGCGGCGGGCTTGGATCGCAACATGGCAACCTCCTGCATGAGAATCGACCGGACGAGCCGACCGCATTTCCGTGGAGGATCGGCGCGTCCGAGTCTGTGCGGATATACGACGCCCCGGCCGCCCCTGAGGTTCGCTCGACCCGGCCCCCGGGGCAAGGGTGGGGGGCCTCAAGTTACATGTTGACGGCCAGGACGGCGATCGCCACCACCCCGCACAGGATTGTCAGGGGCCCCCCGAGCCGGACATAGTCCATGAACCGGTACCCCCCGGGGCCCATGACCATCAGGTTGGTCTGGTAGCCCAGGGGGGTGGCGAACTCCAGCGACGCCGCGAGGGCGATCACGATGGCGAAGGGCGTCAGGTCGGTCATGCCCGCCTGCTGCGCCGCGTTGGCGGCGATGGGGAACGCCAGAACGGCCGCGGCGTTGTTGGTGATGAAGATCGTGCAGACGAGCGTCAGCGCATAGAGCGCCGCCATCATGGCGATCGGGCCCGCGCCCGAGACGGCGCCGAGCGTGAGTTCCGCGAGCATCGAAGCCAGCCCCGTTTTCTCCATGGCGCGTCCGAGCCCGAACGCGGCGCCGATCACGATCAGCACCTGCCAGTCCACGCTCGCGCGGGCCTGGGGGCCCGTGCAGCAGCGCATCGCGATCATCGCGGCGGCGCCCGCCATCGCCACCGTCATCTCGCTCACGCCCAGTTTCCCAGCGAAACTCAGGCCCAAAACGATCAGGAGCAGGATGCCGATCGACAGCCACGCCCGTTCGTGCCGAGGGGCCGCGGCCTCGGAGTGCTCGTTGACCACGGAGAAGTCGGGCGCATCCCGGTGGCTCCGCGACCAGCCGGTCGGCGCCTCGAGCAGGAGCGTGTCGCCCGGACGGAGGACGACGTCGCCGATCTTGCCCCTCAGGCGCTCGCCGTAGCGGTGCACCGCGATCACGACGGCGCCGTACCTGGTGCGGAACTGCCCGCCGCGGATGGACTGGCCCACCAGGGGCGAGGCGGACGAGATCACGACCTCGATCATGCGGTTGAATGGGCGGGCGGCGTCCTTCTTCACACCCGAGGGCTTGAGCCCGCGGAACTTCTGAAGGTCCTTGACCGAATCCATCAGCCCCACGAACACCAGCGTGTCGTCGGCTCGGAGTGTCTGCTCCGGGCCGACGGCGATGATGGTCTCCTCGGCGCGCTCGATGCGGCTGAGGAAGAGGCCGGGGAGGTGGCGAAGGCCGGCCTGTTCGACCGTGCGGCCGACCATCGGGGAATTGGCGTCCACGATCATCTCGACGTCGTACTCGCGCGCTCGTTCGCCCACCAGAGCGCCCCCGCCGGACCGCAGCAGGCGCCGGCCCATCAGCAGGAGGTAGGCCAGCCCCGCCAGCGCCACGGGCACGCCCACCGGCGCGATCGTGAACATGCTGAAGTGGCTGATCTGCGGCACGTCGGGCGAGCCGGGATGGCTCGCGGCGTAGTCGTCCACGAGCGACTTGACCACCAGGTTCGTGCTGGTGCCGATCAGCGTGCAGCAGCCGCCCAGGATCGTCGCGTACGAGAGCGGCAGAAGCAGGCGCGACAGCGCCAGCCGGTTGCGACGGCTCCACTCCGAAAGCATCGGGATGAACATCGCGACGATCGGAGTGTTGTTCAGGAAGGCGCTCAGAACCGCGACCGGGAACACCACGCGGGCCTGGGCCGCCAGGTCCGACTTCGGCCGGCCCAGGAACGGCGTCGCGAGCATGCTCAGACCGCCGGTTTCCTTGAGGCCCGCGGCGACGACGTAGAGCATCGCCACCGTGATCACGCCCGGGTTCGCAAAGCCCGAGACCGCCTCCTTGGCGTCCAGCACGCCCGCGACCAGCAGCGCGACCAGCACGCCCATCAGCACGATGTCCGCGCCGAAACGCCCCGTCGCCAGCGCCCCGAGCATGCCCAGAATCAGCATCCCGACGAGCCACGCTTCCCACGTCATCCGGCGACGCTCCTGGTTTCGATCACACTGGCATCAGAGGCCAGACCCACGCGGCGATCGGCACGGTCACGACCCACATGATGAGGTTGAGGGGCGCGCCGATCCGGAGATAGTCGGAGAACCGGTACCCCCCGGGGGTCATGACCATCAGGTTTGTCTGGTAGCCGATGGGCGTGGCGAAGCACGCCGACGCCGCCATCATGATGCACATCGCGAAGGGCTTGAAGTCCGCGCCCAACTGCTCGGCGGCTGCGAGCGCCACGGAGAACACCAGCACGGCCGCGGCGTTGTTCGTGATCATCTCGGTGAGCAGGGTGGTCACGAGGTAGACCATCGCCAGCGTCAGGAAGGGGTTGCCCCCGGCGAGCGCGATCATCTGCGTGGCGAGGAACTTCGCGGCGCCGGTGTTCTCGAGCGCCGTGCCCAGCGCCAGCGCCGAGGCGATCACCACCAGCACCATCCAGTCCACGCTCCGGCGGGCGCTGGTCGCGCTGCAGCAGCGGGTCAGCAGCATCACGCCCGACGCCATCACCGCGGCGTGGATCATCTGCAGGCCGAAGGGCTGAATCGTGGCGATGGCGATCATCCCCGCGAGCGTGGCGAGGGCGATCATGGCCTTCTCGTGACGCACGGGCGCGGAGTTCTCGAGCGCGCTGACGAGCAGGAAGTCCCTCGAGTTGCGGTGCTGTTCGATGAACGCGCGCGGCGCCTCGAGCAGCAGCGTGTCGCCCGGGCGAAGGACGATCTCGCCGATCTTCTGATTGACGCGCTCGCCGTTGCGCGCGACCGCGATCACCACCGCGTTGTAGACCGAACGGAAGCGGCCCTCTTTCACGCTCTTGCCGACCAGCGGCGAGGAGTTCGAGACCACCGCCTCGATCAGCCGGCGCTGCGGGCGCGGCGCGTTGAGTTTCACCACCTGGTTCGTCGCCGGGGAGATGCCCCGGATCTTGCGCAGATCGACGATCGACTCCACGATGCCCACGAACACCAGGCGGTCGTCGCCGAGGAGTTTCTCTTCAGGGCCGACGGCGGCCAGGAGCGACCCGCCCCGCTCGATCTCCGCTAGGAACAGGCCCGGCAGATGGCGCAGCCCCGCCTGCTCGATCGTGCGGCCCACCAGCGGCCCGTCGGCGTCCACCGTCATCTCGACGGTGTAGGAGCGAGGATCGGCGCCGACGTCCAGCACGGGCTTGCGGACGGGCAGCAGACGCCGGCTCGTCAACAAGAGGAACGCCATGCCCACCAGCATGCACGGCAGGCCCACGCGCGCGATCTCGAAAAAACCCAGCGCAGGCCGGCCCGATTCCACCCACTTGCCGCTCACCACCAGGTTCGTGCTCGTGCCGATCAGCGTGAGCGTTCCGCCCATGATCGCCGCATACGACAGCGGGATCATCATCTTGGAAGGGGACAGCCGGAGCGTGTTGCACCAGTCCGTCACGACCGGGATGAACATGGCGACCAGCGGGGTGTTGTTCATGAAGGCGCTGAGGCCCGCCGTCGGCGCCATCAGGCGAAGTTGAGCGCCGAGCAGAGTCTTGGGCCGGCCGAGCAATCGGCGACCAAGCCAGCCGATGGCCCCCGTGTCGGTCAGCCCGCACACCACCACGTACATCACCGCGACGGTGATCATCCCCTCGTTGGACATCCCCGCGACCGCCTGGCGAGTGGTGAGGATGTTCGCGCCGGTGAAGTAATCCACGAACACCAGCGTGGCCACCGCCCCGACCATCACCACGTCGGCCGCCACCCGGCCCCACGCCAGCGTCACCAGCACGAGGCCGATGATGCCGAGCGAAAACCACCCTTCCCAGCCCATCGCCGTGCAGCGCTCCTTCGGTTCAGCCGACCCGGCCCGCCGCTCAGGACGGCGCGCCCACCTTCAGATCGGCGATCGCCGCCACCAGTCTTGCGTGAACCGCCGCGTCCGCGCACACAATCCCCCGGTTCTTCGCCAGACCGCTCCCGCAGCCAAAGTCCAGCGGCTGGCCGTCGATGTCCGTCACGACCGCCCCGGCCTCGGTGGCCACCAGGGCTCCCGCCGCGTGGTCCCAGATCTTCTCGACGTAGCCCTTCTTGGTCGGCAGACGCAGGTACGCGTCGGCCTGCCCCCGGGCGACCACGGCGTACTTGCACTGGCTGTCCAGCCGGGCCGGCTCGCCGGCGCCGCCGGCGTGGTCGAGAATCCTCGACGAGGCCGACTGGTCCGTGTGCGCCGACTCGACGGACTCGCACGCGCGGATCAGCGCGGTGGCCTCGCGGACGGGCCGGACCATCGTGGTCATCTCGGCGCGGGGATCGTCGGCCGGGCCCTGCTGCACGCCGTAGCCCAGCATCGCCAGGTACAGCGAGCCGCGCGGGTCCGCGTCGCCAAAGTCGCGCCCGAAGTCCAGCGAAAGGTTCGGGCAGCCCAGCGCCGCGACGACCGGCCGGCCGTGCTCGATGAACGCCAGCGACACGGCGTACTGCTCGCCGCGAAGGAAGCCCTTGGTGCCGTCGATGGGGTCCAGGGTCCAGAACGAGTCCGAGGCGCCCGGCTGGCCGTGGGCCGCGCCCACGTCGATCGCCTCGAGCATCGCGTCCTCGTCGGCGTCGGGCCACGCCAGGCGCACGGCCTGGAGCGCCGCCTGGCGGTGGGACTCGTGCGCCGGACTGCGGAGCATTTCCGCGGCCTCCTCGCCGACGAGCCAGATCTTGCCCAGCCGCTCGCGCAGCACATGCGCGACGACCGCCTGGCTGGCGAAGTCCGCGACGGTGACGGGGCTCTTGTCGTCCTTGGCGATGGAGCGCACCTCGTCGAGGCGCGACTGCACGGCGCGGCAGACCATGCTCGCCAGCGCCGCCGCCTCGTGGGCCGCGGATAGAAGATCGGCGTGCTTGGCGCTCATGGCGTCGGCTCACTCCATATCTGTTTGTCGGACGCCGGGCTCTCCCGCCGGCGGTCGGGGCTCAGCCCTTGATGATCTTCCGCTGGACGAGCAGGTCGAGGCACTGCTGGACGCAGTGTTCGACCGAGTTCTCGGCGGGCTTGAGGATCAACTCGGCGTTCTTCGGCGCCTCGTAGGGATCGTCGATGCCCGTGAATCCCTTGATCTCGCCCGCCCGGGCCTTCTTGTACAGGCCCTTGGGGTCGCGCTTCTCGCAGACCTCGATCGGCGTGTCGGCGTAGATCTCGATGAACGGCAGGCCGTCCTTCTCGTGCGTCGCCCGGGCGGCGTCGCGGTCCTTGATGTACGGCGAGATGAACGACGTGATCGTCACGCAGCCGGAGTCGGCGAAGAGTTTGGCGACCTCGCCGATGCGCCGGATGTTCTCGGCGCGGTCGTCGGCGGAGAAGCCCAGGTTCTTGTTGAGCCCGAAGCGGATGTTGTCGCCGTCGAGGCGGTAGGCGCTGATCCCCTTGGAGCACAGGTGCTGCTCGAGGGCGGAGGCGATGGTGCTCTTGCCCGAGGCGGACAGGCCCGTGAACCACAGGGTGGCGCCGGAGCACTTGAGATTCTGCCAGCGCTCGTCGCGCTTCATGTCGCCGGCGTGCCAGTGGATGTTCGTCGATTTGGGGGCGCTCACGTCGTGGGTCTCCGCCTGTTGAGAGGGGTTGGGGGAGCGGAGACTAGGGTTCGGCGCGAATCCGGGTCAAGCCAAGCCCTGTCCCACCCCGGCGAATCCCACGCAAAGAGCGCGAATATCGGACGAAAACCGAACAACGCGATCAACGCGGACGCGGCGACGCGGGCGCCCGCACCGCAGGGGGCGCCACCGGCAGCCCGAACGCCGCTTCACACACCGACCTCACAGGGGCCGCAAGGCGCTCGTCCCGCGCCACCACCACCGCGCGACGCTTCGAGGGCCCGTCGTCCCGCGCCAGCCAAACCACGCCGGCGAAGTCGTTCCCCGGCTGATCCAGCCACGCGCGCAGACGCGCCGAAGCGCCGGGGTCCGCCGCCGTCGCCACGCCCAGATGCGCACGCACCGACGCCGCGGTGTCCAGATCCGACTGTTCGTCGCCCACCCCCCAGACCTCCGCGCCCGAGGCCTCGAGCACGCCGACGACCGCGGCGCCGCTGGCGGCGAGGGTCGGCTCCGGCGCTCCGGCCAGGTCGTTCACCACCGCCCACCGGCCCTCGATGGCGTCGATCGCGGCCCATTCCTCCGCCGAAGGCAACGCGTGCATGATCTCGGCGGCGCGGGCGACCTGCGCCATGGCGTCGCGCATCACGCCGTCCACGCCCACGCTCAGGCGCCCGGCCTTGGCCGCTTGCGCCAGTTCCTTCATGTCGCGCGCCAGGTCGGCCGGCGGCGCATCGGGGGCCACCACCACGGGCCGGCTGGATCGCTGCGTCCCGATGTAGATGAACAGCGTGACGAACGCCACGCACGCGCCCACGAACAGGAACGCGGCGATCGCGACCCCCACGTTGGGGCCCGCGGAGTAGCGCGACGCGTTCGGGCCGCGCATCATCCGCCCCGAAGCGCGCCCACGCGCCGCCTCGACGCGCGCCCGCGCGCTGGCGAGTTGATCCGACGCCGAGCGACGGGCGCCGGCGGGCGTGGCGCGGGCAAGTGGAAGGCCGTGAGCTGGGCCGAAGCCGTCTCGTTCATCGCCAGGAAGATGCTGGCGATCAAGGCGGAGGACGGCGCCGAGGCGGTTGCCTTCGCGCGCGGCGTCTCGATGAACAACAACCAGATCGTGACGCGGCTCGCCAATCTGTTCGGCACGCCCAACATCGCCTCGATCAACTACTACTGCTATGGACCGCGCACGGCGGCCTGCACCCTGATGGCCACCGGCCGCTTCGCCGCGCGCGGCTGGCGGGCGGACGGGGTGACGGCGGCGAGGCTGGCCTTCGGGCTCGGCGCGGCCCTGTGCATCGCCTTGAAGCGGGATGCGGCCGCCCTGCTCTTCTTCCTCCTGGGGCGGCTCTGCGACGGGCTGGACGGCGCTCTCGCGCGCGCCACCGCCCGTACCGACCGGGGCGGCTTCATCGACATCGTCGGCGATTTCGTGGTCTACGGCGCCGTTCCCCTCGCCTTCGCCGTCCGCGAGCCGCAGGCCAACGCCATCCCCGCGGCGGTGCTGCTCTTCGCCTTCTATGTCAACGGCGCCACCTTCCTCGCCTTCGCGGCGATCGCCGCGAAGCGGCGGCTCGAGAGCCTGAGCCGGGGCGTGAAGTCGATCTACTTCACGGCCGGCCTCGCGGAGGGGACGGAGACCATCCTCGTCTTCGCCGCGATGATGCTGTGGCCCGCGGGGTTCCCGCTCCTGGCCTACGGCTTCGCCGGCCTCACCCTGATGAGCGCGCTGGCCCGCACCGTGCTGGCGTGGCGGCTGTTTGCCGAGGAGGAGGAGGAGACGCATCAGCCGGG
>JACVCK010000061.1 GCA_016742055.1 Phycisphaerales bacterium
AAACCCCCGACACCCCCCCCCCAAGCCCCGGTAGACTCGCCCGCCATGACCCCGCCAAGCCCAGCCCGGCGCGCGATCCCCACCCGCCGGCGCGTCCGCGCGCTTGTTCGGGGCCTGGCGCCGGCCTTTCTGGCCCTGGCGACGCTGGCGTTCGCCTCGGCCTGCGCCAACCACGCCCTGTCCGACATCGACCGACGCATCGACAAACTGGTGGTCAAGCGCTCCGACCACCTGGGCGGCAACGCCGCCTCGCCGCAGGTCACGCAGCAGAGCCCCGAGAAGTTCACCCACGACGGCGTGTCCAATGAGCGCCCGGATTCGGTGAACCCGGCCTTCGATCGCCTGCGGTACGAGCGGGCGCCCCGCATCTCCGTCGAGGAGCGCCTGGCCCGGCTGGACGCCTACTCCCTCGTGCCCCAGGGCGGACGCACGATCACCCTGCAGGACGCCTGGCGCATCGCGCAGACCACCGGGCGCGAGTACCTCAACGCCGAGGAGGAGTACATCCTCTCGGCGATCCGCCTCCTGATCGAGCGCCACCTCTGGGGGCCCCGCTTCTTCAACGACACCTCCGTCAACCTCGATGCCTCCCCCACCGCCATCGGCGGCGGCTCCTACGAGTCCACCCTCAACATCATCAACAACCTCCGCGCCACCCAGCGCCTGCCCTACGGCGGGCAGGTCGAAGCGCAGTGGGTCGTCCGCGCCACCGAGCAACTCCGCTCCGTCGTCACCGAGGAATACACCCAGAGCAGCCAGTTCATCCTCTCCGGCGACCTGCCGCTGCTGCGCGGGGCCGGGATGGTCGCCCGCGAATCCCTCATCCAGGCCGAGCGCAACCTCGTCTACGCCGCACGCAACTTCGAGAGTTTCCGGCGCACCTTCCTCGTGGACATCGCCATCAACTACTTCAACCTCGTGCTGCAGCAGAACGGCATCGAGAACGCCGTGGCGCGCCTCGAATCCGTCCGCCGGCTCGAAGAGCAGGTCGCGGCGCTGGTGGAGGCCGGTCGGCGGGCCGCGTTCGACCTCAACAACGTCCGTCAGGACGTCCTCGACTCCCAGGACACGCTCACAAGCCAGCGCGAGGCCTACATCCTCTCGCTCGACCGCTTCAAGATCCGGCTGGGCATCCCCGTCGAGGAGAACATCGCCCTCGCGCCCCCGGACATCGACCTGGCCGGGCCGGACACAACGCCCGATCAGGCCGCGGCGCTGGCGATTGTGTACCGGCTGGACTGGCAGAACCGCGTGGACCAACTCGCCGACGCTCGTCGCGGCGTGGCGAACGCGCGGAACGACCTGCTGCCGGATTTCGACGTGTCGGGCAACATCGCGTTCAACACCGACTCCGCGGACGACGTCGGCGGGCTGTCGTTCCAGGGCAACGAGACGGACTTCTCCCTCAGCGCCCTGTTCTCGCTGCCCCTGGACCGCGAGATCGAGCGGCTGAACCTGCGCTCGGCGATCATCTCGTACCAGCAGAACAAGCGCTCACTCGAGCAGTTCCGCGACAACATCATCCTGGACGCCCGCCAGGCGGTCCGCGAGGTGGACCGCGCGTTCTTCTCGCTCGACCTGCAGGAAGAAACCATCCGCATCAACGAACTCCGCCTCGAGGAACTGGTCATCAAGGCCGACGAGGTCGATCCCCAGACGCGCCTGGACGCCGAAGACGCCCTGCTCCGGTCCCGCAACCAGCGCGACAGCGCCATCCGCGACATCCGCGAGGCCATCCTGCGGTACCTCGAAACCACCGGGCAACTCCGCGTGGCGCCCGACGGGATCTTCCAGCCGCTGCCGGGCATGATGCTCGGCGAGGCCATCAACAGGCCCCAGCAGCCCGACCCCGGCCTGCCCCCGGCGACCGTGGACCCCATCCAGACGCCTCCCGCGGCGCCGCTGCCCCCGGTTCAGGAACCCGCCCCGGCGCCGTGACCGGCGCGCTCGGTGCGGCCGCCCTAGAGTGCCACGCCCCTTCCGGACCGATGATCCGGGAACCACTCCCCCGTTCGCCGGTTCAACGCAAGGCGAGCGCCCCATCCGCGTTCCGCTTCGCGGCGAAGCCGTTCGTGGCGTTCCTCCAGCCCGTCCCTTAAGCCCGGAGCACAACAGTGCAGAGCCCGAACAAGTCCGGACGAAACCACCGACTCGGCGCGGCGTTCGTCAAACTGGCCGTGGGGCTCGCCGTCGTCGTCGGCCTGGTGATCCTCGCGGTCGCCATGGGCGGCCGGGGCGAGTCGAAGGGCCCGGCGGCGGCGGAGATCTTCCCGGTCGTCCGCTCGACGTTCAATATCGCGGCGGTGGCCAACGGCGAACTGCAGGCGCGCAACCAGGTGGAGATCCGCAGCAAACTCGAGAAGCAGACCTCGATCGTGGAACTGGTGGACGAGGGCGCCCGCGTCAAGAAGGGCGACGTGCTCATCAAGTTGAACGTCGAGGAACTCGAGAACCAGTTGCAGGAGGAGATCGCCCGCGTCGAGGCGGCCAAGTCCGACATGGTGGTCGCTCAGAACAACTACGAGATCCAACTCAAGCAGAACGAGTCGGAACTGCGCAAGGCGAACCTCGCCGTCGACCTCAACCGCATCGAGTACGAGAAGTGGCTCCACGGCGACGACGTGAAGCGGCGCCAGGAGATCGACCTCAAGATCCAGCGCACCATCCGCGAGGAGGAGCGGCTGCGGGAGAAGGCCGAGCGCTCCCGCACGCTCCACGAGCGCGGCTTCCTCTCGACCGACAGTCTGAAGCAGGACGAGACGTCGCACATCGAGGCCCTCGCCAACATGGAGACGGCCCAACTCGAGCGGCAGGTCTACGAGGAGTACGACCGGCCCAAGATGATCAAGCAACTCACGAGCGACATCCAGGAGGCCGAGGCCGAGGTGGACCGCGTCGTGCAGAGCAACTCGTCCAACCTCGCCTCCAAGGAGGCGGACCTCAACAACAAGCGCCAGCAACTCAAGATCCGCGAAGAGCGCCACGCCAAACTCAAGGACCAGGTCGCCGCGGGCGTGGTCATCGCCCCCAACGACGGGCTGGTGGTCTACGGCACGACGCTGGAGCGCTCGCGCTGGGGCGGCGGCGGCGACGACGGCCTGAAGATCGGCCAGAACGTCCACTCCAACCAGTTGCTCATCGCGCTGCCGGACGTGCGTGAGATGGTGGCCTCGGTGCGCGTCCACGAGACGATCGCCGGGCGCATCCGCCCCGGCCAGCCCGCCACCGTCACGGTGGACGCCGTGCCCGGCCGGCCGTTCTCCGGCCAGGTGCTCTCGATCGGCGTGCTCGCCGAATCGGGCGGCTGGCGCGACCCGAACCTGCGCGAGTACACCGTCAAGATCGCCCTCGACGACACGGACGCGAAATCGCTCCTCAAACCCGCGATGCGCTGCGAGGCGCAGATCGTCCTGGGCGCCGTGGACGACGCGCTCGCCGTACCCATCCAGGCCGTGTTCAACGAGGGGGCCACCCGCTTCGTCTACACCTCCACGGGCGGGCGCTACGAGAAGACCCCGGTCAAGGTCGGGCGCCGCTCCGACACGCTCGTGGAGATCCGCGCGGGCCTGAAGGAAGGACAGAAGGTCCTCCTCCGCCAGCCCACGCCCGGCGAGGTGCTCTCCAACGAAATCTCGAAGGACGCGCTCGCCGCGCTCGAGGCCGCGGCTCCGGAGCCCGCCCGCACCGGCGGCCCCGGCGGCGCCCCGGGCGGCGCCGATGGCCAGCGTCAGCGCCCGCAGCAGGTCAAGCCCGCCGGCGAAACCCCGGCGCCGCAGGCCGTGCCAACCTCCACCACGCCCGCCGCCGAGAACGGCGCCGCCACCACGACGACGGTCGCGGCGCCGACGGCGAACAAGTGAACCTCACGGCAGCAGCCGGACCTCAAGCCGCGCGCGCCGGCCGTCCTCATCCATGCTCGGACCGATCCACCCGCTGTCGCCGAACGACGCGGGGTGGTCGCCCACCGCCAGGATCGTCCCGTAGTCCGGGTGCGACACGCGCACCGTGAGACGGTTGTACGCCGCGGCGCGGAGCGTCACCTCGCCCTCGGCGTCGGTGGTCCCCGCGGCCGTGTCGGGCCTCGCGGGGTTGATGAGCGAGGTGTTGCCGATCATGACCTCGGCTCCCTCGATGGGGGCGAGGGTGTCGCGGTTGCGGACCTGGACGGTCGCCATCGCGTAGTCGTAGCAGCCGGTCAGCGCCCCCGCGCCGAGCAGCGCCGCGCCGGTCAGGGCGCCACGCGCAGCGTGTAGCGTGCGTCGCCCTCGGACGCCGGCTCCACCACCGAGGCGTCGGACTCCAGCAGCCATGCCTCCTGCTCCTTCCCGCGCCACGCGGGCGCGCGCACTTCCACCAGATGGGGCTTGCCGGCCCGCAGGCGCAGGCGCGCCATGCCGTCGTCCCCCACCACCGCCTGCTGCCGCTTCTTGCCGGTCAGCAGGATCTCCTGCAGCGTCTGGTCGTTCAATGGCAGCGGCACAAAGCCCTCGTCGAGCGGGATCGCTCGCACCAGGGCGCCGCGCCCGGGCCCGTCGCCCTCGCGGACCTCGAGCGTCACCGTCTTCATCGGTGCGCACGCGCTCAGGCCGGCGCACGCGGCCACGCCGATCCACGCGGCCCGCTTCATGACCACGGGGCGGGCGCAGCCCGCGAGCGCCGGTGCACCGAGGATCGTCGCCGCCAGGGCTCGCCGCATCAGTCCTCCCCCAGCGTCTTCTTGCGCCGGAGCACGTGATGGTAGTGCTGGGCGAAGCGGTGCGCCTCGTCGCGGATGGCCTGGCAGAGTTTGAGCGCGGGGTTCTCCCGCCCGAGGCGGACGGGCTCGGCCCGCTCCTGGACGTAGATCAGTTCCTCCTTCTTGGCCAGGGAGATGACCATGGGGGGCTTGACCGAGAGTTGGCGGAACGCCTCCAGCGCCGCGTGGAGTTGGCCCAGGCCGCCGTCGATCAGGATGACCTCGGGGAACAGTTCGTTGCCCTCGCCGGCCTCGCGGTAGCGCCGGCTGACGACCTCGCGGATGGCGGCGTAGTCGTCGTTGCCGACGGTGCGCACGCGGTAGCGCCGGTACTCGCTCTTGAGGGGCTTGCCGTCCACGAAGCACACCTTGCTGCCGACCGTCTCGCCGCCCATGAGGTGCGCGATGTCGATCGCCTCCATGCAGCGGATCGGCTCGGCGAGCCCGAGGACCTTCTGCAGGGCCTTGAGCCCCTTGCGCGGACGCGCGGGGTCCGCGAAGAGACTCTCGGTCTCCGGCTGCCAGCCCTCGCCGATCCGCCCACGCTCGCTCAGGCGCTCGATGGCGCGGATCTGGTCCCGCAGCGCCGCGGCCTTCTCGAACCGCAGGGCCCGGCTCGCCTCCTCCATTTCCGCGCGCATCTCGCGGAGCATCTCGCTGCGCTGCGAGCCGAGGAACCTCACGAAACGGTCCACATCGGCGCGGTAGGCCTCCCTGGCCACTTTGGCGGCGCACGGCGCGGTGCACTGGCCGATGGCGTGGAGCAGGCAGGGGCGGAACCGCTCTCTCTTGGGGTCGTCGTCGCGGATCTCAAGGTCGCAGGTGCGGAACTTGAACACGCGCTGAAGCAGCGTCACCGCCTCGCGCAGGGCGTAGGCGCTCGTGAACGGGCCGAACGTCCGGGCCCCGCGGAACTCCTCCGCCCCCGGCGAACGCGTCACGTACACGCCCGGGAAATCGTCGCGCATCGTCACGACCAGGTACGGGAACGTCTTGTCGTCCGTTAGACGCACGTTGAACCGGGGCTTGATGTCCTTGATCAGCCGGTTCTCGGCGAGCAGGGCCTCCCACTCGCCCTCGCACTCGATGACCTCGAAGTCGCGCACGAAGTCGAGCAGGCGCTGCTTCTTGGGCCCCAGGTCCGTGGACGCCTGAAAGTACGAGCCCACGCGGTCCCGCAGGCGCGACGCCTTCCCGACGTAGATCACGCGCCCTTCCGCGTCCTTCATGAGGTACACGCCCGGCGCCCGCGCCAGCGCCGCGGCCTTCAGGGCCAGCCCCGCGCGCACCGACTCCCATCCCTCCCCCGGCTCGCCCGCGCGCTGTGCGTCTGCCGGCTCGCTCACGCCGGATCATACGACGCGCGCCGCGCGTTCAGCGCTTCTTGGGCTGGTTGGTCTCGATGTCCCGTCCCCTGAGGTGGCGGGTCATGTCGCGGAAGAACCGCGCCGTCTGCGCCCGCTGGTTGGCGTCGGCGTAGGTGGCGATGTCCTCCTGCATCATGGTGAAGAAGTTGGCCGCCCGGTCGGCGGTGAGGGGCCGGTTGTTCTGGCGCGCCCGCTCGGCGTCGCGGTTGGCCTGGTCCTTCATCTCCTGAAGGCGCTGCGCGTCGTCGACGTCGCGGGTCTGGCCGGTGAGTTGCTCCATCATCTTGGACCACTCGACGACCATCTCGTCCATGAACTGCGCCCGGTCGGCCTCGGGGACTTTGGAGTAGCGGTTGGCGTAGGACGTCATCATGTCCACGCCGAGGGTGCGGACGTTGCGTTCGAGGCGGTCCCGCGCCTCGCCCCGGATGCCCGCCGCGAAAGCCGCGAGCAGCGCCGAGTCGCCCGCGCTCAGGCCCTGCAGGCGCTGGGCGAGGTCCATGACCAGACGCAGGCGCTCCTCGATGGGGAGTTTGTTGAAGTCGTCGCTCAGGAGGGCGAAGCCGAGCACGTCGCGCATGGGGTCGCGCAGGGCGTCGGGGGCGTTGATGGGGCGCAGGGCGCTCCAGGCCATGGCCCCGCCGCCGAGCAGGCCGATCGACGCTACGCCGGCGCCGATCCACTGCGCCGCCCGCTTCGACGGGGTCCAGGTTTGCTTCGTCGTGCGCATCGCGTTCTCACCTTTCCATCCGCCGGTCGCTCCGCCCCATCACGTCACGAGCCGGGGCCCACCGAGTCCTCGGGGTTCAGGCGCAGCCAGTCGGCCCGCCAGTCGCCGTAATACAGGGCGTTCTGATCGTACTCCGCGCCGCCGGGATGCCGCTCCGTCGAGTCGGCGAACACCGGGAAGTCCGGGTTGTTCTCGTAGAACCGCGTCACCGACACCCACGGGCTGCGGTCGTCGCGGAAGATTTCCCGCGCCAGCATCAGCGTGCCCGCCCAGTACTCGTACGAGCAGTGCCGGCCCACCGCCTCCGCGTCGGTCAGGCCCGCGGGGATGTCGCGATCGGACGGGCAGATCATCACCGCCAGCGAATCGAGCATTGGTCCAAACGTCGCCAGCACGCCGCCGGGGTTCACCTCGCCCGGGCTCTGGTCGGCCGGGCCCAGGACGCTGCTGTCGTCCAGGGGCAGGCAGTACGGCAGGTACTTTTCCTGCGCCTCGTTCAGGAACACCTGCACCCCAACCCCCACCCCCTTGAGGTTCGCCAGGCACTTCACCCGGCGCGACGCCGCCTGAGCCCCCGAAAGCGCCGGGAGCGTAATCGCCAGCAACACCGCGATCACCCCCACCACGACCAGGAGTTCGATCAGCGTGAAGCCCCGACGGCGAATCCCGCCGTAAACCCCTCGTCGATCTGGCGTTCCATCGCTTGGCCGCATGTCTGCCTATTCCTCGCGGCGGCCCGGCGCCGCCCCGCTCGTTGACCCCAGTCTAGGAACGGGTCGCTTGAGGCCCCGCCCCGGATGCACCCAAACCGCTCCCCGCGTGGATTCCCGATCCGTCCGCGCCCACAATGGGCCCGTGCCCATCGAGAGGATCGACCTTCGAGCCGCGCCAGCCCAGTTCCGGCACGACGCCCTGCGCCGAGCCGCGGCGGCGATCGCCGGGGGGCAACTGGTGATCTGCCCGACCGAGACGGTCTACGGCCTGTTCGCATCCGCGTTGCGCCCGGGGGCCGTCGCGTCGGCGCGCGCCATCGCTGGCCTGGCCGATGGCGCCGCGCTGACCTGGCACACCCACGACCCGGCCCATGCCGTGAATCTCCTGGGGCTCTCGAGCCCTATCCATCGTCGCCTGGTCGAGCGGCTGGCGCCGGGTCCGGTGACGTTTGTGGTGGAACTGGACGCTTCGGGGCTGGAGCGGCTTCGCGCGGGCCTAGGCGTGGCGCCGGGCGTATTGGATGACGGCGCGAGCGTGCCGGTGCGGATTCCGTCGGACGACACTTGCCGCGAGGCGCTCCGCGCCGCTGGGGGGACGGTCGTGGGCGTGGGGGCGCCCTCGCCCGAGGCGCCGATCGACGCTCCGCGCGAGCGCGACCTGTCGGATTCGGTGCGGGAGGGCGTGGCGCTGCTGCTGGATACGGGGCCGACGCAGTGGCGGCGGGGCTCGACGCACGTGCGCCTGCTGCGGGACGGCGGCTATCGCGTGGCGCACGAGGGGGCGCTGGATGCTCGGATCGTCGAGCGTGCGCTGACGCGACTGATCCTGTTTGTCTGCTCGGGCAACACCTGCCGCAGCCCGATGGCCGAGGCCATCGCCCGGGAAGCGCTCGCCCGGCGCGAATCGGGAGCGGTTCGAACGCGGGTGGCGTCGGCGGGCGTGGGGGCGTACCCGGGGATGCCTGCGACGGAAGAGGCGCGCCAGGCGCTGCGCAGCATGGGGATCGAGCCCGGCCGGCACGCATCCCGCCCCCTGACCCGGGAACTCCTGAGCGAGGCCGAGGCCATCTTCGCCATGACGCCGGCCCACGTCGGCGCCATCCTGGCCATGGACCCTTCGGCGCGGGGGCGGGTGTTCCTTCTGGACCCCGAGGGCCGGGACATCGCCGATCCGCTGGGGATGTCTCAGGAGGCCTATAACCACACGGCCGCCACGATCAGGGCCTCGATCGAGCGTCGCCTCGACGAACTGGGCCTCTGATCCGGCGGACTGGAGCGCTTGGGCATGCGGATCGCCATCGGCGGAGACCATCGCGGGCACGACGCCATCGTCCACCTCGCCGACCATCTCCGGGGGATGGGGCACGAGGTCCAGGTGCTCGGGCCCCTGACGCGTGAGCCCTGCGACTACACCGACGGCGCCTTCGCCGTCGCCAACGCCGTGGCCGACCAGAAGGCCGACTTCGGCGTCCTGGTCTGCGGCACGGGGATTGGCACCTGCATCTCCGCCAACAAGGTCCGGGGCATCCGCGCCGCGCTCGTCCACGACGAGATCACCGCCCAGATGAGCCGGTCCCACAACGACGCCAACGTCGTCTGCCTCTCGGCCGACCTCCTGGGCATCCGACTGATGGACAAGATCATCGACACCTGCCTGACCACCACCTTCAGCGCCGGCAGGCACATGCGCCGAGTCCGGAAACTCGCGGCGATCGAGCGGGGCGAAGACCCCGCCAAAGCCGCGGAATGAAGGCCGAAGGAACCCCAACCCGCCCCGACGGTCGATACTGAGCCGTCGCCGCCCGCCGGCGTTGCACCCTGCCCCGATCCCCAGCCCCGCGGAGACTCCCGCCCCATGATCCGTATCGCGTTGCTCTCGCTGCTCGCCACGTTCGGCCCCGCTCTCGCCGGAGGGCCGGGCGAGGTCGTGCTCTACCACGCGCCGGACGAGGCCATCGCGCGCCCGCTGATCGAGGCGTTCGAGAAGAAGACGGGCGTCACCGTGCGGGCCGTCGGGCCGGGGACGGGCGCATCGATCGTCGACCCCGCCGATCGCGTCCGCGCTGAAAAGGATGCGCCCGCGTGCGACGTGGTCTGGAGCGGGGGCGTGGCGCAGGTCGCGGCGCTGGGGCGCGACGGGCTGCTCGAAGCCCACGTTTCCGAGTCGCTCTCGGACTGGCCGGAGGCCTTGCGCGACGAGAACCGGCTGTGGCACGCCTTCGCGCTGCGCCCGCGCGTGATGGTGTTCAACGCCGGCGATCCGCCGCTCGTTTCCAACCAGGAGGAGACGCGCCCGGCCCGCCACATGCGCGACTTTTTCCATCCCAACTTCCGCGACGTGTTCGTGATGTCCTATCCCCACTTCGGCGCCACGCAGGACCACATCGGCCTCATGAACGCCACGCTCGGGCCCGCGGGCATCCAACTCTGGGCCTTCCAGATGCGCAAGCAGGACCTGCGCCTGGTCAAGGGCGACGCGGAAGTGGTCCGTGTCGTGGCGCAGCGCGGCGCCCGCGCGGGGCTCGTCAGCGCCGAGTTCGTCCGGCTCGCCCGCAAGCGCGGCGAGCCCGTGGACATGATCCCCATCCGGCACGACCGGTACGACTTCTCGGGTCAGAACGTGACCGACGCGTTCGGCCCCGTTCTGGTCCCCCACGCCGTGGCGCGGATCAAGGGCGGACCGAACGGGCAGAACGCCGCCCTGCTCATCGACTTCCTCCTCAGTCCCGAGGCCGAAGAGATGCTCGCACGGGGCGACGGGGCGCTCCTGCCGGCGCGACCCGAAGTCGCGGCGAAATTCCCGGAATTGGCGACGGAGGACGCGGCGCCGCTGGACTGCCGCACGCTTCCGGCGCAGACCGAAGAAGGGCTCTCGACCTTCCTCCGAGCGTTCCCGCGCTGACGCTGCTGATCACGGCGCCTTGGGCGCGACGGCTTCGAGACGCGAACGGTACGGATCGCCGCCCAGGTCTGCGTCGAGCACGCGCAGACGGGCCACTTCGCGGGCGACTTGCTCGCGCTTGTCGTTGGCCCCGTCGCGGGCGAGGATCTCCAGCATCCGTGACCAGGCCTGCCAGTAGGTTGGGCCGTGGTCCTGCTCGTGCTCCAGACGCTCGGCGGCCTCCTTGAAGGCGTCGAACGCGCCGGGCGCGTCACCCGAGGCCAGGCGCGCCTCGCCCAGGCCCAGCACAAGGCGCATCTCGCGCCCGCGCCGGGAGATCAGGTCCTCCATGATCTCCACCGCCTCGGGGCCCTCGCCCGCGCGGGCCAGCGACTCGCCGTGGATCGTCCGCATCTCGTCGATGAGGTGGATCTGCTCGGACGCGGCCCACACGGCCGCGGCGCCGGCGACGGGCGCCAGGTCCCGGCGCGAGATCTCGATGGCGAGCCCTTCGTCGCCGGAGCGCAGGGCGAGGTCCACGTCGCGCGACAGGCCCTGCACCACCTCGACGATCGCGTGGAACGCGATGGGCGCGAAGTCGGTCGCCAGCGTGAGGGCCAGCGGCGCCGCCTCGCTGGAGCGGCCGAGCCGGACCAGGGCCCGCGCCTGCACGGCCGCCGACGGCCCGGCGATCAGCGGGCGCTTTTCCTCGAGGCCGTCGGCGAAGCGAACGGCGTCGCGTGCGGCGGAGAGGGCCTCCTCGTTGCGATCCACCTCGAGGAGCGCCTTGGAGATGGCCATGCCCATGAACGCGCCGTACTCCTGGATCACCTGCGCGCGCACCGGGTCCGCCGGCGGGTTCTGCATGAACTCGAGGATGACGCCGACGGACGGCGCCATGCGCTCGATGATCCGTTCGGCGTAGCGCCTGCGGTCGGCGCCCTGGCTGCTCTCCATCCAGCCGCTGAGGCCCGTGATGGACAGGTACACCGCGTCGGGGGCGCGGTTGGAGGTCGGGGGCACGGTGTCGAACGACGCCAGCGCCTCGTCCACGCGCCCAAGACTCATGAGCAACCGGCCACGCTCGACGCGCCAGAGGTGCTGGGCGCGATGGCCGGGGAACTCCGCGATCGCTTCGTTGAGCGTCTTCTCGTACAGATCGCGGAACGTGGGGTCGGGCTCGGTCATCTGGCGCAGGCGCTGGGCGTAGGAGACGGCCGCCTCCATCGCCTCGGTGGCGCGCGGGTACGAGGGATGCTCCTTCGCCACGCGCTTGAGGTACTCCATGGCGCGCCGCTGACGCTCGATGGGGTCGGCGTGCGTCGTTTCGATCACCGACAGCGCCGCCACCTGCCACAGCGCCTCCGGCGCCAGCGTGCCCAGGGCCTTGAGGCGCGACGGGTCGCCCTCGGCGATCTCGCGGAGGAGCCCGATCGCCGCGGCCTGCTGGCCCCGCTTGTCCGACATCCAGATCGCCCGCGCGAACAGGGCGCCTGCGGGCAGGTCGGCGGCGTCGCCGGTCAGTTCGGAGGCGGCGGTGGCCATCTTGCCCAGCGCGATGCCGCGCCGGGTGACGTCGTCGAGGCCCAGGTCGGTGCGGTCGATCAGCGCTTGGAGTTCTTGGAACGCCTTGTCGAGCGCCGTACGCCGGGCGGGGCCCTCCGGAGTCTTCATCGCCCGCGCGCGCTCGATGCGGTGGCGGACGTCCATCGCCAGGAGTTGCGCCGAGGGCTCGGGCTTGCCGGCAAGGACGAAGGGAGGCATTTTCGCGGCCTCGTCGATCGCCGCGCGGGCCGCGTCGGGGCCCTTCTCAAGGAGCAGCGCGAGCGCGCGCCCGGCCTCGGCTTCGGCGCGGACCGCCTGGCTTGTGGCGCCCGCGGCCGCCTGATCGAAGAGCATGAGCGCCTGCTCGCCCTCGCCCTTCATGAGATGGGCGGCGCCGAGGGTGGCCTGCCTGCGGCACTCCAGCGCTGGATCGTCGATGCGGATGCCCCCCAACGAGCGGATGATCTCGTCTGCCTTCATCGCCCGCAGGGCGGCGTCGGCGTCCAGGCCGCCCAGAATCGCGGCGCAGCGCGCTCGGAGAAGGGGCAGTTGCCCCGCCAGCAGCGCGCGGTCGGCGCGCAGATTGGCGGCGTCGCCGCGCCCCCGCTCGGCCTCCACCACACGGTTCTTGAGGATGTCCTCGGCGCGCCGGCAGGCCTCCAGCGCCTCGGTCACGCGCGCGATCGTCGCGTCGCGCGACGCCGACAGCGCCACGCCGTAGATCGCCGTCGAGTCCTGCCCGTCCCACGCCAGCCGCGTCAGCAGGGACGAGGTGTACCCCGCGACGTCCGCCGGGTACGAGGGGCTCTGGGCGTCGGCGAGCGCGGCGCGGCGGAGTTCGAGCGCGCGGTCCAGCGCCGCGAGCCGTTCGCCTGTGGGGCGGGAGGCGTCGGCGGCGATCCGCTCGCGCTCGGCGAGTTCATTGGCCTGCGGCGCCGCCTGTCCGATGGCCAGCCCAGCCGCCGCCGACAGCGCCCAGGCCGCCGCCACACAACGCATCGTCGTCCGCTTCATTCGAGACCCAACTCCTTCCGGCTGATGAACGTGAACCCGTCGCGCCCGCCGTGCCGCTCCGCGATGGCGTGCAGCACGTCGCCCGGGTCTGTGTCGAAGAACTGAATCACCTTGATCGTCGCCGCCCGGCGCCCCTCGGCGCCGCGGCGGGGGTTGACCTGCTCCAGACGCGCGAGGATGTGTTCGCGCGACGCGTCCAACGCCTCAGACCCGCGAGCGCCGTCCAGGAT
>JACVCK010000062.1 GCA_016742055.1 Phycisphaerales bacterium
CGTCCAGGCGATCGCGCCGGCGCGCGATCACGTCGCCCCGGTGGTAGACCACGGTGCGGGCGGTGATGGCGTTGGCGGCGGCCTCGCGCAGTTCGTTGGAGGCCGCCTCGTTGAAGGTGTACGTCGGGCGGAGCGTCGGACGCATCACGGCGCCGAGGGCGACGGGGGACAGCGAGGGGCCGAATCCAGAAAGCCGCGCCAGGCGGGCGACTTCGTCCACGGCGCGATCGCTCCCGGCGTTGATCGCCCGGTCCTGGTGCTGACGCGCCTTGGCGCCGTCCCAGACGCGCAACTCCATGTTCTCACTGGCGCTCAGGCGCTGGTTCTGGATGTCCTCGGGCGAGAGGATCGGACGCGCCCGGAGCATCTCCACGAACTCCCGTACGCTTGCGCCCCAAAGGCGCTGGGCCTCCGGGTCGGCCGCGATCCCCCGCAGCGCCGTCAGCGACTCCTCCGTGAGCGCGAAGCGATCGCGGATCTCGGGGGTCACCGCGTCCAGCGACGCCGCGTCCGCCACGGTCGCGGGCAGATTGGTCAGACTCGACTCGATCTCCGCGAAGACCGGCTGGCTGGCCAGGTACACGCGGGGCTGACGCTGGCGGGCGACCTCGCGGTCCTTTTCGGTCGCGGCCTCGTCCACGCGCGAGAAGTCCGCCCGCACGAGCGCCGTGTCGGACATGATGCGGCCGGCCGCAGGGATGAATCGCTCACGCGTCCAGACGGCGGTCGCCGCCAGGCAGATCACGAAGAGCACGGCGGTGGCCAGGGCCGGCGGCGCCGCGGGCTCGAGGAGGAAGCGCCTCCAGACGCCCGAGGCGACGCTCGGCCACCGGCGGGCGCTGTCGCGACGGCGCGCAGGGCCGGTGCGTCCGGGCCCTCGTGGGCCGCTGTCAGTTCGGGATCGTGGTGCGCTGGGCTCGGCCATGGCGGGACCACCCGGGGTCAGTGCAGGGGCTCGCGGGGCTCGTCCTCGCCGTAGGCCTCGACGATCCGCTGGACAAGGTGGTGACGGACGATGTCGACCTTCTCAAGGGCGACGAAGCCGATGCCGGGCGTGCGCCGGAGGCGGCGCACGGCGTCGATCAGCCCGCTGTCGCGCGCGTCGGGCAGGTCGGTCTGCGTGGGGTCGCCGACGACGATCGCCCGGGACCGCTCGCCGATGCGCGTGAGGAACATCTTCATCTGCACGCGCGAGGTGTTCTGCGCCTCGTCGAGGATGATCACGGCGTTGTTCAGCGTCCGCCCGCGCATGTACGCCAGCGGCGCCACCTCCACCACGTCGTTCATGATGAAGCGCTTGAGCGTGCCGTAGTCCATCATGTCCGACAGGGCGTCGAACAGCGGACGCAGGTACGGGTTGACCTTCGCCTGCAGGTCCCCCGGCAGGAAGCCGAGTTTTTCGCCCGCCTCCACCGCGGGGCGCGTCAGCACGACCTTGCGCACACGCCCGGCCCGCAGCAGGTGCACCGCCGCCGCCACCGCCAGGTACGTCTTGCCCGCGCCCGCCGGACCCGTGCAGAACACCAGGTCGTTGTCGCGGATCGCGTCGAGGTAATGCTGCTGGTTGATCGAACGCGCCGTCACGCCACGCCCAGGGCTGTAAACGCTCAACCGACCGTTGATGTCCGGACCCTCGAGCAGGCCCTCGTCCGGTTCGCCGCTCATCTCGTCCATGGTCCGCGCGTCCGCCGCCACGTCCGCGATCACCCCCAGCACCTCTCGGCGCGAGAGCGTCTGGCTCCGCCCGGCCACGTCCCCGAGACGCTCAAAAACCCGGCGCGCCGCCTGCACCGACTCCTCGTCCCCGCTCAGGTGGACCACGTCGTCGCGCGCGGCGATGTTGACGCCGAGGGCTTCCCGGATCATCTTCAGGTTCCTGTCGGCGGCGCCGAGCAGACTGACCCGGTCCACCCCACGGGGCACACGAATGGTGACGTTCACGCGATCGATGCTCCTGGACGCCTGCCCCGACGCCCGCCCAGACCCCACCGGTCTGGACCGTCCTTCGGCCGCGGGTCCTGAAACCACCAGAACCTCGCATCGGGGAAAGGCGCGATTGACTTCAAGGGATTCTAGTCGCGACCGCCCCCGGGCGGCGCCCGGCCGGAAGGACTTTGTTCGGTGGGCGGCCCTGGGGCTGCTCGCGGGCCTCGCCGCGGGCTGTGGCGGGTCCACCACCGGCGGCGCCGGAGGTTCCGGGCGGCTCGTCGCCGACCACCGCACCGCCGACCGGGCCACCTGGGCCGACTTCGACTCCGCCGTCAGCGCCGCGCTCATGCGCAACCAACTCGCCGTGATCGAACGCGAGAACCTCTCCGACACCCGGCGGCGCTGGAAACTCCTCTCCGCGACGGACGAGCCCGGCTGGCTCATCGCCACAATCCCCGAGCCGGGCGTGCGCCCCTGGGACGACCGCGTGGCGTTGGAGTGCTCGATCGGGCGCTTCGGCGCGCCCGAGCGCGAACGCGCCTTCATCGACTCCGTCCGCGCCTGGCGGCCCAAGCACACGCGCTGAGCGCTACTCGTCCCCGCCCGAGCCCGAGCCGCCACGGCTGGACCAGGGCCGGCCGGGCCGGCTGTTCTTGCCCGTCAGGCGCGGGGGAGACGCCTGCAGCGCGACGTTCTCAGCGCCCAGCGCCGCCTCGAGTTGCTCAATTACGCCCCGGCGCGGCACGACGCGCGGGCGCGAGGCGTCGAGCACGTACCGGCGCCCGGCGACGCGCACGTGGATCTCCAGCGGCACGCCCTCGCCATTGGCCGGAGTGGCCTCCGCGCTGCGCACCGCTCCCAGGACGCTCCGCAGCGTCTCGTCGGCCGAGCCGTTGAGGCGGGATTCGTCCAGGAACAACGTCAGACGCTGCGCCAGCCGCGTGGCGCCCTCCTCCATCGGCACGGCGGAGTCCACGATCAACTGCGGCTGGCCCCGCGAGCGGTCGCACACGCCCGTGAAGAACAGCAGCGAATCCGCGGCGAAACGTTCCCCCAGCCGGCGCTTGACGTCCTCGTGAGCCGACGGGAAGAACACGGCCTCCATCGTGCCCACCAGGTCCTCGATCACCACGACCGCCATCCGCTCGTTGGAGCGCGTGGTGAGCGTGCGGATGGACTTGATGATCCCGCCGATCACCAGCGGCGCCTGATCCGGCAGGTCCTTGAACCGCGCGGTGTCGGTGGTGGAGTAGCAGCGGATCGCGCCGCGCCAACGCTCGAGCGGGTGGCTCGAAACATAGAAGCCCAGCGTGGCCTTCTCCCGCGCCAGGAGTTCCGCCTCGTCCCACGCCGGGACGCTGGGCAGCGCCGCGACAGGAGCCGCCTCCGGCGAGTCGTCGGCGCCGAACAGCGCGGACTGGCCCGCGGCCCGGTCGCGCGCGAGCGACTGGCCCGCGGCGATGGCGGGCTCGATGGCGCCGATCATCGCCGCCCGCTTGCCCCGCCCGTGGACCGAATCGAAGGCGCCGCAGTTCACCAGCGCCTCGATCGTCGCCTTGTTCACCGCGCCCGGCGGGATGCGTTCGCAGAACTCCTGGATGGAGCGGTACGCCCCGACCCTGTCGCGCTCGGCGACGATCGACTCGATGGCCTTCGCGCCCACGCCCTTGATGGCGCGGAGGCCGAAGCGCACGTGCCCGTGCTGGGCCGTGCGCGGCTCGTCGCCCTCGAACACGACGGAGAAGTCCGAGTCCGACCGGTTCACGTCCGGCGGCAGCACGTCCACGCCCACCTTGCCGCCCGTGAACCGCGTGTGCCTGCAGTCCTCGAGGTAGGCGATCCACTCCTCGACCTTCAGCGCGCCCGATTCGTACGTCAGAAACGCCGCCATGTACTGGTTCGGGAAGTACGTCTTCAGGTACGCCGTCTGGTACGCGAGAATGGCGTACGCCGTCGAGTGGCTCTTGTTGAAGCCGTAGCCGGCGAACTTCAGGATGAGGTCGAACAGGTCGGCCGCGGCCCGCTTGTCGAGGCCCTTCTTCACCGCCCCGTCGATGAAGCCCGGACGCGCCGCATCGATGGTCTTTTGCTTCTTCTTGCTGATGGCCTTGATGAGCGAGTACGCCTCGCGCAGCGCGACGTCGCCCAGTTCGTGGCAGATCTGCATGACCTGCTCCTGGTAGACCATCACGCCGTACGTCTCGGCGGTGTGCCGGTCCACGATCTCGTGGACCCTGGGGATCTCGGCCTGCCCGTGCTTGCGCTTGCAGTAATCCGGAATGAGGTCCATCGGCCCCGGGCGGAACAGGGCGTTGGCGGCGATGAGGTCCTCAAGCCGGTCGGGCCTCATGTCCAGGAGCAGCCGGCGCATGCCGCCGGATTCAAACTGGAATACGCCCACCGTGTCCGCGCGCCGGAAGATGTCGTAGACGCGCTGGTCGTCGAGCGGGATGCGGTCCAGGTCCAGAGGGTCGCCCGCGCGGTCGTCCTCCCAGCCCAGGGCGCGCCGGATCTCCCGCTCCGGCAGCGTGGAGCGGATCAGGTCCTTGGCGCGCTCGACCACGCTCAGCGTGCGCAGGCCCAGGAAGTCCATCTTCAGCAGGCCGACCTTCTCGCACGTGGGCCCGTCCCACTGCGTGACCACGTCCTCCGAGCCGGACTGCTTGTAGAGCGGCACGATCTCGTGCAACGGGCGCGTCGCGACGATCACTCCCGCCGCGTGGACCGACGCGTGGCGCGCCTGGCCCTCGAGCGTGCGCGCGGTGTCGATGATCCGGCGCGCGTCGCCGTCGGCGTCGTACAGCCGCCTGAGTTCCGGCTCCTGCTCCAGCGCCGCGTCGAGCGTCATGCCCAGCGCCTCGGGCACGAGCTTGGCGATGCGGTCCACCTCCGGCAGCGGCGCGCCCATCACGCGCCCGACGTCGCGCACGGCGGCGCGGGCCTTGAGCGTCCCGAACGTGATGATCTGCGCCACGTGCCCGTACTTCTGGCGCACGTGCTGGATCACGTCCCCCCGCCGGTCCTGGCAGAGGTCGATGTCGATGTCGGGGTACTCCGAACGGTCCGGGTCGGTGAAGCGCTCGAACAGCAGGCCGTACCGCACCGGGCAGGCGTTGGAGAGCCCCAGCGTGTAGCCCACCATCGTGCCCACGCCCGAGCCGCGGGCCATCGCCGGAACCGCGCGCTGCCGGCCCCAGTTCACAAAGTCCCACACGATCAGGAAGTACGCCGAGATGTTCTTGTCCGCGAGGATGCGCAGTTCGCGGTCCAGACGCGCGCGGATCGGCGCGAAGCGGTCGTCCGACTCGTCCAGCGCCGCCGGGCCGTAGCGCCACACCAGGCCGGCGCGGCACAACGCTCGCAGCGCCGCGTCGCACTCGGCCTTCAGGTCCTCCCGGCTGCCCGCGCCCTCGCTCCAGGGCTCGATCGTGTAGTCCGCGCAGAACGCCTTGAACCACGCCGTCAGGTCCGCCTCGCCCGCGTAGGCCCGCGGCGCCGCTGGCGCGACGACCCGCACCACCGGCGCGTGGTTGCCGAACGTCAGATCGACCGAGCAGCGCTCCGCGATCGCCACCGTGTTGTCCAGCGCCTCGGGAACGTCGGCGAACAGTTCGCGCATCTCCGCCGGCGACTTGACGTACAGGTCCGGCGGGTACTTCAGCCGGTTCGGCTCCGCCTTCGTCTTGCCCATCGAGATGCAGCAGAGCGAATCGTGCGCGTCCCAGTCCTCCGCGCGGAGGAAGTGCGCGTCGTTGTCGCACACCAGCGGCAGACGCAACTCCCGCGCCAGCCGGATCAGGTGCGGGTTGATCGCCTCCTGCTCGGGGACGTGGCGCTGCAACTCCACGAAGAACCGCGCCTCGCCCTTCTCGTTGACGCCGAAGGTGGACGCGTGCCACTTCGCCGCCGCCACCGCGCGATCCCAGTGCACCGGGTCCTTGGACTTCTCAAACTCCACCAGATGGAACGCCAACTCCGAGCCAAGGTGCCCGCTGATGGCGATCAGCCCGTCCGCGTGGCGCTCGAGCAGCGCCTTGTCCATCCGCGGCTTGTAGTAGAACCCCGTGAGGTACGCCTCCGACGCCAGATACAGCAGGTTCCGCCAGCCCGCCTCGTTCTCGCACAGCAGCACCAGGTGGAAGCCGCCGTCCATCACGCCCGTGTGCGTGCGGTCCCGGCGGTCCCCCGGCGCGACGTAGGCCTCGCAGCCCAGGATCGGCTTGATCCCCGCCGCCTTTGCCTGCTGATGGAACGACATCGCGCCGAACAGGTTGCCGTGGTCGGTCACCGCCACCGCCGTCATCCCGAGTTCCTTCACCCGCGCCACAAGGCGGTCGATCCGGTTCGCGCCGTCCAGCAGCGAGTACTCGGTGTGCAGGTGCAGGTGGACGAACTGGCGGTCCCGGGGAAGGGGCTCGGGCGCCACTACCGGTTGAGTCTTCTCCGCCATCGCCCGCCTCCTTCCTCTATATAAGGTATGGCCTCCGCTCCGGCTCATGATATCGCGCGCCCCTGACCCGGCGGACGTTCCGACAGCCGCTTCACCGCTTATCCCGAGGCCGCGGCCCCCGCCGGCAGGCGCCGACGTTCGGCAACCGATCGGGCGGCCGACTTTAGAATCGATGGATGGTGGAAGGGGAGCCGTGAAGAGCCCGCGAGACGTTCCAAACAGCCCGCGCACGCGCGTGAACCCCACGCCGCTCCTGCTCGCGCTCCTGTGCTCGCTCCTGAGCGCGATCGCCGCCGCGGCGCCGACCGATCCCCTCCCCGATCGGCCCGGCCTCGTCCGCGAGGTCCTGCCCAACGGGCTCACGCTGCTCGCCGCGACCAACGCCACGCCCCCCGGACGCGTCGCCCTGCACATGGTGGTCCACGCCGGCTCGCTCCACGAGGCCGATGAGCAGCGCGGCGCCGCGCACATCCTCGCGCACATGGCGTTCAATGGCTCGCGCCGCTTCCCTCCCGGCACGCTCGCGCCGTTCTTTGAGTCGCTCGGCCTGACCTTCGGCCGCCACCAGAACGCGTGGCTGTCGTTCACCGCGGGCCACTACGTGCTGGAACTGCCCCGCGCCGACGAGCAGACCGTCCGCGCGGGCCTGCGTTTCTTCGCCGACGTGGCCGATGGTCTGCTGCTGCTCGACGAGGAGTTCGAGGCCGAGCGCCGCGTGGCGCTCGAGGAGGTCCGCGCGATGGGCGGGCCCGAGCAGCGGGCCGGCGCCCGCCTGCTTCCCCGCCTGCTGCCCGCGTCGCGCCTCGCCTCGCGCCCGCCGATGGGCGACGAGGCGTCGCTCGGCGCGCTCCGCGCCGAGCGCGTCCGCGCGTTCTACGACGCCTGGCGCCGCCCGTGGAACGTCACCGTCATCGCCGTGGGCGACGCCCCCGCCTCGCGCCTGCTGGCGCTCGCGCGCGAGGAACTAGGCGTGATCGAGGGCGCGCCGGGCGAGCGGTCAACGCCCGACGCGCGCGTCGAGCGCCCCCTCACCGCACGCGCCGTGGTCATCACCGACCCCGAACTGACCATGTGCCAGGCGCACGTGGCCACCATCGATCCCCGCCCCGCCGCCGTCGCCACCGAGGCCGACCTCCGCCGCGCCCTCGTGGACCAGATCGGCGCGTGGGCCATGCAGCGCCGCCTGCAGGGCAAGATCGACACCGGCGAGGCCGTGTTCCGACGCGCCGAACTGCAACTCGAAGACCTCGCCGGCTCCGGGATCAAGGCCTCCGCCGTCGCCTGGGGCGAGCCCGAGCGCTGGCGCGACGTCCTGTCGCAACTCTCGCGCGAGGTCGAACGCACACGCCGCCACGGGTTCCGAGCCCGCGAGATCGACGACGCCCGACGCGAGTTCATCGCCCGCGTCGAGGGCGACGCGGCGCGCGAGCCATCCATCGCCTCCGCCATGCTCGCCCGACGCATCGCCAACGCCCAGGAACGCGCGGAGCCCTCCCCCTCGGCGCGTCAGGTCGCCAACCTGACGGCCGCGGCGCTGTCCACGATCACGCGCGAAGAGGTCTCCCGCGCCTTCAGCGCCCGCTTCGGCGGCCCAAACGCCCTCTACGTCCTCCTGATGCCCGAGAGCCCCGGCGCGCCGACCGAGGCCGAAACGCTCGCCGTCGGCCTCGGCGCCATCGCCGGCGACGTCGCCGCCGAGGCCGAGCCCGCGATCGCCGAACTGCCGCCCATCGCGCCGCCCGCGCCAGGCGAAGTCGTCGAGGTCTCGCTGCACCCCGCCTCCGGCGCGCTGTCCGCGTGGATGAACAACGGCGCCCGCGTCCACCACCGCTTCACCGACTACCGACGCAGCGCCGTCGTCGTCTCCATCACACTCGCGGGAGGATGGATCGAGGAAGACGAGCGCTCCCACGCCCTCTCGGCCGCGGCGCTGACCGCCTGGGACCGCCCCGCCTCCCACTCCCGCTCCGGCGCCGACATCCGCGCCATGCTCACCGGACGCGACGTGAAACTCTCCGCCGACATCCGGCGCGACGCCCTCACCCTCACCATCACCACATCCCCGCGCGACCTCGAAACGGCGCTCCAGGCGGCGCACCTGCTCCTGTCCGAGCCCCGCATCGAGCCCGCGGCGCTGGAGCAGTGGCGCGAAACCACCCTCCAGGCCATCGCCGCCCGCAAGACCCAGCCCACCCGCCTGCTCTCCGAAGTCGCCACCGACGCGTTCTATCCCCCCGGCGAGCGGCGCACGCGCCTGCTCGAAGCCGACGCCGTCCGCGCCGTGGACCTGCCCCACGCGCAGGCGTGGCTCGACCGGCTTGTCGCGTCCGGCCCGATCGAAGCGGCGATCGTCGGCGACATCGACCGCAGCGCCGCGATCGCCCTGGCGAAGCAGTACCTCGGCTCGCTCGCCGAGCGCCCGCGCATCGGCCGCCCGCTCTTTGCGGACCTCCGCCGCATCGAGCGCGCCCAGGGCCCTCTCGTCCGCGACGTGACGGCGCCGACCTCCACGCCCCAGGCCGTCGTGCTCGTGGGCATGTTCGGCGCCGACGCGTCCGACGCCGACGCCGCCCGCACGCTCGACGTCGCCGCGCAGGCCCTGACCACGCGCCTGGTCCGCGAGGTCCGCGAGGAAGAGCAACTGGTCTACTCCATCCGGGCCCTGCACACGCCGGCGGAGGCCTACTCGGGCTTCGGCCTGTTCTACGCCGCGACCACGGTCGAGCCCGCCCGCGCCGACGCCCTGCGCGACCGCCTGACCGAGGCGTTCGAGGCGTTCGCGGAAGCCGGCCCCACCGAGTCCGAGATGGAGGTCGCCCGCGCGCAGATGCTCAACATGCTCGATGAAAAGATGCGCGAGCCGGAGTTCTGGGCGCGGGTCCTGGCCGACCAGACCTACCGCGGGCGCAACCTCGACGACGTGGCCCAGGCGCCCCAGCGCCTCCGCGCCGTCACGCGCGAGCGCGTCCACGGCGCGTTCCGCGACGCCTGGCGGCCGCAGGGACGATTCACGTTCGTCATCCGCCCTGCCCTCCCAAACCCCGAAACCGGCGCCACGCAAGCCGCTCAGTAACGCGGCGCGATGAACCGGATGCACGCGGGGTACCGGTAGTACCGGCCCTTGTTCGCGGCCACGGCGCCGACAATCGGCATCACCA
Organism: Phycisphaerales bacterium; assembly: GCA_016742055.1. Classification (GTDB taxonomy): domain Bacteria; phylum Planctomycetota; class Phycisphaerae; order Phycisphaerales; family UBA1924; genus JACVCK01. The sequence continues at coordinate 9,538 of JACVCK010000062.1, forward strand.
CGCCCAACGCGGCCCAAGGGATGTACAGCAGGAACCCCAGCCCCAGCGTGAGGATCGCCACCGGCAGCAGCACGACCGCGTAGAGCAGCATCGACAACTCGAAGTTCAGCGCCTCGCGCCCGTGGTCGTCGAGGAACGAGGACTCGTCCTTCTTCACCAGCCACATCACCAGCGGGACAAGGAAGCAGAACGGGCCGATCACAAACCACGCGATCAGCCCGCCCAGGTGCTGGAACGTCGCCCACGTCCGCTCGTCGGCGGTGGTGGGGGCGTGATGGTCGAGAAGGTCGTGCATGTCGTCCCCTCGGGCGGCGAGCGGTTCAACTGGCGCGGGCGCGAACATTCTGCGGCTCCTTGGCGGCTTCCGCTAGTACGGAGGGACGAATCCGGCGCTGGAAGGCGCCTCCGGCTCGTGCAGCAGGCGCAGGCACATCGGGTAGCGGTAGTACTCCCCCCGGCCCGACGCCATCGCGCCCCGGATGCCGCCGTAGAGCGTCAAGCCCCCGATGGCAACCGCCGCCACCGGCGCGCCGAGCCCCGCCGTCACCACAGCGAAGATCGCGCCGAAAATGCTGTAGATCAGGATCGAAATCTGGAAGTTCGCCGCCTCGCGACCGTGGTCGTCCACGAACTCGCTCTCCTGCCGGCGGATCAGCCACATCGCCACCGTGCCCACCAGCGCCGCGACCGAAACGCCCGGCAACGCCGCCAGCAGGCCCACCAGGTGGGTCATCTGGGTCCAGTTCCGCGCGCGCGCGTCCGCGTTCGTGTCGAGCGGGCGGGATCGGTCGGCGGGGATGGTCACGTTCGGGCCTCGGGAGTGCGCCGCGCCGCCGAACTCGGGTCGGGGATCGGCGGCGCCGCTGGCAGTTGGTTCGGGTTCCGGCCCCGGGGGTTTCGTGCCCCGGGGCGTAGGATCATCCCATGGCCAACGACCCCCGTCCCGTGGTCGCGGTTTCGATGGGCGATCCGCTGGGGATCGGCCCGGAAGTGATCGTCAAGGCCCTCGCCGACCAGTCAGTCCGCGCCCGGGCCCGGTTCCTCGTCTTCGGCACGCACCAGCCCCTCCTCGACGCCGCCGAGGCCGCGGGAATCGAGCCCTTCTGGTGGCGCATGCCCCGCGGCGCCCCGGAGGGCGTGGCGTCCACCCTCTCGCTCCACGACGTGGCGCTCATCGACGATCCGCGCCCCCCGACGGACGCCTTCGCCCGGCCGCACGACCGCTCGCCCAACAAACTCGCCGGCGAGGCCTCGTTCCAGTTCGTGGAGGACGCGATCTCCGCGGCCCGCGCGCCCGAAGGTCACCCGCTCCGCGCCCGCGCCGTGGCCACCGCGCCGATCAGCAAGGCCGCGTGGGCGCTGGCCGGGCGCACGCAGTGGCCGGGGCACACCGAACTGCTCGCCTCCCGTTTCCACGCCAGGCGCACCGCGATGATGTTCGTCTCCCCGCGCCTGCGCGTGCTGCTGGCGACGGCCCACGTCCCGCTGCACCAGGTCCCGGGACTCCTGACCATCGGGCGCGTGCTGGAGAAGATCGAACTGGCGCACGAGGCCTGCGCGCGCCTGGGCGTGGCCCGCCCTCGTATCGGGGTCTGCGGCCTCAACCCGCACGCCGGGGAAGACGGCCTCCTGGGCGACGACGAGCAGCGCGTCATCCGCCCCGCGATCGACCTCGCCCGCGAGCAGGGCCTCGACGCCACCGGCCCGCACCCCGCCGACACCGTCTTCGAACGGGCGCTCGCCGGCAGGTTCGACGTCGTCGTCGCCATGTACCACGATCAGGGCCTGATCCCGGTCAAGACGTTCTTCCGCGACGAGGCCGTGAACGTCACCGTCGGGCTCCCAACCCCCCGCACCAGCCCCGACCACGGCACGGCGTTCGACATCGCGGGCCGCAATATGGCCGACGCACGCTCCATGCGCTGCGCGCTGGACCTGGCGACGCAGATGGCGACGCGCTGAACGCCCCCTCAATCCCTCAGCCGCACCCACTCCGGCGGCGACGCCGCCGCCAGTTCGTGCATCAGCGTCGTCATCCCCGGAACGTGCGCGTTGAAGTGGACCCAGTGCGCCGTGAGCGCCAGCATGGCCGCGGCGCCGATCCACGCGCACCGCTCCGCGATCGGGCGCCGACGCAGCGCGAACAGGATCCCGGCGCTGACGCCGATCGTCGAGAGTTTGAACGCCACCAGCCCCGACGCGCCGCCCTCGTTCGCCACCCAGCGGGCCAGGGGGTTCATCTCCACCATCCCGCTCATCCGCATGTACGCCAGCGTGCAGAGAAGGTCCGAGAGCCCCATGAGCGTCATGGCGATCAGGAGCAGCGTGATGCGGCGCGCGCGGAGCATCTCCAGCCGATGCGCACCGGCGCCGCGGGCGGTTGCATCGGCCGCGCCCACCCCACAGGCGGGGGCGGTGAACGCCCCGCCGCACGGTGCGGTCAAGCCCGGATTCGCGATCAGGCGGTCTGCGACGGCCATCCGGGGGGTCTGGATCGGTCGATCCCACCCCCGGCTGAAGCCGCCCCGGCCCGCGTCCGACCCTACCCTTGGGTTCATCCCCGAAAGAGCGCCCGTCTTCACAATCCGACGCCGCCCACTCCCCCAAACCCCCGCGCTCCGTCCAGACCCCGCGATCCCGGGGAACGGAACCACGCCCCGCTCGAACGGTATTGAAGGAAGGGAGTCCAAGACTGGATGAGCGCACGAGCACGACAACGCAGCCCCAGCCGCGCCCTCGCGCTCTGCCTCACCGCCGTCTGCCTGCACGTCCTCCCGTTCCCCGCTCCCTCCGCGCTGGGCCAGCAGATCGTCGCCTCGCCCGTCTTCCTCGACGACTCACCGGCCGCCGCCGAGGGCCTGGTCCGCGCCCGCGAACTGGCCGCCTCCGGCAACCTCACCGAGGCCGCGCGCGTCCTCCAGCGCCTGCTCGACGAGGAGCCCGTCGATCTGGTTCAGCACGTCGTATCCGGTGGTTCCCGCCACCGGCCAGGCCCGCAACGGTTCCTCGGGCTCCAGGATCTTCTCCACGACGATGTAGAAGCCGGGGCCGATCTCGGCCTGGAGCGCCTTCACGTACCCTTCCGGATCGGCGAGACCGTCGATGTGGTCGATGCGCAGCCCCTGGATCCGCCCCTCGCGCACGAGCCGCAGGATGAGCGCATGGGTGGCCTGGAAGATCTCGGGATCCTCCACGCGCAGCCCCGCCAGGGAGTTGATGTCGAAGAAGCGGCGCCAGTTGATGCGGTCGCCCGCCACCCGCCACGAGGCCAGCCGGTAGTGCTGCCGCTCCAGCAGGTTGGCGAGACTGCCCCGCCCCTCGACGCTTCCGTCGCTGAGCGGGAAGACGTTCTCGAAGTAGCGCAGCTCCGGCCGACCCTGGGCATCGGACGCGACCGACAGCTCGCCGGCTTCGATGACCTCCGCGAGGGGGCGCCCGAGGACGGGCAG
>JACVCK010000063.1 GCA_016742055.1 Phycisphaerales bacterium
GTCTCGGCCATGCGGAAGGCGCTGAGCGAGAGGGGGGAATTCCAACCCGCCGCCGCGAGCGCGTCCACGGCGGCCCCGGGGATAGCCCAATCGATCGTCTCGATCGGCCCCTCACCCCATCCGCCGATCGGCAGACGCAGGGCGAGTTGGACGCTGGCGGCGCCGTCCGCGGTCCGCGGAGCAGCGGCGATCGCGGCCCGGAGCGATTCCAGCGATCGCAGCGGCGCGCCGTCGGCGCTGAGGATGACGGCGCCGGGCGGGATGGCCGGGGCGACGTCGGCCTGGTCTCCCGGCACGGCGCGGCGAAGCGTGCCCGCGACGACGGCGCCGGTCGAGGCGGTCGTGCCGGGTATGAAGCCGATGGTCCCGTCGCGAGCCACGCGGGCGCGGACGTCCACGAAGCCCCCGTCGCGCAGGAGGCGCAGGTCGATCTCTCTCCCGGCGTGACGGCGGACCTCGGCGATGCCGCTGACCATATCGGGCCACTCGAACCCGCCAATCCGCGCGAAGACGTCGCCGGTGCGCAGGCCCTTCTGCTCGGCCTGGCCCGCGCGTTCGACGCGCATCGCGGGCATGAGGCCGAGCAAGTGCTGGACGTCGATGTCGCGCGCATCGGCGCCCCGGAACCGCGGCAGCGTTGTTGTGGCCGCCTGAAGGCCCGCGCGAGGTCGAAGTTCGGTCGCCAGCGTCTCGCCGCCGGGCGCGCCCCAGGTCAGGAGGACCGGCGCGCCCTGCGAGCGGGCGACGGCGTCGGAGAGGTCGCGGGCGCTTTGCGCGGGTCGCCCCGCGACCTCCAGCAGCGTCGAGCCGGCGGGCACTTCGCCCAGGCCCGCTTCGCGGAGTTCTTCGGCGATAACGGCGTTGTTGGCAGGGAGATCATCAGGGCCGCCGAAGAGACGGGTGGAAAGGGCGGGAACGATGCCGATCTCGAGGAGGCGGGTCGCCCGGCTCTCGGCGGGCGAGGCGCGGAGCACGACCGGCCCCGAGGCGCCCTCGCGCTCGACGACGATCTCCACCGGAGCGCCGCGGCGCGCCATCGCCACCTCCAGCGCAATGTCTCCGAAGTCGCGCGGCTCGTGGCCGGCGATGAGCAGCACGCGGTCGCCGGGCTTGAGGCCTGGGTCGGCTTCATCCCAGCCGCTGACCACTTCGGCGCTCGCGGCGGCGGACTTGGGGGAGACCAGCCCGACCAGCGGCGGCTCGGTGCGGAGGCCGATCATGAAGACGACCACAAAGAGAACCGCGGCCAGCAGGACGTTCATGATCACGCCCGCGCTGATGATGACCATCCGCTTCCAGACGGGCTTGCTCGTGAACGAGTCGGGGTGTTCGACGCGGGCGCCGGGGGACGCGTCGTCCTGGCCGAGCATGCGGACGTAGCCGCCGAAGAAGAGCCAGTTGAGCCGGTACTCGGTGGGGCTGAGCGCCGCGGCTTTGGCCGGGTTCTCGACCCGCATCCTCCGGTATTCCGGCTCGGTCGAACCCCACCTGGCGCCCATGCCCTTGCGGAAGGAGCACACGGCGGGGCCGAAGCCCATGGCGAACGCCTCGACGCGGACCTTCGCCCATCGCGCCGCGAGGAAGTGCCCCAACTCGTGCACGAGCACGATGAAGGAGAACCCGAGCACAACCAGCATGAGGTCGCCCGTGGCGCCGAGGAATCCGAGCATGGCGTTCATCCTAGCGCAGCGCGGCGCTGCGGGCGCCGTCGATCCGGGCGGCGACGAACCGGCGCGCCTCGCGGTCCGCCTCCAACGCGTCGTCCAGCGATTGCATCGGGCCGAGCCCCACCCCGTCCAGGGCCTCGCGCGCCAGGCGCGTGATCCGGCCGAAGGGGATGCGCCCGGCGAGGAACGCCTCGACTGCGGCCTCGTTCGCCGCGTTGAACACGGCCCCCGCCGTCGCGCCTCCGGGCCGGGCCATCGCGTCGATCACTTCGAACGCCACGCCGACCGCCGGGAAGCGCTCGGGGTCCACCGGCTCAAAGTCCAGGCGCGACATCGTGAGCAGGTCGAGTTTCTTCGATCGTCCCGGTCCGCGCCAGGGCCACGAGGCGGCGATCTGGATCGGGGTCCGCATGTCGGGCGCGCCCAGTTGGGCCATGATCGAGCCGTCGGAGTACTCGACGAAGGAGTGGATGATCGACTGAGGGTGCACGACGGCGTCGAGCCGGTCGCTGCCCAGGCCGAAGAGCCAGTGGGCCTCGATCAGTTCCAGCCCCTTGTTGGTCAGCGAGGCCGAGTCGATCGTGACTTTGGCGCCCATCTTCCACGTGGGGTGATTCAGCGCCTCCTCGACGGTCGCGTGCATGACGCGCTCGGCGCTCCACGTGCGGAACGGCCCGCCCGACGCCGTGAGCGTCACGCGGGACACGTCCGCGCCCAGCGACAGCGGCGGGGCCTCGCCCCAGGGCAGGCACTGCCAAATCGCCGAGTGCTCGCTGTCCACTGGGAGCAGGCGCGCGCCGGATCGCTCCGCGGCGGGGACCACCAGCGCGCCCGCGGCGACGAGCGTCTCCTTGTTCGCCAGGGCCACGTCGCGCCCCATGGACACGGCGGCGAGCGTTGCGGGCAGCCCCGCCGCGCCAACCACGGCCGCGAGCACCAGGTCCGCCTCGACCTCCCGCACCAGGCGCTCGCACGCGTCGGGCCCGGTTCGGAGGTTGACGCCCGCCTCCCGCGCGGCGTCGTCGAAGCCGTTCTCGCCGCCGGTGAGCGCCGCCTCTCGGACGCCGAGCAGGCGGGCCTGCTCCAGCATGGCGCCGCCGTTTCTTCCGGCGGCCAGGCCCGTCACCTCGTAGCGCGTCGGCCACTCGCCCCGCGCGTGCAGCGCGTTGAGGTGGCGCACGACGTCCACCGTCTGCGCGCCGACGGAGCCCGTGCTCCCCAAGAGGAGCAGCCGGCGGACCTCCGGCGGTCGTCCGAACTCGCGCACGATCGGGGACATCAGTCGTCCGACGCGTCCGGTTCGGCGCTGGGCGCTTCGGTCGTGGCGCCGGCCTTCTTGCGCCCGCGCCCGCCGCGACGGCGGCGCTTCTTCTTGACCACGACCTCGCCGACCTCGCCCGGTTCGCCCTCGGCGTCCTGCGGCGCCGCCTCGGGCTCCTGAGCGCTCACGATCTCGCGTGGCTCGCGGACCGGCTCCTCAACCATGCCGGCGGCGCCGTCCGGTTCGTCGTGCTCGTCGCCGTGCGCGCCGCCCTGCGGCGCCTGTTCGCCGTTCGCGCCGCCGCCCTTGCCGCGCCGGCGTCGGCGTCGGCGGCGCTTCTTGCCGCCGCCTTCGCCTTGGCCGTCGGGGGCGCCGGCGGAGCCGTGAGAACCGTCGGTTTGATCGTCGCCGAGATCCTGATCGACCGCGGGCGCGGGCCTGGGCGCGGGCTGCGCCGTGCCGCGCAGCGCGGGCACGTGCACGGGCTCCAAGTCCCAAGAGTCGCCACGGAGGCCGGAGCCGGTCGGCGGCGCGCCGGTGTCGGCGGCCTCGACGGTGTGGGGCTCGCCAAAGCCGCTGGCCTGGCCGTTCTCGCCGCCGCCCTTGCCGCGCCGGCGTCGGCGTCGGCGGCGCTTCTTGCCGCCGCCTTCTCCGCCTTCGCCTCCTTCGGCGTGGGGCTCGGCCGCGGGCCGGGGCTGGGGCGCGGGCTGCAGGCGTCTGGGCTCGGGCTGCGGCGCCGGAGCGTCGTCGTCTCCGCGCCCGCCGCGCCGACGGCGCCGGCGCTTCTTCTTGCCGGTCGCGGCGACATGGTCGAGGGGCTCGAAGCCGCCCTCTTCGAGTTCGTCGGGGCCCATGTCCTCGGACTCGGCGGCGGCGGCGTCGTGAGCCTCCATCTGCGCGGCGACGGCGGCCTCGGCCTCGACCTCGGCGCGGACCAGCGCGGCGGCTTCTTCGGAGGGGTCGCTGGTCCAGTCGTCCTCGGCGCCGACGGGCTCGGCCCAGACTTCGAGGTTCTTGGGCATGGCGGGCGCGGGGAGTTTATCGACGTCGATGTCGGCGCCGCGATCGTCGTAGGCGTAGAAGGTGACGCGGTCGAGCGGCGCGGACTCGCTGATGCGGACGTCCACGTGCTTGCCGGTGAGGCGTTCGAGGCGCGCCAGACGCTGCCTTCCGGTGGAGAGCAGTTCGCCCGCGAGGCGTGCGGCGACGGCCATTTCGGCCTTGTGGACGCGGGGCTGGTGCAGCACCCAGCCCAGTTCGCGGAGCGCCTCGCCCATGGCGGAGGCGGGGCGCTGGAGCAGACCCCGGCCTGCGCACGAGGGGCAGGGCGCGAAGTGCTGCGTGCGGTGGCTGCCTCGCATGCGCTGGCGGGTCATCTCGACGATGCCGAACTGGCTGATGGGCAGGGTCTTGGAGTGGGCGCGGTCGCGCTTGAGGTTGTCGCGGATGCGCTGCTCGATGTCGCGCTGGTGCTTCTTCGAGCGCATATCGATGAGGTCGAGGATGATCACGCCGCCCAGGTCGCGCAGGCGGAGTTGGCGGCAGATCTCGTCCACGGCCTCGCAGTTGGTCTTGTAGGCGGTGGTCTCGGCGTCGCGGTTGTCGCGCATGCGCCCGGAGTTGACGTCGATGGCCACCAGCGCCTCGGCCTCGTCGATCACCAGCCCGCCGCCGCTGGGCAGGGGCACCTCGCGCTCGTGCATCTGCCGGATCTGCGGCTCGACGCCGAAGGCGTGGAACAGGGGCGTGGCGTCCACGTGTCGGAGCAGGCGCGGGCCGCCCCGGGGCGAGACGATCTTGAGAAACCGCGCCGCGCGCCGGATGGCGCCGGCCTCGTCCACGACGACCTCGTCCACCTCGCCGGTGAGCACGTCGCGCAGGCAGCGCATGAGCAGGTCGCTCTCGGCGTAGAGCAGCCGGGGCTTGTTGCCCTGCGCGAGGCGGCGCTGCATGTCCTTCCAGAGGCGCTGGAGGTACGCCAGGTCGCGCTTGAGCGAGGTCTTGGTCTCCTCCATGCCCGCGGTGCGGAGGATGAAGCCAAAGCCATCGGGCAGGTCGAGTTGGTCGAGCACCGCGCGCATCTCGCGGCGCTGGTCCTCATCCTCCACCCGACGCGACACCCCCACTTTGTCCATGAAGGGCATCATCACGAGGAAGCGCCCGGGGACCGAGAGGTACGACGTGAGGGTCGGGCCCTTGACGCCGATGCCCTCCTTCAGGACCTGGACGATCACTTCCTGCCCGCGCTTCAGGCACGCCTGGATCGGCGGGCGCTCGCGCCGAGGCGTCTTCTTGCCGACGAGTTCCTTGGTTTCTTCATCCTCGCCGGGGAAGTAGCGCGGGTGGACGTCGGTGACGTGGAGGAAGCCGTTCTCCTCCAGCCCAAAGTCCACGAACGCGGCCTGAATGGCCGGCTCGACGTTCACGACGCGCCCCACGTAGATGTTGCCCACGTGGCTCACCGCGTCCATGCGCTCCGAGTGCAACTCCTCGAGCCGCCCCTCGCGCACGACCGCCACCCGGCACTCGACGCCGGGGACGTAATTGATCAGCATCTGGTTCTTCGACACGTCAACCTCTCACGCGCGGCGCCGGACGGCGCCGGGCGCACACCGCGCACGCCGGAGGACAGCCGCGCCGTGTGGGCGCTCCATCCTCGTCGGTGCTCTGTGTTTCGCCGCCACGCCGGACCCGCCGCGCTCTTCGGCGGCCCTCTGCAAGGGTCGGATCGGGCGCACCGCCCGCGCGCCCGGGGGCCGAGGTGGCCTCCCGCCCGCGCCGGCGAACCGTCGCCGCCCACGCCGCCTCCGGCTGCCCGTTCTGCACAGGCGCCCAAGGCGGGGGCGACACACGCCGCGCCCGGCCCGGTCGCCGTGGCGACCCGCCGGGGGGATTCCGCCCCGAAGCGTCGCCCGTTCAGGGCTCCTCGACGGCACGCCCGTCGAACGCTTCGGGAATGATTGTCCTGACCTGCTCCCGCAGAAACGCGAGAACCTGTCGTTCGGAATCGAACGAGCCGACCCGTCGGGCCAGCCGCTCGCACTGGTCGATCTCGACCGTCCGGACGATCCGCTTGAGCCGCGGAATCGCCGCCGGGGAGACGGAAAGACTACGCAAACCGATCCCGATCAGCAACATGACATATTCGGCTTCGCCGGCCATCTCCCCGCACACCGAGACGTCGATTCCCTGCCTTCGGCCGGCCCGAACAATCTCCTTCAGGAGCATCAGGACCGCCGGATGGGCCGCCGTATACAGGTTCGCCACCTGTTCGTTGGTCCGGTCGACCGCCAAGACGTACTGAACCAGGTCGTTGGTGCCGATCGAGAAAAACGACACCTCCCGGGCGAAGGTCGTGGCCATCAGCGCCGCAGAGGGCGCCTCCACCATCATCCCCACGGAGATGTCCCGGTCGAAGGGCTGGCCCTCCTCGGCCAGGTCCTCCATGGCGTCGCGGAGCACCATCTTGGCGTGGCGCAGTTCCGTCGTGCTGGTGATGAGCGGGAACATCACCCGCACCGGCCCCAGCGCCGAGGCCCGCAGGATCGCGCGGAGTTGGCGCTTGAACATCGGCAGGTTCGACAGGCAGTAGCGGATGCTCCGCAGCCCGAGGAACGGGTTCTGCTCCGGCTCGGTGTCGGTGGCCAGGGCGCCCAGGCCCTTATCGGCGCCCAGGTCGAACGTGCGGATCGTCAGGGGCCGGCCCTCCAGCGCCCGCACGGCCTCGGCGTACTGCTCGTACTGCTCCTCCTCCGTCGGCTCATGGTCGGAAGTCAGCCACAGGAACTCCGTCCGGTAGAGCCCCACGCCGTCGGCGCCGTTCTCGACCGCCACGCGCGCTTCCCGGGGGAACTCGATGTTCGCGTGCAGCGCGATCTTCACGCCGTCCCGCGTGACCGAGGGCGAGTCGCGCAGTTCGTCCAGCGAGAGGCCGAACACGCGCATCCGCTCGATGTACCGCCGGTAACTCGCCACCCGCTCGACGTCGGGGTTCAGGATCACCACGCCCCGGTCGCCGTCCAAGACGATCTCATCGCCGTCCGCGGCGTGGTCCGCCAGGCGCGCCACGCCGGCCACGGCGGGGATGCCCATGGCGTGGGCCACGATGCCGGTGTGGCTCGTCCGTCCGCCGGTTTCGGTGGCGAAACCCACCACCTTGCCGTGCGGGAAACTCGCCGCCTCGCTGGGGGTCAGTTCGTGGGCCACCACCACCGCCGGCTGGTCGAGCCCCTGGAGACGGCTCCGCTGCTCGCCCACCAGGCGCCGCAGGATCCGCCGCTCGAGGTCCCAGACATCGTCCACCTTCGTCGAGAAGGAGGAGTCGCCCATCTTGGCGAAGCGGTCGGAAAGGGCGCGGAACTCTTCGGCGACGGCGTACTCGGCCTTGACCAGTTCGCGTTCGATGCGCGCGCGGATGGGAGCGCTCAGCGAGGGGTCGCGGAGCATGCCCTGGTGGAACGCGAAGATCTTCGCGGCCTCGGCGCCCAGTTCCAACTCGACCTGCACGCGCATCGAATCGAGTTCGGCGGCGGAGGACTCGAGCGCCTGATCGAACCGTGCCACCTCGGCCCGGGCCTGCTCGGCGACGACGGTGCGCCTGGGGATCCTCTGGCGCACCTCGTCGAGCACGAACACGCGCCCGATGACGACCCCAGGAGAAACCGGTATGCCTTTGTAGATCTCCATGCCTTCGACGTTGTCGCGCTGCCCGACGCCTGCTCGGCCCAGTCCGCCCGCGAGTTCCCGAGCCCGGGCCGCGGGGTCCGGGGAGTTCCGGGGGGAGGCCGAGCCCTGGGCGGGGCTGGGGACGTCCGATGCTAGCGGACCGGGCAGGCGCCGTGTCCGGTCTTGACTTGGACGGGGCGTTCTGCTCCAATGCCCCCGTCGGACGTGCGAGCGCCGTCCACCACCTCCGGGTCATTCCACACCAGGCGGCTCACCAGCCAAACGCCTGTCACGTTGCGCCCTCGTGCGCCCGGACCAGACAGCCCGACCATGACGACCGTCACCGGCATTCTCGAGTGGCCGCAGCGCGCCGAGGGTCGCGTCCGCCAGTTCGCGGACACGCTCCTGGCCAGCGAAGACGACCCCTTCGTCCCCGTGGAACTGGGGGACCGCTACCGGCTGCGCAATGCGCTGGAGGTGACGGTGGAGGTGGACGAGGTCCGCCCGCGTCGTCGCCGCCGGGGCCCGAACCGCAACCGGCCCCGCGGGTCCCGGCCCGTAGTGCAGGAGTTTGTCGCCATCGAGGGCCTTCCCCCCGAGCGGTACGCGGACTGCAAGGCCTTCGAGGATCTGACGGTCGTGGACCCCAGGCCCCGGCTGACGCTCGAGCACCCCGGGTGCCCGGCGTCTTGCCGGCTGATCGACCTGTTCTGCCCGATCGGCCGGGGCCAGCGCGCGCTGATCGTGTCCCCGCCCAAGGCGGGCAAGACGACGCTGCTCAAGGACATCGCCTTCGCGCTCTCCAAGAACCACAAGGACCTGGAGGTCATCGCGCTCCTGATCGACGAGCGGCCGGAGGAGGTCACCGACTTCCGCCGCAACGTGCCCTGCCGCGTCCTGGCGTCGTCCAACGACCACGACAACGAGAAACACATCGCCCTGGCGACCTGGACGCTGGAGCGCGCCAAGCGGATGGTGGAGGCGGGCAAGCACGTGGTGATCCTGCTCGACTCGCTGACGCGTCTGGGGCGCGCGTTCAACGCCTCGCGCCGGCACGCGAACTCCGGGCGAACGATGTCCGGCGGTCTGGATTCGAAGGCGCTGGAAGTGCCGCGCCAGATCTTCGGCGCCGCACGCAACACCGAGGATGGCGGCTCGCTCACCATCTGCGCCACGTGCCTGGTGGACACCGGCTCGCAGGCCGATCAGGTGATCTTCGAGGAGTTCAAGGGCTCGGGGAACATGGAGTTGATCCTCGACCGCAAGATCTCCGAGCGCCGGCTGTTCCCCGCGATCAATCTGGCCGCCAGCGGCACGCGCAAGGAGGAACTGCTGCTCTCCAGCGCCGAGGTCGCCACCATCGGCGCCCTCCGCCGGCGCCTGCTGAACATGCCCCCTCCGATGCAGGTCGAGCAGTTGCTCGCGGCGCTGCAGCGGTTCCCGACCAACGCCGCGCTGGTCGGCTCGGCGGGCTGAGGCCCCCGCACGCCGGCCGCGCCATTCGGCGTCATCGCGGGCCCTCTTGACCGTCCGGGTATGCTCGCGGGAGTGGACCGGTCGTTCCTGCGCTCGACGCCCCCGATGATCGCGCTTCCCGCGGCGCTGGCGGCGGCCGCCGCGTATTTCTTCCTCGCGCCTACGCCGCCCGAGAAGCCCATGCTCGGCCAGCGAGGCGTGACGTCGGCGCCCGCGGAGTGGGTGGAGTGGCGGACTCCCGAGTTCGACGCCGCACGCTCGTCCCTCGACCGGTCGAACCCCGTGCAGGTGGTGCGCGAAGTCTTCGACGCGTTCCGCGAGAAGCGATACGAGGCCGTGCTGGCGCACTGCACGGAGCGCCTGCTGCGCCGGCAGTCGCCCGAGATCATGAAGCGGCGGCTCGGCGAGGAGCCCGGCTTCACGGGATGGGATCGCATCGAGATCGACAGCGTGGACGCGCACGACGACCGCGTGATCGTCCTGGGCCGGAGTCTGACGACCGATCGCGAACTGCACTTCCGCGCCATCCTCAGCGCCGAAGGGGGCGGCTGGTCGCTCGACTACCTGCGCCTCACGCCAGTGCGCGAGGAGGCGGAGTCGTCGGAGCACGACAACGACCGCCCGCGCGTCCGTCCGCCGCGCGCGGAGCCGGCTCCGTCCAACGCGGAGGGCGACCCCGCGCCGCCGGGCGGCGCCTAGCATCCGCCCGCATGGACAACGCCACGCTCGCGCGGATGATCGACCACACCAACCTCAAGCCGGAGGCGACGCGCGCCGACGCGGCGCGCCTGGTGCGTGAGGCGATCGAGCGCCGGTTCGCGGCCGTGTGCGTCAACGGCGTCTTCCTGCGCGAGGTGCGCCTGCTGCTCGATCAGGCGGCGGAGCGCGGAGCGCACGGCGTGCTGGCGTGCGCGGTCGCGGCGTTCCCGCTCGGCGCCATGAGCCCCATGGCGGCCTCGATGGAGTGCACGACGCTGGCCAAGAAGGACTCCGGCGGCGCCGATGAGATCGACCTGGTCGCCCACCTGCCGACGCTCGCGCACAAGGACTCTTCCGTGCTCCGGGACACGCTGCTGCACACCGTCCGTGCGGTCCGCGCCGCCGCGCCCAGGATCGTCGTCAAGGTCATCCTCGAAACCGCCGCACTCCGAGCCATGGCGCGGACCGACGCGGACTTTGAGGCGATGATCGCCGCGGCGTGCGCGGGCGTCCGCGAGGCTGGCTGCGACTTTGTCAAGACCTCCACCGGCTTTCACCCGGCCGGCGGCGCCACGGTCGAGGCGGTGCGCCTCCTGAAGAAGCACGCGGGCCCGCTGAAGGTCAAGGCCTCGGGCGGGATCCGGACGCGCGAGGACGCCCTGCGCTTGATCGAGGCCGGCGCCGACCGCATCGGCACGTCCAGCGGCGTGGCGATGGTCAGCGGAGCGTGAACTCACCCGAACGCACGACGACCGGCGCGGCGGCTTCGGCCTCGCCCCGGAGCGTGCGCATCATCGATTCCGCGATCGCGCGGATCACCGGCACGGCGACGCTGTTGCCCGCCTGCTTGCGGATCGCGCCGTAGGGCACCGCGATCCTGTACGAGTCGGGGAAGCCCTGCAGGCGCAGGTTCTCCCGGCCCGACGGGCGGCGCCGGCCATTGACCAGCAGGTAGTTGTACGAGGCGTTGGCGCGGAGCGCGCACGAATAAGGGTGCATCCCGATGTGCCCGCCCTTGTTCTCGTGCCAGATCGACGGATAGAACGGCTCCTGCCCCTGCGCGCGCACGCGCTCGAGGCGCTTGCGCTGGATCGCCTCCGACGCCCAGAGTTTCCGGTCCACCGCGCCGTCGTCCTCCAGCACGCCCTCCAACGTCGCGGCTCGCTCGACGGGCGCCGGGAAGCGGAACGGCAGGTCCGCGCGGAGCCCGACGATGAACGTCCGCTCCCGCCGCTGCGCCACCCCGTAGTGCAGCGCGTTGAGGATCGCCGTGTGCGTGAAGTAGCCCAGCGACGCGAGCGACCGCACGACGGTGCGGTAGGTCCGCCCCTCGTCGTGCGTCTTGAACTGCTTGACGTTCTCGAGCAGCACGGCCGCCGGGCGCTGGGCGCGCAGGATCTCCTCAACGTTGAAGAACAGCGTGCCCCTCGTGTCGCCGAAGCCCTTTCGATCGCCGATGATGCTGAAGGGTTGGCACGGGAAGCCCGCGAGCAGCACGTCGTGCGCGGGGATGCCCGCCGGGTCGATCGCCGTGATGTCGCCCGCCGGCCGGTGGCCGAAGTTCGCCTCGTACGAGGTCTGCGCGTCCGCGTCCCATTCCGACGAGAACACGCACCGGCCCCCCACCGACTCGAACCCCAGGCGCAGACCGCCGATCCCCGCGAACAGATCGATGAACCGGAACGACGCCCAGTCCACGCTCCGGACCGCGCGCCGGCCCGCCCCGTCCTCGTCCTCCGGGCCGTGACGCTCGGCCTCAGGAACGGCCTGGGGCACGCTGAAATGTCGCCTGGCGGCTTTCGGCGCCGACGGGTTGTCCTGTTCGGGGGCCATCAGGCCAGAGCGTACCGGCGGCGGACCGGCCGCGGGGCGCAAACTCCGCCGCCGCCAGCCCCGTACCATCCCAGCCCGCTCCAGAGGCGCCCCGTCCCGGACCGATCATTCCTCGAACAACCATGCGTCAGAACCCTCGCATCCTGCTCGCCGCGGCCACCCTGCTTGGCCTGGCCATCGTCGCGTCGTCCGCCTTCGTGATGTTCCGCGCGGCGACGGCCAGCCCCCTGCAGTTCTTCTCGGTGGGCTTCGAGGCGATTGCGCTCTTCGCGGGCGCGATCGCCGTCCTCGTGGGCCGCGGGAAGTTCGCGGAAGGCCCCGGCCTGGCGCTGCTGTGCGTGGCGGGGGTGGTGTTCGTCGCGGCGGCGGTGTCGTACACCACGCCGCGCGCGATCCCGCTGTACGACACGCGCATGCTGCGCGATCCGTTCACGCTGGCGCGCCTCGGCACGGCCGGCGCCGCGGGAGCGCTGGGCGCGCTGTTCGTCCTGCTGCGGAATCCGGCGCTGTCGTTCCGCCGCCTGGCGCTGGGCCTGCTGTGGACGGGCGTGGCGTTCGCGCTCGCCTCGCCCGCCATCTTCGCCCGCGGGGCGCTCTCGGGGTTGAACCCCGTGCTGACCACCGTGGGCGGGCTGGTGGCGTTCGTGGTTTTCGTGTCGTTCCTTTCCGCGGGGGTCCATTTCATCATTCTCGCCTTTGAGGCCGGGAAGAACCCCCAAACCGGCGGCCCCGCAGCGGGCCGGCCCGCCTCCTGAAACCCGCCGAGTCCGGCCCCGAACCTATTTCGGAGGCCCACAGCGCCAATGGCCGAACTCATCCTCACCGTTCTCGGAATCACCGGCGGCGTCGTCGTCACGTTCCTGCTGATGCGCCGCGCCGGGAGCGCCGCGCCCGAGACCTTCACGTCCGTCGCCATCGCCGAGCGCATCCGCTCCGTCGGGCGGCTGGTCGGACTCGACGTGAACGCGAAGGAGATCGCCACGACGACCAAGGGCTGGTCGTGGATGCCCCCGCTGCTGCTCTCTCAGGCGCGTGTGGCGATGATCTTCCACTTTGAGAAGCAGTACTCCGTGGACCTGGCGCGCCTTCGTCAGGACGACGTGCGCGAGGTCGCCCCCGGCCACTTCCGCATCACGCTCCCGCCGATCGAGGGCTCCCTGCGCCTGACCGATCTGGAGCCCTACGACATCCAGGCCGGGCGCGTGCTGGGGCTGCTGGACATCATCCAGGTCAACGCCGCCACGCAGAAGGACCTGATGCGCCGCGCGCAGGACCAGGCCGCCTCGCTGTTCACCAGCAACGACGCCCGCTACCAGTCCGAGGCCCGCGCGAGCGTGCAGCGCCACCTCAAGGCGCTGCTC
>JACVCK010000257.1 GCA_016742055.1 Phycisphaerales bacterium
CCCCCGGACCCGCCCCCGGACGCGCTCCCTGACGCGCCCCCGTCGGAGCGCCGAGCGTGGGCGTGGGGCGCGCGGGCGTTGTGCTTGGGCGCGGCGGGACGCGGGCCTCGACGGTGGTGGTCGGCGACTGGCGCGAGTTCTTGCGGCGCATTTCCTCGAGTTGCTTCTGGCGGAGTTCGCGGAGGCGTGCCTGGCGTGCCGCGGCGTCGGGTGAGGACGGCGCGGGCTGCGCCGGGGCGTCGGGCTCGCGCCCGGTGCGGAGGATCTCGTCGCGCCGGCGTGCGGCCTGCTGCTTCTGGCGGTTGACGGCGGACTGTTCCTGGAGGCGACGGATGAGCCACTGCAGGAACGACAGCCCGATGAAGACGAGCAGGATCCAGAGGTGTGGCGTGTTGAAGTTCATCGGCGTGTCCGGATGGTATCGGCGCGGGCGGGCGGGAGCGAGCGAAAAGGGCTCAGAGGTGCGCGACAATGCGCGCGCCGGCGACCTCGCCGATGGCGAAGCGGGCGCCGAACGCTTCGTGGAGGTGGTCGGGATGGAGGGCTTCGTGGACGGGCCCGAAGTGAACGGGGGCGCCGCCGGGGCCCAGGACCAGGGCGTGGCTGGCCCAGCGCAGGGCCGCGGAAAGGTCGTGGATGGACGCGACCAGGGCGCCGCCCCTGTTTGTGAACGCCCGGAGGCGCTGGAGGGTGGTGGAGGCGTGTACGGGGTCGAGGGACGCGACGGGCTCGTCGGCGAGCAGGACGCGGGCGTGGGCGTCGGCCTCGTTGGGGTCGATCTGCGCGAGGGCGCGGGCGATGGCGGCGCGCTGCTGCTGTCCGGCGCTGAGGTGGTTGAACGGCGCGTTGGCGCGGTCTTCGAGGGCCATGGCGCGGAGGGAGCGATCGACGGCGCCATCGTCGTGCGGGAGAGCGAAGCGCCCGAGCGCGACGATCTCGCGGACGGTGTACGCGCCGGCGACCTGCGGGCGCTGGGCGATGTACGCGGCCTTGGCCGCGCGGGCGCGGGGGTGCAGCGTGTGAACGGGCGAACCGCCCAGGAGCGCCGCGCCGGAGTCGGGGCGGAGGAGGCCTGCGGCGTGCCTGAGCAGCGTGGACTTTCCGGCGCCGTTGGGCCCGACGACGGCGACGAACGATCCGGCCGGCGCGCTGAAGGAGACGTCCCGCAGCGCGGGCGCTGATCGCGGGTACGCGAAGGAAAGCCGTTCGATCGTGAGCGCGGGGCTGGTCATGGCTGGAGGCGCTCCCGGCGCAGCAGCCAGAGGAACGCCGGCCCGCCGAGGATCGCCGTGATGGCGCCGATGGGCATGCGCCCCGCGCCCAGGTCGATCAGGCGCACTCCGGCGTCGGCCAGCACGATCAGCGCGCCGCCCAGCAGCGCCGACGCCGGAACGAGCGACCGGTGGCGCGGGCCGGAAAGCCGGCGCACGGCGTGCGGCGCCACGAGCCCCACAAACCCGATCGGCCCGGCGATCAGCACGGCCCCCGCCGTCAGCGCGCCAGAGCCGATGAACAGCGCGGCGCGGACGAGCCCCAGCGGCACGCCGACGCTGCGGGCCTCGTCGTCGCTCAGCGCCGCGGCGTCGAGCGCGCGGGAGAACGTGGTGGCCAGCGATCCGGCGACAAGCGTGGCGGCGGCGACGGCGACGATGCGCCGCCAGGGTGTTTCGTCGCTGATGGAGCCGGTGACCCATCGGGTGGCCATGGCGACGCCCCGGTCGGGCAGGAGGTGCTGGACGAACACGATCCCGGCGCCGCAGATGAGACTGAGCACCACGCCGACGAGGATGAGCGACACGGGGTCGATGAGTCCACGGCGCTGACCGAGGGCGCCGACGATGGCCAGGGCGCCGAGCGCTCCGATGAGCGCGGGCAGCGCGGGCGGGGCGTAGAGGAGGATGGAGCCGGTGGCGGAGTAGGCGATGAAGATGGAGACCACCACGCCGAGGCCCGCGCCGGTGGTGAGGCCGAGGACGGCGGGCTCGGCGAGGGGATTGCGCAGGAGGGCCTGGAGCATCACGCCGCTGATCGCGAGGGCGGCGCCGACGGTGAGCGCGCAGGCGATGCGAAGGGCGCGGAGGTCGAACTCGAAGTCGTCCACTGGCCAGCGGAGCCCGTCGGGCGAGGCGGCGAAGCGCAGGGCGATCGCCAGCGCGCTGAGCGCCGCGATTGCGCTGAGGACGATGGCTTCGCGCCGGCTCACGGCGGGAGCGGACCCGGGGGGGCCCCGTCGATGACGGGCCCCTGGGCGACGCGCCCGGCGGAGGCGCGGGGGACCCCGACCACGGCCGGGCCGGGGCGTGGGCCCCG
>JACVCK010000258.1 GCA_016742055.1 Phycisphaerales bacterium
GCCTTCCGCGCCGCCTGCACGCCGCCGGCCGTGCGCATCGCGCCCGTGCTCCGAACCGCGTAGGTGTCGAAGCCCACGCCCGAGCCCACGCGCCCGGTCGCCTTCCGCGCGTAGCCCAGCGTCAGCGCCACCACGTCGTCCGCCAGGCCGGGCTGCACCCACGCTTGGATGTCCAGCCCGCGCCCGCCGACCTCCACCGAGATCGAATCGCCGTTGCGCACGCGCAGACGCTCCGCCGTCGCGGGGCTCAGCAGCGCCGGGTTGTCCCACGTGATCTTCGTGACCGGGTGCGGCGTCTCCTGCAGCCAGCCGTTGTTCGCCCATCGGCCGTCCAGCACGTACGGCGCCGGGAGGAACACCGCCTCCATGCCGTCGCCGCCGAGCGAGCCCGCCTGCGACGCGGCGCTGGCCACCGCCCCGCCGCGCACGCTCGGACGCGAGGGCGCCGGCGCTGAACCGGCCAGGCGCCCGTCGTGCAGCGTGCGGCGCCAGACCTTGTCGAACTCCGCCGCGGACACACCCAATCGGTCGCGCCAGGTGCGCCGGACGATCTCGTACCCGTCGTGCGCGTCGTCGGCGACGACCGCTCCGAGCAACTCCACGTCCGTCTTGCCGTCGAAGATCGGCGCGATCATGGGCTGGATGACGCTGATGCCGCCGTCGAGCGCCTCGACGTCGCCCCAACTCTCGAGATAGTGCGCCCGATTGACGTGCCACTTGGCCGCGACGCCGGTTTCATCGACGTGCGAGCCCAGGTGGACCGTCGTCGGCACGCGTGCGAACTTCGCGGCGAAGTCCAGGTCCGCGGGCGCGTCGTACACCGGGTTGGCGCCGATCACGACGAGCGTGTCCACCGAGCCGGACTCCATGGCGCGGGCGAGCGTCTGGATTGACGCCAGCGAACTCTGCGCCTCGTCCTCGCCCATCGGCACGAACGACACGATCGGCCCGACGGCGCCGAGCGCCTCGTTCACGGCGTGGAACAGCGCGTGCACCCCCGCGGGCTGCGAAGCGCCCGCCAGCAGCACGGCCGCGCCGCGATGCTCCACGAGGTCGTCCGCCGCCGCGTCGATCCACGCCTGATGCGCGCCCGCGTCCGCCGCGGGAACGCTCACGCCGCCGCCCAAACGGCGCATCACCGCGCCCGCCAGCGCGAGGGCGAGGCGCGTCGTCTCGCTCGGCTTGGCCGCGATCCGGTGGTCCGCGGCGCCGCCGGTCAGCGACATCATCGTCTCGATCACGTACAGCCGGTTCATCTCCGCCTCGGCGGAGTGGCCCGGCGCGGTGTGCACCTTCCGCCCTGCGGCGAACCCGCGCGCCTCGGCGATCGCGCCGGGCTCCATCAGGAAATCCCGGTCCACCGACGCCACGCGCTTGGCGCGGGCCAGCGTCAGGCGCTGACGCAGCGGCGAGCCGAACGCCACGTGGGAGCCCTCGATGGCGCTCTCGTTGTCGATCGGCTCGTACGCGAGCCACTGCGCCTGGGGCCAGCGGGCCTTCACGCGATCGCGCATCGCGTCGCGCGAGGGGCTCGTCGCCTTCTCCACGAGGAAGAACAGCCCGGCGCCGCGCGAGGCGTCGAACTTCGGGAAGTGCGAACGGCAGAAGTCCTCGAAGCCGCGCCAGCCGCCCGGCGCCTCGGCGCCGTCGCGCCGGATGTGCGTGGAACGGTCCGCATCGTAGAGGTCCAGCACGCTCGCCTGGGCGATCGAGTCGCTGCGCCCCTGGTTGATCGGGTGCAGAGGGTTGCCCTCGACCTTGACGGGACGGCCGTCGATGGTGCGCGCCAGCAGGCCCTGCGCGCCGCCGCCGGGCATCGGCATCGCTGTCGCGTAGTACAGCGGGTTGCCGGGGACCAGGTCCTCGGGCTCCCGCGCGTACGTCAGGATCTTGTGGTCGGGGCGGCGGCAGCCGGGGATCGCCACCACGCCCGCCAGCGCCAGGCCCGCCGCCATCAACTTGATGAAGTCGCGCCGCGTCTCCTCGCTCGCCTCCGACGCCAGCGCCGGGAACTCACGCTCCAGACGCTCGCGGAACTCGGGTGTGTCGGCCAGGTCGTCCAGACTCCGCCAGAAGCGCGCGCCGGTCGCGCCGCTCACGTCGGGAGCGGGGCGCGCCTTCGCGGCGGGCTGGCCGTTCTTCTTCGAACTCGGGCACTGGTCGAGGTTGCTCATGGTCCGGTTCCGGCTGCGGAAAGGTCGAGGCGGTTCGGCGTACGCGGGGACAGGAGGCCGGGGTCAGTAGTGGCAGGCGCCGCAGTGCTGCGGCGGGTTCAGTTTCTTCTGCTCCTTGAGCATCAGGCCCTGATC
>JACVCK010000259.1 GCA_016742055.1 Phycisphaerales bacterium
ATCGGCCCAGCCCCCTGACACCGGTGCTCCCCTCGAGCCGCACGCCGTCCCAGCCCCGCCTCCCCTCCCGCGGCGCCCGGCGCCGCCGTCGTTGGTGCACCACCATGCCGAAGAACAAGAACCACAAGGGCATCCTGAAGCGCATCCGCGTGACGAAGACCGGCAAGGTCAAGCACAAGCGTTGCGGCCATAAGCACCTTCGCTCGGGCAAGCCGGGGAGCAAGGACCGGATGTCGCGGATCCCGTCGTACATGACGACAGGCGAGGCGAAGCGTCTGGAGAAGTTGCTGCACCGCCGCCTTCGCGGGCGCACGCAGCCGCTGGCGTCGCTGCGCCGCAGCCCCTCGCCGGAGGAGCGGAAGGCGATGAAGGCGGAGAAGGCCAAGGCGGCGGCCTGAGGGCCGCGGGTTCGTGGGGGCGCGATCGATATCACTTCGCCGTCCGGGTTTTGAAGCCGCGCCGAATCG
Organism: Phycisphaerales bacterium; assembly: GCA_016742055.1. Classification (GTDB taxonomy): domain Bacteria; phylum Planctomycetota; class Phycisphaerae; order Phycisphaerales; family UBA1924; genus JACVCK01. Next base: position 468 of record JACVCK010000259.1, read on the forward strand.
TCGGCCGCCCCGTCCGGTGTGTTTGTCAGGAGTTTGAGCCATGCCTCGAGTTCGCAAGGGATCGGCGCGGAAGCGTCAGCACAAGCGTGTGCTGCGCGAGGCGCGGGGTTATTTCGGGACGAAGTCCCGTCACTTCCAGCAGGCGAAGGTCGCGCTCATGCGGGCGGGGCGGTTCGCGTGGCGCGACCGTCGTCGCCGCAAGCGTGAGTTCCGCCGGCTGTGGATCACCCGCATCACGGCGGCGTGCCGCATGCGTGGGACGCGGTACTCGCTGTTCATGAACGGCCTGAAACTCTCGGGCATCCTTCTGAACCGCAAGATGCTGAGCGAGATCGCGATCCACGACCCGGCGACGTTCGACGCGCTGGTGGCGACGGCGACGAAGGCGTCGAAGGCGACGCCGGCGAAGGCCTGAGGCGCGGGCGTCGAATCGGCAACCAATGAGCAACCGAAGGGCCGGTCCTGTGGGGCCGGCCCTTTTTCGTCTGGTTCTTAGAGGTGCGACAGGAGCCGGACGAGCGGGCCGGGGATGGGGTCGGGCACGAGCGCGCGGTCGGGGGATTGACCGAGTGCGGCGGCGGCGGCGAGGTAGCCGCTGCGTGCGGCGCCCTCCATGGTCGCGGGCCATCCGGTGTGGGTGTAGTCGCCGGCGAGGTAGATGGCGCTGGGTCCGGCCTGCGCGGGGCGGAGGGCTTCGATCTCGGGCGTGGCGGCGAAGGTGGCGCGTTTCTCCTTGACCGGGCGCGCGCTCAGGAGTTTGGCGGCGCGGGAGGAGGGGAAGCAGGCGTGGATGTCGGCCAGGACGCGCTCGGCGACCTGCTCTTCGGTGAAGTCGAGCCATTCGTCCGCGGCGGAGACGACCGCGTGCAGGCGCTGCGCCGGGGCGGGCGTCCCCCCCACCGCGAGCGACTTGTTGAAGACCCACTGCGTCGGGCGGTTGACGAGCACGGCGTGGGGAAGGTCGATGGCCTGACGGTCGAAGAGCAGGTGGACGCCGAGGATGGGGCTGAACGTGAAGCGTTCGAGCGCGGCGAAGCGGGGATCGGATGGAAAGACCGCGGGGTCGATGATCTTCGCGGCGCGTTCGGGCGTGACGGCGCACACGACGGCGTCGGCCTCGAGGGTTTCGCCGGTGGCGGTCGTGACGGAGCGGGCGTCGAGGCGATCGACGGAGACGCCCAGCCGAATCTCGCCGCCAGCGGTGCGGAGGATGGACTCGGCGGGGTCGTAGAGGTCCACGAGCGGAACAGCGGCGACGGCCATGCGGGAGCAGGCGCGGGTGGCGAGGAAGCCGTCGAGAAAGACGTGCAGGGCGCAGGCGGCGTCCACGCGTTCGACCGGCAGATTGCACGCGCTGACGACGATGGGCGACCAGAACTTGTCGATGACCGAGCGCGGCTGCCGGCGGCGCGCGAGCCAGTCGGCGAAGGTCGCGCCGCGTTCGGAATGGCGGCCGCGGAGCCGGAGCATCGCGATCATGGCGCGGGCGATGGCGGCTTTTTCGCCGGCGGTGAGGAACTTCGCGAGCGCGAACGAGGCGGCCATGTGCCCGGGCGGGGGCGTGAGTCCGGGCCGGAGGACGCTGACGCGCCCGCCCTTCTCGACCCAGTAGGTGGTGTCGGTCCAGCGGAGTTTGTCCTCGGCGCCGAGGCTCCGCAGGAAGTCGAGGTAGTTGACGCAGCACTGCATGGCGACGTGCTGGCAGTTGTCGAGCGTCTCGCCGGAGCGGACATCCTGAAAGGACGTGGCGCGGCCGCCGAGTTTGCGCCGGGTCTCCAGGAGCGTGACGCGGACGCCGGCTTCGGCCAGGCGCAGCGACGCGGCGAGGCCGGCGATGCC
>JACVCK010000064.1 GCA_016742055.1 Phycisphaerales bacterium
CGGCCCCCCCCGGCGCTTTTCCCCCACCGTAACCCCGTCCCCCCCGTCCTTGCTCTTTCCCGACGAGCCGCACGAGGCCGAGCCGTTGTTTGTCGCCCACGTCGTGCAGGCCCGGAACGTGTCGCCCACCCGCAGGCGCGCCGCCTGGCCCGGGATGTTCGACCCGTGCCCGAACGGCGCGATGTACGCCGCGCCGCCGTCAAACGCGAACTCCGCGTCCGTCGGATCGCCGATCGCCAGGTCGTAGCCGTCCGTGCTCAGCGACCGGGCGAACGAACCCGTCGCGTCCGGGTCCTGCACGAGCACGGTCTGCGTCCATAGGCCCACGGGCGTCCGATGCATCATGTACACCTCGCCGGCGAACGTCCCGATCGCGGCCCGGCCCTTGGCCACCGCGACCTTGTTCCCGAAGCGCGCCGCGTCGAACGGCGCGGGCGAAGTCGTCGAAGCGTCGAAAGCCCACGCCCCGTTGCTCAGGCGGAAGATGTAGACCCGTCCCGAGTCGGCGTTGAAGAAGTCCACGTTCGGCGCGCCCACCACCACGAACTCGCCGTCGATCGCCACCGACATGCCGAAGGTGTCCCCGGCCGCGCCCCCGCCCGGCGCCGTCAGCGTCGCCATCTCCGTCCACACGCCGTTGACCAGCCGGAAAACCCGCGCCCAGCCCGAGCCCGACGGCGCGTTGCGACGCCCGAACGGCACGCCCACCACGGCGTACTCCCCGCTCATCGCCACCGACCAGCCGAACTGGTCGTTCGTGAAGCGGAAGGCCGGGTCCGTCTCGAACACCTTGCCGTTCGGGGACCACGTCCCGTCCGCGTTCCGCTTGTAGAAGTACGCGGCGCCGCAGTTGGCCGTTTCGCTCTGGCCGTCGTTGAAATCATGGCGCGGCGAGCCGACGATCGCGTGGTCGCCGTCGATCGCGACCGAGTAGCCGAACCGGTCGAACGGCTCGGCGTCCGCCGCCGTCACCGCCGTGCGCAGCGTCCATTCCGCCGCGCCGGTCTTCTCGAAGAAGTGAACGCAGCCCAGGTCCGACTCGCCCCACACCGGCGAGCCCACCAGCGCCACCGGCCCGCTCAGAGCGAGCGCGCTGCCGAACCGGTCGCTGCTCGCCAGGTTCGCCGGCCAGAAGTGGCCCGAGGGCGACCACACGCCGTTCGCGCCGCGCATGTACGACGACACACGCCCCGAGTCGGGCCCCGCGCTGAACGCCCCCGGCTCGCCGACCACCAGCAGGCCCCCGTCCACCGCCACCGCCGCGCCCGCCTCGCCAAACTCCGCCATCGTCGAGTTCAGTTTCGGCGTGACGCACTGCGCCGAGGCCACGCCCGACGACAGCAGCGCCGCCGCGAACGGCAGCGCACAGTTCAGATGCCTCATGAGTTCATTCCTTCACACGATCGCCCCGCGGCCTGGCCGCCGGGCTCTGGCGTCGCGCGGCGCCGCGATGCCGGACCGCTTCCGGATCACGCCCCACGCGGAGCCCGTCGCCCACGATCCGGCGCGACGCCGCTCCCACAAGACGCAACATCGGCGCGAAAAACGGCTCATCCTCGTCAAGGAAAGCCCGCGCCCGGCGCCGCTCAGCAAACGGTGTTGTACAACCCGAGCAGGATGTTCAGATCGGCGAAGTCCACGTCTCCGTCCCCGTCCAGATCGCCGGGCAGCCCCGCGCCCGCTGCGTTGAACGAGCCGAGCAGCATGTTCAGGTCGGCGAAATCGACCGAAAGGTCGCCGTTGAGGTCCCCCGCGCACTCCGGCGCCGCCGCGGGCAGGAGGACGTCGAACACCACGGGCCGATGGTCCGTCGCGAAGGAGGTGGCGGTGGAGTCGCCGTTCGAGCGCCGGCCGGCGTCGTCGCCCGAGTAGTAGACGAAACCCATGCTGTTGAGTTCGGCCTGGCTGAATCCCGGCACGCCGTCCACGTTGAACACCGACGCCGTCGCGCCGTCAAGGCAGATGTAATCGAGTCGCGAGTTGCTCGAGGGGAAGGTGGCGATGATCGGCGCGCCCCCGACGTTCTGCCCGCCGAGCGTCTCGACGGCGAGGTTCAGCACGCCCGTGGGCGTCCCCAGGTTCGCGTGCGTGAACAGCCCGTTCAGCGTGCCGTCCAGGTTGTTGTTCGAGTTGAAGTCGCCGAGCACGATCGAAACGCCCGCCGGCGTCTCCCGCGAGCCGTTGTCGTCCAGGTCCAGGCCGAGCGTGATGTCGTTGTAGACCGCGATGCCCGTCTGGTCCGCGTTCGCGCGCCGCTGCGCCACGCTCTGCGCGTCGCCGAACGCCTTGAAGTGCCCGTTGTAGAACGTCGTCACGCCCGCGACCCCCGGGACCTGCACCGTCACCCGAAGCAGGTTTCGAGGCCCGCCGATGTAGTAGGAGTCCACGTCCAGCACGGCGATGTCCGGGCGCACGAACAGGCACTGGAAGTTCCCTCCCGCGTCCACCTGCGCCAGGCGGTGGTACGTGTAGCCCGGCAGGAACGCGTCGCGGAACGCCAGCAGGTTCGCGTCGCTGCGGCACTCCTGCAGCGCCACCACGTCCGGGTTCAGCCCCGAGTTCGGCCCCGGCCCGTCCAGATCGATCGTCGTCAGGAACTTGCCCGTCGCCTGGTGCGCCGCGTCCAGCGGCGAACCGACGCCCTCCTTCACGTTCAGCGTGACGACGCGCAGGGGCACGCCGGCGCCCCCGGCCCCCGCCCCGGCGGCGCAGAGCAGGGATGACGCGAGCAGACAGATGGCGATAGACGAGGGCTTCATGACGGGCTCCGATTGAGGAGGATTCAAAGAAAGCGAGGCGAGGGGTCTCCCCCGCGCCTCGTGGATGGTCGGGCCGAGGTCCGAATCAGTTGCAGTTCGTGTTGAATTGACCCAGGATCAGGTTCAGGTCGGCGAAATTGACGGCGCCGTCGCCGTTGAGATCGCCGCTCAGGCACTGACCGGCGCTGTTGAACTGGCTGAGCACGATGTTGAGGTCGCCGAAGTTCGTGGCGCCGTCGAAGTTGACGTCGGCGCACGGGGGGTTGGGGCTGTTGAAAGCGCCCATGGCCACCGTCACGACGCCCCGGACCGCCTGCTCGGCGCCGCCCGGACGCAGCACGCCGCCGTTGTCGTCAAAGCCGTCGTTGTCGGTGTCCACCGCGCCCTCGTTGCCGCCGGAGCGGAACGACAGCGCCAGCGTCCGGCCCGTCTCGGACAGCCCGTCGCGGTTGAACGCGTCGGTGGCGACGTTCACCGGGAAGAAGCCGAGCATCAGGTGGTCGGAGCCCGCCACGTCCAGCAGCACGTCGCCGTTCTGGCCGCCCCGCACCACCGAGTGCAGCGTGCGGCTCGAGCGCTCCCAGAAGAACAGGTCGTTCGTCGTGTTCAGGAGGACCGGGCCGTCGGGGATCATGTCGCCGTTGATGTCGCGGATCTCAAAGAACTGCTCGGTGACCGCCACGAACGCGATGTTGCCGTGGTCGTCGATCGACACGCCCGAGAACGGCGAGAGCGTGTCGGTGAACGGCGCCGGCGGCGCCTGGTTGTTGTCGATGAACGTCGTCTGCACGTTCGTCTCGATCGTGTCCTGGCCCGAACGCGCGATCACCACCGGGGCCTGATAGCCGGCGATGCCGCACGAGGTCAGGTTGTAGTTCGGACGGTACAGCAGCACCTCGAACACCCGCGGCGTGACCGAGCGGTCCTCGCGGACCACCACCACCTCGCCGCACTTGTTCATGTCGAACATGCCGCCCGCGAACGGCTCCGTCCCGCCGCCCGTGGCCTGGTGGTCGATGAACCGCTTGTCCGGGTTCGCCGTGTTGAGGTTGTTGTCCCCGTCCGCGTCGATGAACGCGTAGCCGTCGGAGAAGTTCGAGCCGTTCACCTCGTCCACGATGAAGTACAGGAAACGGCTCGCCCCGCCGGTGAACGGCGTGCCGCCCGAGAAGCCCACGCCGAACGCCGTGTACAGACGGCCGAACGGGTCCGTCACGCACGGCAGCGTCGCGTTCTTGATCATCGGCTGCGTCTGACGCGCGTCCGCGGCCGTCTCGCCCGCGGGGACCGTCGGCACCGGGACGCTCAGCGCCCCCCACGTGTCCACCGGCGCGATCGGGTTCACGCCGCCCAACTGCGCGTTGCTCCAGACGCTCGCGCCGTTGGGCGCGTCGGTCGCGTTGGGGTCGAACGTCGTGTTCGCCACGAACAGCGTCTGCCCTCGCTTCTCGGCGCCCGGCGTCCCCAGGAACACGTTGCCCGCCAGGCCGTCGATGCCCGGGAAGGCGCCGAACACGCGGTTGCCGTTCGCCGGCGGCGCCGCCGTGTTCGCCGGCCACGCGATCGGCAGCCACTCGATGTTGTTCTGCGCCGGCGCCAGCGTGCTGAAGTTCGCGCGCCACACCACCGTGCCGTCGGGCAGCATCGTCCCGAACGAGTTGCTCTTATTGACCGGGCCTTCGTTGATGAAGACATTGTTCGAACGCCCGGCGTTCAGCGCGTCGCTCGTGCCGAACGCCGTGACCGTCCGCACCGCCGTCGCGCTCGTGGCGGAGAAGAATGTCGTCACCGCGCCAAAGGGCAGGCCGGCGGCGTCCGTCTCCACGACCGACGCGTTGAACGACGCGTCGGACTCGTCGAGGATGAACGGCGCCCACACACGCACCGCCCCAAAAACCCCCGCCGACCCGCGCACACGCGTGGCCGCCTTGGTCGTGTCGTACTGGCCCGCCTGGCCGGTTGGGTCGAAGTTGATCGCCAGCGCGGCGCCGCTGACCGCGAGCAGCGCCGAAGCGCCGACGCACAGCCGATACATGTCCATGGTCTTCATCGTTCTCCTCTCGATCTCCGTTGATGGCCTCAAGCACAATCACGCACACGGCCGCGCCGGGGGCGGAGCCGTCAATGCACTTTTTCTCCCGGCTGGTAGTAGCGCAGGCACTCCTCCATCGCCGACTGGCCGACGAACGTGGAGCCCGAAGGAAGCCAGTAGGTTGGGTTCCGCGACTGCTTCATCTCGATCGTCTCGGCGTGCCCGTCGAAGAACGCGCCGTTGATCTTGCCGCCGTGCCTGTACGACGCATCCAGATTCTGACCCCGCATCCCCTGAATGGCGTTCCCGTACGATCGTTCACCCGAGAACATCGCCCCGCCGGATGTGAACGCTCCGAACAGCGATGGCGCAAACGACGCGTCCACGTCCCGCAGGCCCGAGTTCTCGTCGATGTATCGGAAGCCGTCAGCAAACGCGATCTTGCTGGACACCTCGCCGACCTGGGGCAGGCGCGGGCGGTATGACGCGGGCAGCGTCGCGGTCTGCGTCGGTCCGCCCGGGACGCCCACCTGCACGAACGAGTACGCGCCGAGGCCGCCAGTCGAAATCTGCCGTCCGGCCCACTGGAAGTATGCGCTCATCAGGTACGACGGCCCCAGCGGTCGAACCCCCGCCTCCCGCGCGATGTAGTCCTCTGCGTTGCTGACGCCGCCGTCGCCCACGGCGTACACGACGACCTCCACATCCTGCTCCGGGCAGGCGTAGTCGTTGAACGTCTGGAAGAAGCGGGCGGCGCGCTCGGCCGGCGCCGAATCGTTCTGCATGATCGGCGAGATCCAGTCGAAATTCTGCGTGGGAGCGTACGGGTTGCTCAGCATCCGAATCAGCGCCTCGGTGTTCTGAGCGTTGTTCAGTATCGACAGCCCCGTCGTGTTCGTGCCGGGGATCGCGTCCTCATGATCATTCGACCAGCCGGCCAAGTTCTGCGCCATGCCGCGCTGGAGCGACAGGCACACCGTGGTCTTCGCCAACTGGTTCGCCTTGCCCAACCCCGGAAGCAGTATGCCGATCAGCAGCGCGATGATCGAAATGACCACCAGCAACTCGATCAGCGTGAACGCCCGAGCGGCCCATCCCAGTCCATTCCGGTCCTTCTTCATCGTCTCGCGTCCTTGCCTCTGCGGCGTCGTCAGTCGATCACCCGAAACGTCGTCGGATCGATCTTCAATCCCGTTGCGTCCGCGAACTTCGCGGTGAAGACCGGCTGGTAATGAGGTTCGATCATCCAGCCCCCGCCTTCCGCCCGAGTCACGGGGAACAGCGTCCGCTCGCCGTCCTCTGCAAACGCCGGAATCACACGGGCACGCCCTTCGCTCAGCGTCAGCGTCGTCATCGCGCCCGTGCGGACGTCCACAAATCGCGCGCCGGAAGGAAGGTCCGAGCCGCCTCGAAAAAACAGGATCAGCCCCGCCACCAGGGCGATCGGAGCGATGGCGATCACAACGTGCTTGGCGTGCTTCATAACAAGCGCTTTACGACCCCGGAAAGATGTCTCAGGAGGGCGTTTCGGAGCCGACAGCCGCGGCCTCGGAATCCAACGAATCCGCTTCGTTCGATCCGATCGCCGGGCTTTTACAGAGTACCGGGAGCAGAGGGCTGATCGCGTGCATCATCCGGGCCGCGAACAAGTTGTCGATTGGTGTCGGTTGAGGGTCCGAGCATAGCCGCGGGCTCCCGCCCGTCGAGCCGCCGGCGCTTGAAGAATCAGCCAAGACCCGCAACTTCCCGCGCCGCGCCCACCCCGGCCACGTGCCCGCTCGCCCAGGCCCACTGAAAATTGAAACCCCCGACGCGCCCATCCACGTCGCACACCTCGCCGCACAGGTGCAGTCCGGGGCAGCGCTTCGATTCCATCGTGCCTAAGTCCAGTTCCGTCAACGGGATCCCGCCGGCCGTCGCCTCCGCGTAGGCAAACCCGCGATCCCCGATCAAGGGGACTTCCAGTTCCGTCACGGCCCGCACCATCGCGCCGCGCCGTTCCTTCGTGAGGTTGGAGATCCGCTCCCCCAGCCCGATCCCCGCGTGCCCGAGCAGCGCCTTGGCCAGCCGCTCCGGCAAGCCCGCTTCGCGCAACGGGCGCATCGCGCCCGCCGCCGGCTGCGCCAGGAGCGACCGATCGAACGATTCCGGCGTCTGACCCGGAATCCAATTAACGGTCAGGCGCGTCCCAGGGTCTTCCCCCGCCGCCGCCGTCCACCAGCGGCTGACATCGAGCGCCGCCGGCCCCGAAAGCCCGAAGTGTGTGCACAGCAAGGAGTTGGTGAACGACGCCACACGCCGGCCCGTGCCCGATCGAACCTCCACCGTCGCCGGCGCCGCCACGCCCGACAGCGCCGTCAGGAAATGCCCCTGCGGCAGGACCAGTGGCGCCAGCGCGGGGAAGACCCGCTCCGTCACCGAATGGCCCAGCGCCCGCGCGATGGCGTAGCCCGACCCGTCCGACCCCGTTTTCGGCAGGGCCTTCCCGCCCGTCGCCAGGACCACGCGCTTCGCATGGATAACCCGCGCTCCGCCCCCCTCGACCGACGCCTCCCGCACCTCGAACCCTTCCCCGTCCCGCTCCACCGAACCCACCCGCCACGGGAACCGCACCTCCGCCCCCGCCTCCCGCGCGGCGCTCAGCAGCGCCCCCAGCACGTCCCGCGCGCGGTCCGACGTCGGGAACAACTTGCCCGTCTCCTCCTGCTTGAGCGTCACGCCGAGCGACTCGAAGAACTCCACCGTCCGGCGCACCGGGAAACGGCGCAGCGCCCGTCCGATCAGCGGGCGCGCCGCGCCCGCGTACGCGCGCTCGTCCACCTCAAAGTGCGTGACGTTGCACCGACCGCCGCCCGCCACCAGGATCTTCGCGCCCAGCGAGCGCGCGCCGTCCAGCGCCACGATCCCCGCGCCCGGCGCCGAGCGCCCCGCCCAGATCGCCGCCATCAGCCCCGCGGCGCCCGCTCCCACAATGACGACGTCCGTGCGTTCCACTGGGCGAGAATCTACGCGTTCAGCGCCGTCGAGGCCTCCACCAGCGCCGCGGCCCGCGCCGCCCGCGCCGCCAGCGACTCCCCGTCCGAATCCACCAGCGTCACGTGCCCGACCTTCCGTCCGGGCCTCGGCGCCTTCCCGTACAGGTGCAGGCGCAGACGCCGGTCCTCCAGCAGCGCCGCCGCCGGGGGCGTCCCGCCCACGAGGTTGAGCATCACGCTCCCCCCGCGCGCCGCCGTCGAGCCCAGCGGCAGGCCCAGGATCGCCCGGAGGTGGTTCTCGAACTGGCTCGTCTCCGCGCCCTCGATCGTCCAGTGCCCCGAGTTGTGCACGCGGCACGCCATCTCGTTCACCAGCAGCCGCCCGCCCACCTCGAACAACTCGATCACCAGCACGCCCACGTACCGCAGCGCGTCCAGCGCCGCCGTCGCGATCGCCTCCGCCTCGCGCTGCAGCGCCGCCGTCAGCCCCGGCGCCGGCGCGGCCGAGCGGAACAGGATGCCCTCCCGGTGCTCGTTCTGCACCAGCGGGTAGAAAGCCGTTTCGCCGCTCGTGGAGCGCGCCGCGATGATCGACAACTCGCGATCAAAGGGCACGAAGGCCTCGAGCGTCAGCGGCTGGCCCCCGAGCGAACGCCACGCCGCGCCCGCCGCGCGAGCGTCGCGGATCGCCGCTTGCCCCTTCCCGTCGTAGCCCATCCGGCGCGTCTTGAGGATGCTCGGCGCGCCGATCCGCGACAGCGCGCCCGCCAGGTCCGCTTCGGAATCGATCGCCGCGAACTCCGGGGTCGCGGCGCCGAGCGACCGGAAGAACGCTTTCTCCACGGCGCGGTCCTGCGCCGTCTCCAGCGCCCGCGCCGGAGGGTGCACATGCCCGTGACGCTCAAGGTACGCCGCCGTCGCCGCGGGCACGTTCTCGAACTCGTACGTTGTCGCCGCGGCGCCGTCGATGAGCCGCGCCAGCGCCCCCGGCTCGTCGTACGCCGCCACGATCTGCTCGCCCACGTGCGAGGCGGGCGAGTCGGGCGCAGGGTCGAGGAAGCGGCAGCGCAGCCCCAGCGGCGCGCCCGCGAGCGCGAGCATGCGCCCCAACTGCCCAGCGCCCAGCACGGCGACGGTCATGCGTCCTTCGGCGCCGGTCGGCGCGGATCGGGGTCGTCGAGCACGCGCCGCGTCTGGCGCGTCCGGTGGTCCTGGAGCCGGCGTGCGATCGCCTCATGCCCCGGGGCCAGGATCGCCGCCGCGTGCAGCGCCGCGTTCACCGCGCCGGCCCGCCCGATCGCGAACGTCGCCACCGGCACGCCCGCGGGCATCTGCACGATCGACAGCAGCGAGTCCATGCCCTTGAGCGACTTGCTCTCCACCGGCACGCCGAGCACCGGGAGCGTGGTCTTCGACGCCGCCATGCCCGGCAGGTGCGCCGCGCCGCCCGCGCCGGCGATGATGGCCCGCAGCCCGCGCCCTTCCGCCGACGATGCGTACTCGAACAGCAGGTCCGGCGTCCGATGCGCCGACACCACCCGCACCTCGTGCGCCACGCCCAGCGACTCGAGCGTCTCCGACGCGTGCGACATCGTCTCCCAGTCCGAACGCGATCCCATGATCACTCCGACGAGGGGTTTCGCGGCGCCGGGGGCGCGTGACTTGGCCATGCGGGGGTTCTCCGTGGGGCCGGAGTCTACCGCGCCCGAACACGCCGGACAGGTTAGGATGCCCGACCGCCCGGCCCTCCCAGACGTTCACCCGGCGCGGGCGGTTCAGAGCCATGCTGCAATCGGTCCTACTGATCCTGGGGCTCGCGGCCCTCGCGCCGTGGGTGCATCGCCTCGCCGGACGCTGGAGCGCCCGCCTCTACGCGTCCGTCGGCGCCGGCCTGTTCGCGTACTTCGCGTCGCTGGCCCCGCGCGTCTACGCCTCCGAACCCATCGCCCAGCGCTGGGAGTGGATCGAAGCGCTGCACGTCGCGATCTCCTTCCGCCTCGACGGCCTGGCGCTCGTCTTCGCCTTCCTCGTGACCGGCGTCGGCGCCCTCATCCTCCTCTACGCCGGCGCCTACATGAAGGACCACCCCCGCGTCGGGGCCTTCTTCGCCTCTCTCCTGCTCTTCATGGCGTCGATGCTCGGCCTTGTCCTGGCCGACAACGTTGTCACGCTCTTTATCTTCTGGGAACTCACGAGCGTCTCCTCGTTCCTCCTGATCGGCTTCGACCGCCAGCGCGAGGGCGCCCGGCGCGCCGCGATGCAGGCCCTGCTCGTCACCGGCCTGGGCGGCATGGCGCTGCTGGGCGGCCTGGCGATGCTCGCCACCGCCGCGGGATCGTGGGAACTCCACGAAATCGCCGCCTCCGGCGGCGCCATCCGCGCGCACGCCCTGTTCCTGCCCGCCTTCGCGCTCGTGGCCCTCGGCGCCTTCACCAAGTCCGCCCAGTTCCCCTTCCACTTCTGGCTGCCCAACGCGATGGAGGCGCCCACCCCCGTCAGCGCCTACCTCCACTCCTCCACCATGGTCAAGGCCGGCGTCTACCTCCTCGCCCGCCTCCACCCCGCCCTCGGCGGCAACGACGTGTGGTTCCACACCCTCACATGGGTCGGCGCCGCCACCTTCGTCGTCGGCGGCCTGCTCGCCACGCGCGAGACGGCGATGAAGCGCATCCTCGCCTACACCACCGTCGCCTCCCTCGGCGCGCTGGTGATGATGCTCGGCGTCGGCACGCAGGCCGCGCTCGTCGCCATGAGCGCCTTCCTCGTCGCCCACGCCCTCTACAAGGGCGCCCTCTTCCTCATCGCCGGCGCCGTCGATCACGAGGCGGGCGAGAAATACGTCGACCGCCTCGGCGGCCTCCGGCGCGCCATGCCCTTGACCGCCGCCTGCGCCGCCATCGCCGCCCTCTCCATGGCCGGCGTCCCCCCCACGCTCGGCTTCATCGCCAAGGAGACCATCCTCGAGGGCGTCGCCCACGACACGCTCGGATGGACCCTCCTCGCCCTCGCCACCCTCGGATCCACACTCACCGTCGCCGCCGCCGCCATCGTCGGACTCCGGCCCTTCTTCGGCCGGCCGCGCGAAACGCCCCGAACCGCTCATGATCCGGGCCCCGAGATGCTCGCGGGCCCCTTCATTCTCGCGGCGCTGGGCCTGATCGGCGGCCTCATGCCCGCCCTCTTCGCCGACTCCATCGTCTCCGCAACCGCCACCACCGTCGGCGGCGCGCCGATCGAGAAACACCTGCACCTCTGGCACGGGTTCACCCTCGCCCTCGCCCTCAGCGCCGCGGCGCTCGTCGTCGGCGCCGCCATCGCGCTCCTCGCCGCACGCTGGCGCCGCGCGCTCGCCCCCATCGGCGCCCTCTCCCGCTTCGGCCCCGAGCGGCTCTACGGCGCCGGCCTGGGCGCGCTCAATGTCCTGGCCGTCTCCCTCACCGGCGTCTACCAGAACGGCCGACTCCGCCGCTACACCACCGTCGTCTTCGTCTTCACCGGCCTGCTGGTGGGCGCCTCGCTCGTCCGCCTGGGCGCGCTCAGCGGCCTGACGGGCCTCGACCGCGTCTATCCCTTCGACGCCATCGTGTGCATGGCCATCATCGCCGGCGCCATCGCCGCGATCTGCGCCAAAGGACGCCTCGGCGCCGTGGCCGCGCTCGGCATCGTCGGCTACGGCGTGACCGTCCTCTACGTCGTCTACGGCGCCCCCGACCTCGCGCTCACGCTCGTCTCCGTCGAGACGCTCACCGTCATCCTCTTCGTCCTGGTCCTCTACCACCTGCCCCGCTTCGCCATCTACACCTCGCGCGCCGCCCGTGTCCGCGACATGGTCATCGCCGTGTCCTTCGGCGCCGTCATGTGCCTGCTCACCCTCATCGCCGCCGACGTCCAGTTCTCGCCCACCATCTCCGAGTGGTTCGTCGAGAACAGCGTCCCCAAGGGCAAGGGACGCAACATCGTCAACGTCATCCTCGTGGACTTCAGGGCCCTGGACACCATGGGCGAGATCACCGTCCTGGGCGTCGCCGCCATCGGCGTCCACGCGCTCCTGAAACTCAAGCCCGCCGCGGCGTCGGACGGAGGTGACGAGTCGTGAACTCCATCATCCTCCGCACCACCACCCGCCTCATGCTTCCACTGCTCCTGCTCTTTTCCGTGCTCCTGCTCCTCTTGGGGCACAACCAGCCCGGGGGCGGGTTCGCCGGGGGCCTGCTCGCCGCCGCCGCGTACGCGCTCTACGGCATGGCCCACGACGCCGGCGCCGCACGCAAACTCCTCCGCGTGCCTCCCGGCATGCTCATCGCCGGAGGACTGGGCATCGCCCTCCTCAGCGGCCTCGTCGGCGCGATCATGGGGCGCGAGGTCTTCCTCAGCGCCTGGACCGAGGTCAACCTGCCCCTCATCGGGCACGCCAAACTCGGAACGCCCATGCTCTTCGACCTGGGCGTCTACTTCACCGTCGTCGGCGTCACACTCGCCATGATCTTCGCCCTGAGGGAGGAGTAGCCCCGTGCAGGTCCTCCTCGCCATCGTCGTCGGCGTCGTCTACGCGGCCAGCATCTACCTGATGCTCCGACGCAACATCGTCAAACTCGCCATCGGCCTGGCCCTCTTCGGGCACGCCAGCAACCTCCTCATCTTCACCGCCGGCGGGCTCACCCGCGGCAAGCCGCCCATCGTCCCCGAAGGCGCCGACGCGCCCGCGGCCATGGTCGCCGACCCCCTCCCGCACGCCCTCATCCTCACCGCCATCGTCATCGGCTTCGGCGTCCTCGCCTTCTCCCTCGTCCTCGTCCACCGCACCTACCAGATGACCGGACAGGACGACACCGACCACATGCGGAGCGCCGAGACATGACCAACCTCGTCGCGCTCCCCATCCTGATCCCCCTGGCCACCGCCATCGCGTGCATGGCCGCCGCCAAGGCGCCCGCGGTCCAGCGCGCCCTCAGCGTGGCCGGCGCCGGCGCGCTCGTCGCCGCCGCCGCCGCCCTGTTCGCCCGCGTCGCGCGCGAGGGCGTCGTCACCCTTCAGGGCGGCGCCTGTCCGCGCCCCTGGGGCAGCACCCGCCCCGCCGGCCACTTCGGCGCCGCGTCCACG
>JACVCK010000065.1 GCA_016742055.1 Phycisphaerales bacterium
GTCCCCGCCCGCCCCGGACTACGATGGAGCCCCGTGGAAAGGCCCGTTCAGCAAAGGAAGCCAGCCATGAACCTCCGCCGCCCCTGCGCCGCCGCCGCCGCGATTCTCGCCGCGTCCGGAGCGCTCGCCGAACCCGCCACGGTCCGCGCCGACCTTTCCAAGGGCCGCGTCATCCCCCTCCAAATCGAGTACACGCTCGACGCCGAACAACTCTCCCCCGACGGCGCCGCGTCCCGCAAGCGCATCCACCAGAGCGCCGCAATCCGCTTCGAGGTCACCGACGTCGCCGAAGACGGCTCCGCCGTCCTCCGTGGCGCGGTCGAACGCCTCACGCTCCAATGGTCGCGCGACGACGAACAGGGCGAGTTCGCACGCCCGCGCGTCACCGCCGACGTCCCCGCCGACACCCCCGTCAACGCCGCGCTCGGCGCGCTCGGCGCCGCCATGGCCGACGCCTCCATCCAACTCGTCGTCTCCCCCGACGGACGCGTCGAAGCCATCCGCGGCCTCAACGACGTGATGCTCGTCCTCACCGACCCCGCCGTCCGCGGCGAAGGCCCCATCCCGCGCCTCGACGCCTCCGCCCTGGGCGTCTTCGGCGGCCGGCAGTTCGCCGCCATGGCCTCCAGCGCCTTCACCGCCGATGGCGCCGGACGCGAGCCGCGCGACCCCGGCGAAACCTGGGAGACCAACGAGTCCATCCCCGCGCCGCCCGCCGGCTCCATCCTGCTCGACACCCTCTGGACCACCGCCAAAGTCGAACCCGGCGCCGCAACTTTCACCGCGACGCCCACCCTCTCGCTCGTCCCGCCCCCGGGGGACGACCCCACCGCGCCGCGCGGCCAGATCGCCGAACAGACCGGCTCCATCACCATGGTCTGGAACCTCGCCGAGAACATGCTCGACGAGCGCCGCTCCGAACAGCGCGTCGTGACCGACTGGTCCATGGCCGGCATGACCCTCCGCCAGACCCAGACCTCGACGATGACCATCCGCCGCGCGGACTGATGGGGCTGGAGGGCGTTTCGGCCTCCGCGGCGCCGATCCTCCGCCGATCCCCGCTGCACCCGAACCCTCTGTTCAGCCGACTACTACTACCACCATGTCCCGCGCGCCGGGCCGGACGCCCGCCAACATCGAGGTCGTCATCCCCACCTTCAACGAAGAGGTGAACCTCCCCCACGCGCTCGCATCCGTCCGCGAGTGGGCCGACGCCGTCCACGTCGTCGATTCCGAGTCCACCGATCGCACCCGCGAGATCGCCGCCGAAGCCGGGGCCAACGTCGTCGTCCGGCCCTGGCTCGGCTACGCGGCGCAGAAAAACTGGGCCCTCGACCACCTCCCGATCGCGGCGCCGTGGGTGTTCATCCTCGACGCCGACGAAGCGATCCTGCCCGAACTCCGAGACGAACTCCTCGCCATCGCCGCCCGCGCCCCCGACTCCGTCCCCGAGTCCGGCTTCTACATCAACCGCTATTTCATCTTTCTGAATAAGCGCATCCGACACTGCGGCTACTACCCCTCGTGGAACCTCCGCTTCTTCAAGCGCGGGCGCGCCCGCTACGAGCAGCGCGACGTCCACGAGCACATGCTGGTGGACGGCCCCACCGGCCGCCTCAAGGGCCACATGGAGCACAACGACCGCAAGGGCCTCGAGGCGTACATGGCCAAGCACAACCGCTACTCGACGCTCGAAGCCCGCGAGATCGTCCGCGCCATGAAGGGCGAGGGCGGACGCAAGATCAAGGCCAGCCCTTTCGGCAACGCGCTCGAGCGCCGGCGGTGGATCAAGCACGCCGTCTACCCGCGCCTGCCCGCCAAGTGGCTCGCGCGGTTCCTGTACTCGTACGCCTGGCGCCTGGGCTTCCTCGACGGCGTCAACGGCCTGCGCTTCTGCCTGTTCCTCAGCGCGTACGAACTGCTGATCGCGCTCAAGATCGTCGAGTGTCTCCGGCAGGAGCGGGAGGCGCCGCGATGAGCGCGCCCAGCCCCCGCGCCGAGGACCGCCACCTCTCGCCCTACTCCACGCGCGAGAAGGTCGGGCGCCTGCTGTGGGCGCTCGTGCAGGGCACGCTGTTCCGCTGCTCGTTCCACACCTGGAGCCGCTGGCGCATCCTGCTGCTGAATCGGTTCGGCGCGCGCGTGGACCGCTCGTGCGTCGTGCGCCGAACGGCGCGCGTCGAGTGCCCGTGGAACCTCACCATGAAGCGCAACGCCTGCCTGGGCGACCGCGCCGTCGCGTACTGCCTGGGCCCCGTCACGCTCGGCGAGCGCGTCACGATCAGCCAGAACGTGCACCTGTGCGCGGGCACGCACGACTTCTCAAGGCCGGACCTGCCCCTTCTGCGGCCCCCGATCACGATCGGCGACGACACGTGGATCGGCGCCGACGCCTTCGTCGGCCCCGGCGTGAGCGTCGGCGCCAACACCATCGTCGGCGCCCGCGCCGTGGTCGTGAAGGACCTGCCGCCCGACTCGGTCTGCGTGGGCCACCCGGCCCGGGCCATCCGCCCGCGCTAGCGCTCCGCGACGCGCACGGGCGGCGCGACGTTTGGGTCCGCATCGAGCCATCGTCCGCCCATGCGGCGCAGGGCCATCTCGCGCCAGAGTTCGACTTGGGCGACCATCCACGGCCGATCCGAGTACAGACGCAACATCTCCCGGGCGTGTTCCTCGAGGCGCACAACGTCCGCCGCGATCTCCGCGGGTTGATCGAGGCAAAGGGCGGTGTCCATCCGCGCCAGCAGCGTGTCGGCCCGCCAGACGCACTGGTCAAGGTCGCCGGGCAGGGCTTCGATGAGGCGTTCGGAGAGCCCGGCGGCTTCGTGCTGCAATGTCAGCGTCGCCGGATAGTCGGCCCGATGGAGCAAGATCGCCAAACGCAGGCCCAGGAGCATCCGCTCCATCAGCAGGCGCTGCGCAGGCTCCGCGCCGGGCTCCATGATCGAGCGCAGTTGCATCGCGCCGTCGGCCACCAGGCGGTCGGCTTCTTCGTAGTCGCCCATCTCCATCAGCGGGTCCAACGCCGCGCGGTAGGTGATGACCAGCAGGGTCTGCACGTGGCGCGACATCGGGTCCAGGCGCGCCAGCCGGACGGCGCTCGCCAGCGCCTCGCGCGCGTGCGCCAGCGAGCGGGCGGAATCCCCGTCCTGAAACGACAACTCCGCAAGGCGGCGCTGCGCTTCGGTCCCCGCCTCCAGGGAGCGCCACGCGCCCGGCGCGGCCATGGCCATGTCGCGAGCCACCGCCGCGCCACGCACGGCGAGTTCGCGCGCGCGCGGGCGGTCGATGTGCTCGTGCAGCGCGCTCAGGCGGCGGTGACTCCAGAACAGGTTGCTCAGGAAGCGGAGGTCGTCGGGCCGAGCCCGCGCGTGGGCCTCGTCCAGCGCCAGCGCGTCTTCGTAGAGGCGGCGCGCCTCGTCGGGCCGGCCGTCCTGAACCAGCAGGTTGCCGTACCGCACCACCGCGATGGAATGCTCATGCGCGATTTCGAGGTCGTTGGGCCACGCCGCCTGCAGCGCCTTGTAGGCCGCGAGCGACTCCGCGCGGAGCGTCATCGCGATCGGCAGCGAGCCCCGCGCGTCCTCGATGTCGCCCATCGCCGCGAGGAATCGGGCGCGCAGCCGCTGCGCCTGCGCGTGGTGCGGCGCCCGCTCGGCGATCCGCGCCACGTCGGGGCCGATGAGCGCCAGCAGGTCGGCGCGCTCGTCGAGCGAGCCGAGTTTCGGCGCCAGGGGCGAGAGCACCCGCGTCACGATCGCGTCCAGAGCGTTGAGCGAGGCCGCGTGCGACGCTCGCTCCGCCTCACGGGCCCGGAGCGCGAACGCGCCCGCCGCCGACAGGCCCACCGCCAGCGTCGCCGCCGCCGCCGTCGCCGTGCGATGGCGCAGCGCGAGTTTCTTCGCCAGGTACAGCGCGTTCGGCCCGCGCGCCACCACCGGCTCGCCCCGAAGCCACCGGCGCAGGTCCGCCGCCAGCGCCGACGCGGACGCGTAGCGACGCTCCACGTCCGGCTCCGTCGCCTTGAGCACGATCGCGTCCAGGTCGCCCCGCAGCGAGCGGTCCACCGACGAAGGGCGCGCCGCCGGCGCCGTCCGCGCCGCCTCCAGCGCCGCCGTCAGCGAAAGGCCCGTGATGTCCAGGCGCCGCCGGCCCGTCAGCAGTTCGTACGCGATCACCCCCAGGGCGTACACGTCCGTCCGCGTGTCCACCTGCAGTGGATCGCCCGAGAGTTGCTCGGGGCTCATGTACCCCAGCGTCCCCACCAGCGACACGCCGTCGCGGCACAGCGTCAGCGCGGCGCCGTCGGCGCCCATCAGCCGCGCCACGCCGAAGTCCAGCGCCCGCGGGGCCCCGTCCGCGCCCACCAGGATGTTCTTCGGCGCCAGGTCCCGATGGATCACCCCGCGACGGTGCGCGTGCGCCACCGCGTCGCACACCTGCGCGAGCAACTCCAGACGCCGGCGACGGCTCAGCGCGTGGGCGGCGGCGTAGTCGTCCAGCGCCAGGCCCTCGATGTACTCCATCACGAGGTAGGGCCGCCCGCCGCACTCTTTCCACACGCCGGCGTCGTACACCTGCGCGATGCCCGGGTGCTGCAGGCGCGCGAGCGCCTCTCCCTCGGCGCGGAAGCGGCGCAGGTCGGTGGGGCTGGCCTGCGCGTGGGCCACTTTCAGCGCCACGAGGCGCCGGGGCTCGTCCTGCTCGGCGAGGAACACGCGCCCGAATCCGCCCCGCCCCAGAGCGCGGATCACGCGGTACCGCCCGATGCGCTCGGGCAGGGCGCCGGCGCAGGGGGAATCGGGGTCGAGCGCTTCGTCGAGCGCGCCGGGATCGAGCGTCATCAGTTCGGTCGCGGCGGCCCGGGCGTGCTGGCCCACCACGTCCTCCGTCGGGGAGTCGTGACGGAGCAGCGACATCACTTCGGCGGCGAGCGCCGGGTCGTCGCCCGCTTCGCGCCGGACGAACGCGGGCCGCTCTTCGTCGGGGCGTTCGCGCGCCGCGAGGAACAACTCGATCAGGCGCTCGTCGCGGGTCGCGCTCACGGGCCCTCCGGCTCGGTCAGGCGCCGACTCAGCCAGGCCTTGGCGAAGTTGAACTTGTTGCGCACCTCGTGCTCGGGCGCGCCGAGCGCGCGGGCCATCTGCTCGAACGACATGTCGGCCCAGAATCGCATCTGGATCGTCTGGGCGCCCATCGCCGAGACCCGCGCCAGCGCCGCCAGCGCATCGGCGAACTCGATCGCGTCGATGCTCCCGCGTCCCGCGTCGATCAGGTGGGCCGTGTTCAGCGTCACCGGCGGGCCGGCCTCGCCGGAGCGCTTGAGCGCCTGGCGCTTGCGCGCCAGGTCCACGAGGGTCTGGCTCATGAGGTTCGCGGCCGCCGCCAGGACGGCGTCCTCGTCGGTGTCGTCGAGGTTTCGCTGGGCCTGCAGGCGCAGGGCCGTTTCGTGGACCAGGGAGCGGGTCCGCACGATGCGCCCCAGGGCGTCCTTCTGGAGGCGCGCCCGTGCGATCCGCTCCAGCCGCTCGTACACCACCTCGATGACCCGGCTCCGTCGGATCCCGTCCTCCCGCGCGCTGTCCGACGCCGGGGCCGCGCCCGCGTCGGTGGGGGCGGCGGCGTCAAACTCGGGCTGGCTCGGCTCGCTCATCACGGCGGAACGAATCCCCGGGTCGAAGCGATGCTGTTCGGTCAACGGTCGGGTCTGGCACGGTCCAGACCGGAGGTTTGGCCCAAGGCAACATACCTCCCGTGTCAACCGGGAACGGGGGTCGGCGGAAAAAAGAGAGATTCTGGCGAGATTTCCGCGCCGCGATCGCACGGATTACGCCATTCATAGATAGAGGCCTTCGTTCCGCCGGTCCGTGTGTGCAAGCGTTGGGACCGGCGTCGGGTTCGGACAGCGGGTTTCCCGGGGCCCGCCTCGTCCGATCGCCGCGGCCTTGTTCATCTCGGGCTATGTCCGCCAAGTGTCAGGCCTTGATGATGGGTTGAGGCCGACCAAGTTGTCGGCTGCGCGGCGGGAGCGCTCCGAGTGCAGGGCGCACGGCTCCGGTGTGGAACTGGGGGATCTGGGCCTCAGGCGTCGTATCCCAGCGCGCCCAGGTCCTCGCCGAGTATCTCGGCCAGGCGCCGGTTGCCCTCGCGGAAGTGGTCGGCGACGTGGGCGGCGATGGCGCGTCGGGCGCGGGCGTCGAACCAGTCGTGGACGAACCTTGGGGTCGCCTTGTCGGCCGTCTCGAAGAGCGACTCCATGCCGCTGTTGAGCCGCGGATGGTCGATCAGGGCGCCGGGGTTGATGCGGTCGCGGACGCAGAGGGCGTTGATGGGGCGCTTGAGGAGCGCGGCGAGGCCGGAGAGGGCGATGTTGCTGCGCTCGCGCTTGACCTCGGACGGTTCGCGGGCGCCGGCGAAGTCGCAGATGCGCTTCGTGAACGCGGCGGCGTCCTGCTTCAGGCGCTCAAAGGGCATCGCCAGCACGCGCTCGGGGCCGTAGAGGTTGTGGTAGCAGGCGATCAGCCGGTCGTATCGGAAGTAGTCGAGCCGGAAGAGGGGGACGCGGGGCTTTCCCATCTCGGGCGGGCTGAGGTAGCGCCGGAGGGAGGAGGTTCCGCCGACGCGGACGTACTGCTTGTACGACGAGAGGATCATGCTCTTCTGTTCGCGGAACACGATGAGCACGCGATGGTCGGGGGGCGGGAACGTGGCGGCGAGGCGGTCGGCGATCATCTTGCTGTCATAGCCGCCGGAGTGCGGGTTGCCGCTGAGGCGTTCGGCGGAGAGGACGGGGATCAGGCCGCGGGATTCGGCGGCGTTGCGGCGCTCGTCGAAGTACGCGCGTGTTTCGGCGGGTTCGAAGGCGAGGGGGTCGGCGAGGACGAGGCGGTCGATGATGTCGCCTCGTTCCCAGGGCTGGGTGAAGCCGGCCTGGGCGTCGTTGAACAGGAAGTTCTGGAGCCAGGTGGTTCCGGTCTTGTGGTAGCCGATGTGGATGAGCATGGGGCTACTCGCCCTCGCCCATGGTTTCGGCGGGCTTGCCGCCTCGGAGGAGTTTCTTCACGCCCCGCATGCCCAGGGCCCAGTTGTCCTCCAAGAATCCTGCGGCGTTGGAGAGCGCGAGGCGCAGTCCGGGGAGGGCGACTCGGGCGCCGGTGGGCTTGTAGCCGAAGCGCTGCATTTCCTCGCCGAGGGCGTGCTCGGTGAGGGCGATGTGCGCGGGCTTCAGGGCGGCCTTCCACTTCTCGAGGGACGAGGTGGAGATGGGCTTGAGGGGTTTGTTCATCCCATGGCTGGAGCGTTCGGCGAAGCCCTTCTTCTGGCGCTTGTGGGGCTCGAGCATCTCGGGGAGCAGGTCGAGTTTGATGAGGCCGCAGACCTTCTCGAGGGTGGCGCGGGGGCTGGTGACCAGGTCCTCGTAGCGGACGAGGAGGTAGCGCGAGGGGCCGAGGGCGTCGGCGAAGTCGGCGTGCATCTGCGCGGCCCGCTTCCAGCGCCGGATGTTGGGGCCGATGAGCGAGGTTCCGAATCCTGCGGTCATGCGGCTGAGCATGACGGCGCGCGGGTCGCGCATGATGTGGATGAACTTGGCGGTGGGGAACGCTTCGGCGAGTTCGCCGACGTAGTGGGTGTGGATGGGGCTCTTCTCGCCGACGCGCTCGGCGCGGTGCTCGATGGCGTAGGCGGTCAGGAGCGCCAGGAGCAGGCCGTTAGGGTCGCGGCGGGCGGCGAAGGCCATACGGTAGAGCGTGTCCTCGTTGGTTTCGATCCCTCGTCGGCGCTGGTCGTCCCACACGGCGTGGGCGGCCTTCCGGAGTTCGTGGTCCTCGCGGAAGGAGGGGGGCAGCCGGCGCGGACGCTCGACGAAGGCGCCGTAGAACTTGGTTTCGGGGGGAATGACCATGTCCGGGTGGGACAGGAGCATGGACTGGAGGAGGGTGGTGCCGGAGCGGCCGCAGCCGACGATGAAGAAGAGTTGGGACTCGACACGCGCGAGGGCGAGGGAGGGTGGTAGGGAGGCGAGGGGCTTGGCTTCGGCGGTCGGGGGCATTTGGGGGCGATTGTAGAGGATGGGGCAAGGGCGTCAGGCCAGCCGGTGGCTGATCTCCTCGTCCAGGATCTCCTTGACCGTCAGCGCGATGATGGACTTGCCCGTCTGCCTGAAGAAGCGGCTGATCTCGGTTCGCGCGTCCTGCGTGAAGTCGAACGCGACGAAGAAGCCCTTGTCCCGGTTCTCGCGGTGCATGACGGCCTCGAAGGCGTCGATGTCGGGGCGCCCGGCCTTGTCCTTCTGCTTGACCTGCACGGGGAACCAGACGTCCATGAACTGCTCGAAGGCGTCGGTCTCGCCCTTGCGGCCCTTGGGCTTCTCGGGGAGCGAGGAGACGGGGAAAATGCGCCCGTCGATGCCCATGTCGCCGACTTGAGCGCGGTTGGGGATGCCGCCGAGCGCTGTGATGGCCCAGTTCTCGAACTCGAAGTGCGGGTACTTGCGCAGTTCGGCCTCGGTCTTGGGAAGGTCGCGGACCACGAAGCCGCGGCCGGCGCGCCAGAGGGCCTCATCCTCCTTGATCTTGCAGACGTCCCGCAGGCGCTTGGCCATGACGCGGCACGCGGTGGGAGAGATATCGATGCCGATCCATTGACGGCCGAGATTCTCCGCGGCGACGAGCGCGGTGCCGCAGCCGCAGAAGGCGTCGAGGACGATGTCGTTGGGGTTTGAGGACGCCAGTACTACGCGTTCAAGAAGCGCCAGCGGTTTTTGAGTGGGATAACCGAGGCGTTCATCGCTTCCAGAGATTACGGGCTTGATATCGTCCCAAAAAGTCTGCACCGGCACCCCAGGCATCTCATCCAAATAGTGCTTCAGCATGGGCATGCCTGTTGTGCGATAATAGATCAATCCTTTGCGATCCATTTCCGCAAGATTGTCTTTGGAGTAGGCCCAGTAGCGTCCCTTATACGGCTTGACGAGCCTTCCATCCGGGGCTTGCCATGTGTAAGACACGTCGCCACCGGGTTTGTTGGCCGTCATGTCTGATACACGAAAGCGACGGCCATCATCGTCGCGGTAACGATAATTTTCGTCGACGTACTCTTTCGCATAAGGCTGATACTGGACGTTCCACGTCCACTTGCGGCCGCGTGTATAGAAAAAGACCGTGTCGTGATTGGCGCCGTAGCGACGAGAATCGTTGTGGGCGCTGCTTCGTTTCCATACGATCTCGTTCTGAAAGCAGATCTCCCCGAAAATCTGATCCAGCATGACCTTAACGTAATGCGAGGCGTGCCAGTCGCAGTGGTAGTAGAAGGAGCCGGTGGGTTTGAGGACGCGGGCGAGTTCGGCGCAGCGGGGGCGCATGTAGTCGATGTAGGCTTGGGTGGAGGCGTGGCGGTCCTCGAAGGCGCGTTTTTCTTTGGTCTCGCCCCAGAAGACCTCGTAATTGCGGTTCGAGTTGAAGGGCGGGTCGATGTAGATGAGATCGACGCAGCCGTTGGGCATGCCGCGGAGTTTGTCGAGGTTGTCGCCGCAGTAGATGACGCGGGTGTCGATGAGGGCGGAGGGGCGTGCGCGCGTCGGTCGAGCGGGGACCTCGGCGGGGGCCGTCTTTGTCATTGGCTTCGGCGCGCTCTTGGGCTTTGGCTGCTTCTTGGCCATGAGAAATAGGGTAGCGGAGAGCGCATTGAAGGGCGAGGGGCGTGGGCGCCTCCGCCGCGGCGCGGCGGTTGTATGAAGGGGGCGTTTTGCGTGGGCTGGCGCCGACGGCTACGTGCTGGCGCCGCTGCGCGGCGGGAAGATGAACTGCGGGGTGGGGGACACCGACTCGTCGCGACGAATCGGTGGCACGGGGCTCACGCGGCGATGTAGCGGCCGCGCTGCGTGTTGCACGGTTTGTCGATGTTGAGGATGAGGTAGCGGAGGGCGTCGGCGGCGTGGTCGGGGCCGTCTTTGGCGGGATCGAGGGTGTGGGGGTCGTTCTCGGGGTAGTGGTACTTCTGCAGGGCGCGGATGAGGGGCGCGCAGCGTTTGTGGATGAGGAGGGTGGGCGAGCCGGGGTTGTGCGCGGGGCGGAGGCGTCGGCGGACGAGGTCGAGGGAGACGGTCAGGGGGCGGCGGGCGTCGGCGATGCTCAGGCCGCGCTGGCGGAGGTGGTGGATCGTGCTGATCCCGGTCTGTTCGGAGCGGTTGTTGCCTGCGGGGTCGGCGGCGGTCCATGTGGGGACGGGCCAGCGTCCCGGTGTGGAGCCGGAGCCGCGGCCGTCGGCGATGGCGTCGGCGTGGGCGTCGATCTTGACGTCGGCGCGTTCGAAGGCGTCGAGGATGCGGAGCATGCCGTCGGGCGCGAGGTGCGCCCAGAGGACGACGGTCGGCGCGCGGATGCCGAAGTCCATCGCGCAGAGGAAGCGCGAGCCGTCGAGGGGGGGCGAGTCGTCGGGCGCGCGTGGCGGGTCGGGGAAGTCGGCGACGTGGAGGTCGGGGTCGAACTCGGGGTAGACCAGGTGGCTTCGCTGGGGGCGGAGGCAGAGCATCTCGGTGGACCAGGCGTTCTCCGAGGCGCGTTTCTTCATGGCGATGGCGTCGTCGATGTAGACAAATCCCTGCGCCGCTTTCGCGCGGCCCTTGCATTCGGAGAAGAGGGGGCACGCGGCGCAGTCGCGCGCGGGCGCGCAGCGCTCGAGGACGTCGAGCGTGGACCAGCGGAAGAGCGTGCGCGGGGCGTCCGGGGCGGCGGAGCGCTCGTCGTAGGGGCCGATGGAGTCGGCGACGAGTTCGGCCATGAGGCCCCCGGGCTTGTGGAGTGTTGAGAAGGCGTGGACGGCGCCTCGGACGAAGACGTCGCCGCACTGTTTGGAGCGGGTGACGAGTTGCGCCGCCTGCCAGAGGTCGTGGGCGAAGAGTTCGACCTCGTCGCAGCGGAGGATCTGGGGGCGGCAACCTCGGACGGAGGTTTCGGAGGCGGCCAGGACGTGGGCGCGGGAGCCGTTGGCGAGGGTGATGCGCCGGTCGGTGATCTTCTCGGCGAGGAGTTCGGCGAGTTCGGGGATGTCGAAGAGGGTTCGGAGGTGTTCGTGGGTGCGCTGGGCCTGTTCGAGGGATCCGGCGAGGATGCGGACTTCGATTCCGGGCTTATGGATGAGGTCGAGGGCGGTGGCGACGGCGTTGAGGAAGGTCTTGCCTCCGCCGCGGGACGCCCAGACGACCGAGTCGCGGGGCTTGTCGTCCTCGCCGGAGTCGAAGAAGGAGTGGAGGATGTAGTCGAAGGGCGTGGAGGAGGATTCGTCGAGGGCGAGGAAGGGGAGGTCGAGGTGGAAGGTGGTGCGGAGGTAGTGGTGGAGGTGGTAGGGGGTGGTGAGCATGGGAAAAGCGGGCGCCGACTCGCCGCGGCGAGTCGGTGGCACGGGGGAACACGCCTACGAGATGGAGTGGGTGTAGGCGGTGGGGTTGGCGAGGATGGTGCGGGCGGCGCGGCGGAGGAGGGGTTCGAGGTCGTGGTCCTTGTGGGCGCGGTCGCGTCGGGAGTGGTTGGCCCAGGTCCGCGCGGCGCGGGCGAGTTCGCGCCGCTGGTCGGCGCTGAGCCGGCGGAGCAGCGCGCCGGGAGTGGCCAGGCGTGAGCGCGGGATGCGGAGCGTGGCGAGCACATGGAGGAGGCGCTCGTCCTGCGCGCGCGGGGGGAGGGCGTGCTCGGTCATGCCGGCGCGGGTGAAGATGGGGCAGGCGCGCCCCATGCTGGCGACGGCTTCGGTGCGGATGGTCTGCGGCGAGGCGAGGTAGTGGCGGATGAGGGAGGTCGCGGCGCCTCGGGCGCGGAAGCGGGGGTCGATGACGATGCGCGAGATGCAGCGGACTTCGTCGTTGAGGCGTTTGGCGGCTTCGCGTGAGGGCGGGCTGTAGCGTCCGGGCCAGGCGAGGGAACGCCAGGCGGCGTTGAGCGTGGGCATGGAGACGACGAGGGCGCCGATGGGCGTGGGGGAGTCGGGGTGGTGTGCGGCGAGGGTGAGGGTGTGGGTCGCGGGCGGGGCGGCGCGGTAGTGGAATCGCGCGAGGGCGAGGTACGCGGCGAAGGGCGCGGGCGCGATGGTGAAGGCTTCGTCGGGGTCGGGCGCGGGGGGTGTGGTCGCGGGGTCGGCGTCGGGGGCGCTGAAGGGTGCGACGAGGGAGCAGAGGTTGAGTTTCACGTGATGGTCCGGTTGGAGTGCGGCGGTGAGGTCGTCGTGGGTGGTGGCGGCGACGAGGGCGAGGTTGGGCGTGGCGCGGACGGCGCGCCGGAGGGTGAGCGCGACGGATCGCGCGGTGGGACGGTCGAGGTTGTGGAGGAACTCGTCGGCGATGAGGACGCAGCGCTGGCGAGGGCGCTGACGCGCGCCGTCGAGCGCGAGGGCCAGCGCGAGGCGCGTGCGCTGGCCGTCGGAGAGTTGATCGGGTGTGCGCGCGAAGAGCGCGGCCTCGGCGAGCCCCGCGTGGGCGAGGAGGCGCAGGGCCTCGTCGAGTGAACTGTCGAAGAGGTCCACGACGGCGGCGGGGCGCGGGAAGTGGGCGTCGATCGGGATGGGGTGCAGGGCGCGTGCGCTGAGGTGTTCGGGGAGCGCGCGGAGGAGCGTGGACTTGCCGGCGCCGCTGGGCCCGGAGATGAGCGCGATGGCGGAGGGCGCCTCGGCGAGTCGAGAGGCGATGCGCTGAGCGGTGTGGCGG
>JACVCK010000260.1 GCA_016742055.1 Phycisphaerales bacterium
GCCGACGAGGGACCGCTTCAAGGTCCTCATCGAGAGCCCGGCGTTCCCGTCGGATGAGTACGCGGTGCAGAGCCAGGCGCGGGTGCACGGGCTGGGCCCGAAGACGGCGATCGTGCGGGTCTCGGCGCGTCCCGGCGAGAGCGCGATCCGCGAGGAGGACGTCGAAGCGGCCCTGCGGCGCGAGGGCGGGTCGATCGCGCTGATGATGATCGGCGGCGTGAACTACGCAACGGGCCAACTCTTCGACATGGAGCGTCTGACGCGCGCGGGGCACGCGGCGGGGGCGGTCGTGGGCTGGGACTTGGCGCACGCGGCGGGGAACGTGCCGCTGCGGCTGCACGACTGGGGCGCCGACTTCGCGGCGTGGTGCTCGTACAAGTACCTCAACGCCGGGCCGGGGGCGCTGGGCGGCTGCTTCGTGCACGAGAAGCACTGGGGCACGGACCGGCCGCGGTTCGAGGGCTGGTGGGGCAACGAGTCTTCGAGCCGGTTCCGCATGGCGCCGGAGTTTGTGCCGGGCCTGGGCGCGGAGGCGTGGGCGCTGAGCAACCCGCCGATTCTCTCGGCGGCGCCGCTGCGGGCGTCGCTGGAGATCTTCGACGAGGTGGGGATGGAGGCGCTGCGGAGCAAGTCGCAGCGCCTGACGGGCTATCTGCGTTCGCTGGTGGAGCGCATCTCGGGCGTGCGCGTGCTGACGCCGGCGGAGCCGTCGCGCCACGGGGCGCAGTTGTCGCTCGTGGTGGAAGGCGACGCGCGGGGCGCGCAGCGGGCGCTGCTCGAGCGGGGCGTGGTGACGGACTTCAGGGAGCCGAACGTGATCCGTGCGGCGCCGGCGCCGCTGTACTGCACGCACGCGGACTGCCTGGCGTTCGCGCGGGCGCTGGCGGACGCGCTGGGGGGGCGGCTGGGATGAGCGGCGCGCGCGAGGGCCCGGTGTTCACGGTCTTTGGCGCGGGCCTGGCCGGCGCCCTGCTGGCGGTGCGCCTGGCGCGGCTGGGCCATCGCGTGGACCTGTACGAGCGGCGGGCCGACCCGCGCAGGGCGGGCGCGGAGCGGGGGCGGTCGATCAACCTGGCGCTCTCGACGCGCGGGCTGGACGCGCTGCGGCGCGTCGGGCTGGCGGACGAGGTCATGCGCGAGGCGATCCCCATGCGCGGGCGCCTGATGCACGCGCGCGACGGCTCGCTCGCCTATCAGCAGTACGGGGTGACGGGTCAGGAGGCGATCAACTCGGTGTCGCGGGCGGGCCTGAACATCGCGCTGCTCGACGCCGCGGACCGGGAGCCGCTGGTCCGCGTGGCGTTCGGCCGGCGCTGCACGCGGGTGGACTTCGACCGGCGGGAGGCGGAGGTCGTGGACGCGGCGACGGGCGAGAAGTCGGTGGCGCCTTTCGACACGGCGATCGGCGCGGACGGGGCGTTCTCGGCCGTGCGTCTGTCGATGCAGATGCGGGAGGGGTTCACGTACAGCCAGACGTACGAGGGCCACGGATACAAGGAGTTGACGATCCCCCCGCGATCGGGCGAGCGGGACGGGGCGTCGCTGCCGGGCGCGGAGGGGTCGTTCCGGATGAAGCGGAACGCGCTGCACATCTGGCCGCGCCGCTCGTACATGATGATCGCGCTGCCCAACGCCGACGGCTCGTTCACCTGCACGCTGTTCGCGCCGTTCGACGGGCCGGACGGGCTGCGGGCGGTGCGGACGCCGGCGGAGGCGAGGGCGTACTTCGAGGCGCGGTTCCCCGACGCGGTGGCGCTGATGCCCGCGCTGGAGCGGGAGTTCCTTGAGAACCCGACGGGCTCGCTCGCGACGGTGCGGTGCTTCCCGTGGCACGTGGGCGGCGCCGCGGCGCTGATCGGGGACGCGGCGCACGCGGTGGTTCCGTTCTACGGCCAGGGGATGAACGCGTCGTTCG
Organism: Phycisphaerales bacterium; assembly: GCA_016742055.1. Lineage (GTDB taxonomy): Bacteria > Planctomycetota > Phycisphaerae > Phycisphaerales > UBA1924 > JACVCK01. The sequence continues at coordinate 1,916 of JACVCK010000260.1, forward strand.
AGGACGTGGTGGCGCTGGCGGAGGAGGTCGAGGCGCGTCCGGGGGATCTGGCGGGCGCGTACCGGGCGTACGGTGAGCGGCGCAAGCCGCACGCGGACGCGATCGCCGACCTGGCGCTGGCGAATTTCGTGGAGATGCGGGACAGGGTCGGTTCGCCGGCGTTCCTGCGGAAGAAGAAGTGGGAGCAGCGGTTCGCGCGCTGGTTCCGCTGGTACACGCCGCTGTACACGATGGTCAGTTTCACGACGATCCCGTACGCCGAGGCGGTGGAGCGCTCGCGGGCGCAGGACGCGCGGGTGCGCCGGGTGTTCTTCGGCGCCGCGCTGGGCGCGGCGTGGATCGTCCTACTCATCGCGGCCGTCGCC
>JACVCK010000066.1 GCA_016742055.1 Phycisphaerales bacterium
CGGCGAGGCAAGGGCATTATGGCGGAACAGCGGACCCGTGGTCGAGCATTCGCGGCCTCACGCGGCGCCGGTCAAGGGGCATGCCGCATCGTTGTGGGAAGGGGTTCGCCACACTCCGGGCAAAGGCCGTTCACCAGACCTTCCAGGGGGTAGCCGCAGGCCACGCAGGTTGTGCGGGGGAGTTGGATGCGCTGGCCCGCGAAGACGAACTCCTCGCCGCATTCGGGGCAAGTGGTATCGGCGAGACCAGCGATCAGGTACCCGCAGGTCGGGCAAGCGCCGCGCCGAGGGTCTTTGCCCAGCCGCCGCACCAACAGACACGTGACGACGTACACGGCGGTGACGCCGACGTACACCACCCAGAGAGCGCCTTGCCAGCCGGTGGCGACGCCGACGGCGAGCGCGAAGAGACCCGACCCTGCTGCGGCGAGCGCCGTAGGCGCCATCACTCCCAACAACACCGTGGATGGCCGTCGGCGCTCGCAACAGAAGATCGTGAGGGGAAGCAGGACAATGCCCACGACAACGCCGATGCCCCCGCCCACAAGCATCGCGAAGGGGAGGGTGCGCAATCCAAAGCCGAACACGCTCCACCACGCCAGCGTTCCGAACACGGGCCATTCGAATAGCAGGGCCGCGAGGTAGAGCAAACTTCCGAAGTCGAATCCGCTCCGACGCGACACCGGGATCGGGTCGATGTAGTGCTCGTCGGGACGTCGGGGCATGGGCGGTCAGTTTGGGAAATGGCCTTTGGCGGCGCCGAGGTCGGAGACAGGCGCGTCATGCGGAGAAGAGTTGGTGGAGTTGGTCGGGGAGGGGGGGCATGGCGTTAACGCTCTTCGCGCACGTTTCCGTCCTCTCGTGCCCAGAAGATTCTGAAGGGACAGGAGGCACGCAGCCAGCGCGTGCGTTGAGCGAGCGAAAGATATGATGTGTAACCGTCAGGCAGGCCGATCGCGATCTCGACGTTGGGGTCTTTGCCGCGATACAGGACGACATCCATGAGTGCGTGGGAATACCAGTGCCGTGCCTGTGTGCTGGGATTCGTCTTGGCGGTGCCGTTAGGATAGCCCTTCACAGTCACCCAAAGAGTTCGCTCATTTTGTGAGCAGATCAGATCGATGCCTTGCATCTTGGACGCGGTATCAACTGCCTGTGAGACAATCCAGTCAGTCTGTTCAAGCCATCGCTGGATTCGCAACTGCACGTGGCCTTCCCAATGCCAGGGCGCTCCACTGACCGTGGCGTTGGACTGCTGCGACACAGCCAAGGAACGCGGCGCGATCGGGGCCGGAGGCGCAGAATTGAGACTGGAGCAGATCTTGAAGCCGCGGCATCGGCCGCAATGTCGCTGATCGCGAAACACGAGGCGGGCGACTTCCATGTCCATGCAGACTCGCCGCGCGATTTGACGCGATTTCATCGGGCCGCATGTTTCGGCAATACAATCGTCGCACATCGGCGAGGTGCCGAGTCTCAGGCGCGCCATGACGCGGTCCGCGTGCGACATGCGCTCCAGAGTAACGTTCCTTCGCCCCTCCCGGGCTCATTCCCTCACGAACGCTACCCACGGGTTCCGCTCCCCGCCGCGCCGGGTCGCTTCACCAGTGGCTAGGTCCCGTCGGCCCCTTCGGGGCGTCATTCGGAGACGCGCTTTATCGGCGATCTTCACGCTCTCTGCGCGCTCTGCGGCCTCTGCGTTGTCCACCTTCCGGGGGTCAAAACTCCGAATTCCCCGGCGTCCTCGGGAACGGGATCACATCCCGAATGTTCGCCATCCCCGTCACGAACTGGATCACGCGCTCGAAGCCCAGCCCGAACCCCGCGTGCGGCGCCGTGCCGTACCGCCGCAGGTCACGGTACCACCAGTAGTCCGCCTTGTTGAGTTTCATCTCGTCGAGCCGGCGGTCCAGCACGTCCAGACGCTCCTCGCGCTGCGAGCCGCCGATGATCTCGCCGATCTTCGGCGCCAGCACGTCCATCGCGGCCACCGTCTTCCCGTCGTCGTTCTGGCGCATGTAGAACGCCTTGATGTCCTTGGGGTAGTTCATCAGGATCACGGGCTTCTTGACGAGTTTCTCGGTCAGGAAGCGCTCGTGCTCGCTCTGGAGGTCCAGCCCCCACTGGACCGGGTACTCGAACTTCTCGCCCGACTTCTCGAGCCGCGCCACGGCGTCGGTGTACGTCATCCGCTCGAAGGGCGTGTCGATCAGGTGGGTGATCGTCTCGATGACCGTCTTGTCGATGTGCTCGTTGAAGAACGCCATGTCATCCGGGCGCTCTTCCAGGACCGCCTTGAAGAGGTATTTCAGGAACGACTCGGCCACATCCGCGTCGCCCGCAAGATCGCAGAAGGCCATCTCCGGCTCGATCATCCAGAACTCGGCCAGGTGCCGGCTGGTGTTGCTGTTCTCCGCGCGGAAGGTCGGGCCGAAGGTGTAGACCTTCGAGAGCGCCATGCAGTAGGTCTCGACGTTGAGTTGGCCGGAGACGGTCAGGTGCGTCTCCTTGCCGAAAAAGTCCTGCGCAAAATCCACGCCGCCCTCGTTCGTGCGGGGGGCGTTGACCAGGTCCAGCGTGCTGACGCGGAACATCTGCCCGGCGCCCTCGCAGTCCGAGCCGGTGATGATCGGGGTGTGGATCCAGAAGTAGCCCCGCTCGTGGAAGAAGCGGTGCACCGCCATCGCGAGCGTGTGGCGCACGCGCGCGACGGCGCCGATGGTGTTCGTCCGCGGCCTCAGGTGCGCCACTTCGCGCAAGTACTCGAAGGTGTGCCGCTTCTGCGCGATCGGATACGTGTCGGGGTCGTCCACCCAGCCGATCACGCGGATCGCGTCCGCCTTCAACTCCACGCTCTGGCCCTTGCCCTGGCTGGCGACGATCTCCCCGTCGGCCTCGATCGAGCAACTCGTGGTGAGTTTCTGGATCTCGGACTCGTAGTTGCTCAGGTCCGCCGGCGCCACGACCTGCAGCGCGCCGAAGCACGACCCATCGCTCAAATTGATGAACGAGAGCCCGGCCTTGGAGTCACGACGGGTCCGGACCCAGCCCTTGACCGTCGCCCGGGAGCCCGGCGCGGCCTGCAACGCATCTTTCACCGACAGCCATGACATCGCAAAGCCCTTTCCAGTGTGCCGCGGCGACGAGAACGCCCGCGGGGCTGGCATCGTAGCGGGCGCGGGGGGCTGGTCCGGGGGCCGGTCCGGCGCTGCCTCAAAAGTCGCACGCGGCCGACGGGCCAAGGCAGGGCCGCCGACCGCGTGCGCAGAGGGGCTTGTCGCCGCGCGGGCCTTAGAAGTCCCGACCCAGCGCGCCCTCAGGGGTGTCGTGCAGGGTCATCCGCATGTCGGGGCTCTTCATGGGATTGGGCGCCGCCGGCGTGGCGGCGGTGGGATCGAGCATGTCCGTGTGCCCGTCGCAGAACAGCACGGCGGTGCGCTCGGCGAAGTGGCCCCCGACCACCGGCGGCGCCTTGCGCAGGTACGCAATCTCCGCGTCCCAGAGGATCGCCTTGTTGGACGGGAACGCCACGTCGCTGGTTCGGATGCCGCCGAAGTGGTGGGCGCCGGGCTGCGCGCCCTCGCGCCAGAGCGAGGGCTTGGCGAGGAAAGAGTTGGAGTAGCGGTACGAGATGAGTTGCAGGGGATCGACGGAATCGTCGCTCTCGAAGGGCGCGACGGGGAGTTCGGCGTCGCGCCCGGGGCTCAGCCAGGTGGCGAAGTGCTCGGGCCAGGGCGCGATCGGCGCGACCAGCGCGGGCCACAAACCCGAGAGCAGCCAGTGCGGGCCCACGGCCACCACCACGCCCTCGGGCCACCACCGCACCGCGACGGTGTCGCCCGGCGGCGGGTTGTCCACGCCCGGACCCGCCTCGCCGGGCTTGAGAACGGGATAGGTGCCGAACTGGTTGGCGTAGGACTCGAGCGTCTGGCCGCTGGAGCGCGCGTTGGACATCGCCTGCACCCGGCTGGCCGCGACGCGGGCTCCCGAAAGCGTGGGCAGGATGATCGAAATGAGCACGCCGACGATCCCGATGACGACCATCAGTTCGATCAGCGTGAAGGCGCGGCGGCGCGTGAGGCGTGGCATCGGGGTCGGTCTCCGTCGGAGTTGGATGCGAAAGGTTCAGCGGGCGGGCATCGCGCGCCCCATGAGGCCGCGCAGCGCTTCGGGGTCGTCGGACATCAGGTTGATCTGCGCGGGCTGCCAGGCGCGGGCGGCCTGGTTCCAGACCATGACGGCGCCGACCCATGTGGGCGGACCGTCCACCTTGGCGCCGTGCGGGAGCAGCGGTGCGCGGACTTCGACGGCGGGGAGTTTCTTCTTCTCAAAGTCGTCGATGTCGGTGAAGAGCCCGCCCGTGCGGAACCCGATGACGGCGCTGGGGCCGCCCTCCTCGCCGCTGTTCACGCCGGCGCCCTGCAGCCCCTCGCGCGGGCGCCACGGGAGCACATTGGCCTTCGTCACGTCGATCGAGGCGTGCTTGAGCAGCGCCATGATGGGGTTGGGTCGGCCGCCGGGGCCCGTGATCGCCACCGGGCGCGGCGCCTCGGACGCGCCCTCGGCGCCGGGCGGGCGCGCCCCCAGCGCCTGAGCCGCCTGCAGCAGACCCTCGACGTCCCCCTTGAGGTACGGCGTCATCGCGATGCTGAAGGACTCGGCCAGTTTGCTCTGCGCTTCGGCGCCGAGGGAGGCCAGGTCCTGGCTGGAGCCCGCGGCGCTGGAGATCGCGGCGCGGAGTTCCGACAGCAGCCCCTCCACGTCCGCGTCGCCCTTGATCGGCGCGAACGTCAGCGGTTCGGCGGGCGAGCGTCGTTCGACGCGCTCGCTCGGCGCGGCGAGCACATCGTCCCCGGTTGCGCCGGCGGGGGCCCGTGGAGGGCCGCCGCCTCCCCGCGCCTGCATGGACGGCGGGCCGACCGGGCGCTTCTCCCCGGTGAACGAACGCATCAGCGTCCACGCGGCGAAGCCCCCTCCGGCGATGCCGAAAACCATGGCGAGGACGAGGCCCTTGCTGGCGGCGCCCCGGGCGCGGGATGGATGCATGCGGCGGCTCCTCTGCTGCCGCGGCGGCGCGGCGATCGTTCCGAGATCGCCAGCGGGATCGCTGGCGGCCCGGTCCACTGGGACGCGCATACGGGGCGGGCCCGTCAGAGAAGTTCGGGCTTGTCGGCGCAGGCGCAAGAAAAAGGGCCGGCGAGGGGCCGGCCCTCGGTCAGATCTGAGGTGCGGGGACCCTCAGCAGGCCTGGCCGAAGCCGCCCAGCAGGAGGTTGAGGTCGTCAAACGTGATGTTGCCGTCGCCGTTGGCGTCGGCGGGGAGGTCCACGCCCGTCAGGCCGTAGGTCCCCAGGAGGACGTTGAGGTCGGCGAAGTTCACGACGCCGTCGTTGTTGGCGTCGCCGGGGCAGTAGGTGGAGACGGCGCCGGAGACGACGGCGTCGGCGGTGAGGAGTCCGGGCGAGCCGGGCTTGAACAGTTCCAGGCCGACAAAGCCGTTGGTGGGCTGCGCGTACGCGGTGTACGTGAAGGTGTAGAGCGTGCCCCAGCGCAGGGCGTTGGCGTTGGGGTTCTGCGCGAAGGACTGGGGGCTGCGCCAGCGGAAGGTGGCGTCGCCGATGAGCAGCATCCAATCAGCGTTGCTGTAGACCTCGCCGGAGTGATACTGCGGGGCGTGGAACGTGAAGCCCTGGGGCGAGGCGTCGCCGGCGCCCATCGGCACGACCAGGCCGTAGAGCGAGCGGTCGGACGAGATGTTCTCGACCGCGACGACGTAGCGCCAGCGCCCATTGCCCACGGGGAAGGCGGTGGAGCCGACCACGTACACGCCGTCGCCGGGCGAGATCACGTCATCGACGAGGATGCTCGGATCGAACGCGCCGTTGTTGTTCAGCGCCTGCCACGCCCGGACGGCGGAGCCGTTCTGCGCCGCGCCCACGGGGGCCATCGCGAAGTTCGCGGCCACGCCCATCCGCCGCCAGGTGGCGTTGTTGGCCGTGGCGCCGGCGCCCGCGTCGCCAAAGTGCACGACGACGCTCTCGGCGAGGTAGATCGCGGAAGGGTCCGCCAAGTCCGCTTCATCGACCTGCACACGCTCGCACGTGGCGGTGGACGCTCCGCTGCAGTTGTTGGGCGGCAGCGGGAACACGAGCGCGCCGGTGGAGGCGTTGACCGTGGAGCGCGGCGCGAGGGCGGTCTGCTGGCCGAGCGTGCTGGCCGAATCGGGGCTGGAGCAGCCGATGCCCAGTTCCGCGGGCCCGCCGGGCGAGCACACGCCGCACACGCTCTGCTGCAGCGGCGGCACGATGCCGTGCCAGGCGAACCCGAGGCCGATCTGCTCGATGCGCCCGTTCGCGATGCGGTGCACGTTCTGCGCAAACACCGGGTGCAGCGCGTTGTTCGAGTTCCACACCGCGGCGCCGTCGCCGATGTTGCACGTGTTGATGCCGAACGAGTACGCCTGCACGCCCGCGGGGGCGGGCGTGGGCGTCCACTTGGTCACGCCGTTCATGTCGGCGACCACCAGGTCGGGGGCTCCGGCAAGCGCGGCAGCGTGAAGGGCGAGGCCGGCGGCGGCGCCGAGAGTGATCGATCGGGTCATGGCGTTCCTTTCGCGCAGGGCGCACGGTGGACCGTTCGGGGTCCTCCCCGAGAGAGAATGGCCTGAAAGGGGGCGGAATGCAACCCCGAACATCCGGCGAATCGCCAATGAAGGGCCGCGCGGCCGCCGGGAAGTCGGCGGGTTCAGCCCCGGGCGGGGGTCAGGAGCGATTCGGGCGCCTGAAGCAGGTCGATGATGTGCTGCAGGCATCGGGCGGCCTCGGCGCCGTCCACGACGCGGTGGTCCGCGGCCAGGCTCAGCGGCATGACCTTCGCGATGCGGATGGCGCCGTCCTTCACGACCACGCCCTCACGCACGCGTCCAACGCCGAGGATGGCCACCTCGGGGTAGTTGATGACCGGCGTGGCGAAGCGCCCGGCGTAGGAGCCGACGTTGCTGATCGTGAACGTCGAACCCATGAGCAGGTCGCGCGGGATCGAGCGGTCGCGAGTCATCCGCGCGAGTTCCTCGACCTGGCGGGCGATCTGCAGCACGCCGAGCGAGTCCGCGTCGGTGAGAACGGGGACGGTCAGGCCGTGGTCGGTGTCGGCGGCGACGCCGATGTGGATCGAGCGGTGGCGAGAGATCTCGCCCGCCTCGTCGTCCACGGTCGAGTTGAGCGAGGGGAACGCCTTGAGCGCGCGGCAGACGGCGCCGATGACAAAGGGCAGGAACGAGAGTTTCTCGCCCGACGACGCCGCGGTGCGCTTGCGGACGGCGTCGAGCGCGGTGACGTCGGCCTCGTCCATGACATTGAAGTGGACGGCGGTGTCAACGGACTGGCGCAGACGCGTGGCGATGGTCTTCCGCACGCCGCGGAACGGAATGCGGGTGACCTCGCTGGGCGCGCTGACGCGCACGGGCGTGCGATCGGGCACGGTGGTGGCGAGCGTGGCGCCGGAGCGGGCGGGCGCCTCGTAGACCTCCGGCTCGGCGACGACGCGCCGCGCCGCAGGAGCGGGGGCCGGTTCGCGCGCGGGCGCGGGGCGCGACGAGCCGCCCGCGGCGGCGCGGACATCCTTCTCCGTGACCCGTCCGCCGATGCCCGAGCCCGTGACGGAATCGATCTCGACGTTCAGGTCGCGGGCCAGGCGCCGGACCGCGGGGGTGGCCAGCGCCTTGCCGCCGCCGGAAGAAACGCCCGCCAGCGCGCCGGACATCGTGCCGACGACCGTGCCGGCGTCTTCGGCCTCTTCGCGGGCCGCGGGGCGCGGCGGCGCGGTCTCGCGCGCAGGCTGGGCCGACGCCGGGGGCGGGGCCTTCTCGGCGATGCCGCCGTGGGCGCTGCCCTCGTACGTCCAAGCGGGCTCGCCAACCTTCATGATGTCGCCGGGGTTGCCGAAGAGTTCCTTAATGGTTCCGGCGCGCGGGCTGGGCACTTCGACCAGCGCCTTGTCCGTCTCCATCTCCGCGACCGTCTGGTGCTCTTCGACGGTTTCGCCGGGCTTGACCTTCCAAGAGATCAGTTCGGCCTCGTGCACGCCCTCGCCGAGGTCGGGCAGGATGAAGACGTTCGGATCGGTCGACTTCGCGTGGGCCATAGCGGGTCCGTCTCCCAGGAAGGTCAGCGGCAAGGTACGGAGAAAGTTCGGTGAAAGGCCGTCCGCCCCACCTCGGGCGGTCCGCCAGTGTACCGCCCCCGGGCCTGTTTCTCTCATCGCCGCTCGGCGCGAAGGTTGACCGGCAGTCAACCAAAAGAGCGCCGCGAGTGCGCTGGCGGCGGCGGAATCGAATCGTACGGTTTCCCCTGAATCGGCGGCGAGGGCTCGTGCCCGTCGCGACGACCACCAAGCCGACGCTGCGCGTCGGCGGATCAGACTTCGGAGACCTCCCTCATGACCAACGCTCACCCAGCGAGCGACCCTTCCTCGTCCCCCGGACCCGTCCCCGCGGCGTCCTTGTCCGTACGGGCGCTGGCGTTCGCCTACGGGCTCGTCTGCTACGCGATGTTCCTGGGCGTGTTCCTGTACGCCATCGGCTGGATCGGCAACTTCCTCACGCCCACGCGCCTCGACGGCCCGCGCACCGGTCCGCTGTGGGCGGCGGTGGCGGTGAACCTCGGCCTCCTCACCCTGTTCGCGCTGCAGCATTCGGTGATGGCGCGCCCGACGTTCAAGCGCTGGTGGACCCGGTTCGTGCCCACGCCGGTGGAGCGGTCCACCTATGTGCTGGCGACCAACCTCGCGCTGCTGGCGATGTTCGTCTTCTGGCGGCCGATGGGCGGGGTGATCTGGGACATCCAGCATCCGGCGGGGCGGGCGGCGATGTTCGCGCTCAACGGCTTCGGCTGGGCGCTGGTGCTGGTGACGACGTTCCTCATCAACCACTTCGACCTGTTCGGCCTGCGCCAGGTGTGGCTCTACCTTCGGGGCCGACCTTACACGCACCTGCGGTTCGTCACGCCGGGCCCGTACCGGATGGTGCGCCACCCGTTGTACGTCGGCTGGCTGTGCGTCTTCTGGTTCACGCCGACGATGACGGCGGCGCACCTGCTGTTCGCCGCGATGACCACGGCGTACATCCTCGTGGCGATCCGGCTCGAGGAGCGGAACCTGGTGGAGCATCACGGCGCGGCGTACGAGCGGTACCGGCGGCACACGCCGATGCTGATCCCGCGCCGGCGCCGTCAGGGCCCGGTGGACGGCGCGCCGGCCGCGGCGTGAGCCCCCCCCCGGAACGACGACGCCCCGGCCGCGATGGGCCGGGGCGTCGAGGATGAAGCCGGTCTTGCAAGCGTGGGGGCGCGGCTCAGCGTCGGCGCCGGAGGAGGCCCAGACCCACGAGGGCCACGGCGGCGCCGCCGGGGCTGGGGATGACCAGGTTGTCGAGGTAGCGTCCGCCGCCGGCGTAGATGAGCGTGCTGCCGCCGGTGTTGACGTCGAACACGAACGCGCCGGTTCCGCTGGTCCACATGATGTTGCCGTTGCCGAGTTGGTAGACGCCCCGGGCGCCGGACGCGGTGAACGAGGAGATCAGCGCGCCGGTGTTGGGATCGAGGCGGACGATGTTGTTGGACGAGAACCCGGCGACGAGGATGTCGCCGTTGGTCGCGTGGTCCATCTGCTCGGCGAAGTTGAGCGAGGTGGAGTTGTGGAACGCGCCCACCGGGGCGCCGGCGAGCGAGAAGCGGTGCACGTCGCTGTTGCCGCTGCTGGAGGAGATGAGGATGCCGCCCTGGTGGGCGAGGATGCCGAAGGGGCTGGGCGCCGCGCCGGTGGTCTGGAACGAGCCGGTGTTGTTGCCCGCCGTGTCGAAGGTGACGACGGCGTTGGCGCCGGGGGCGCCGTTGGCCGTGCCGGAGTTGGTGACGTACACGGTGTTGCCGACCAGGCCCATCCCGCGGATGTTGTCCAGCCCGCCGGAGATGGAGCCGAGCGAGTTGCCGAAGAGGTCAAAGCGGGAGACGCGGTCGCCGATCTGCTCGGAGATCCAGATCTCCTGGCCGACCTGCATGGCGTGGACGGTCGTCCCGCCGAAGGTTGCGAAGTAGTTGGAGTTGACGAGCGAGCCGTCGAACGGGTTGAACAGGACGACGCGGTTGTTCGTCGAGTCCGGCATCATGACGTAGGACTGGCCCGCGGAAGCGGCGCCCGACGCCAGGACGATCGCGGCCACACTGGCCGCAGCCTTCAAACGTGACATGTTTCTTCCTCCACAATCAGTTTCGCGAAACGCGACCACCCCTAACACGGGCCCGGGGGTTGTCTCCGGGACCGAACGACGTGGGCCATGGTCGCGCGCGGGCCCGTGCGCGTCAATACGATCCCTGCTCGATTTCATCTCCGTTCGGGCCTGTTCGCAGGGTGTTTGCATGAACGACCACCGTCCAAACGAGCCGATCCCGTCGTCCAAGGTCTTTGAGCCGGTGGACTTCCGCGCCCTGGCGGCGCTGGAGGAGCGGCGTGAGTGGCGGGGCGTCAGCGAGGTCGCGGACGAGTTTGTTCCTTTCGCGGGCGGCATGGTGGGGCGCGGGCCGGCCGGCGCGTGGTTCAACGGCGCCCGGGGCGCCGGGATGTCGGGCCCGGTGTCGCGCGACGAGGTGCGCGGGTTCATTGAGTACCTGGAGGGCGCGGGGATCGAGCCGCGGATCGATGTGTGCCCGTTCGTTGATCCGTCGCTGCTTGAGGCCCTCAAGGCCGAGCGCTTCGCGCTGCACAACTTCGAGTCGGTGTTCCATCGGCGGCTCGAAGCGGGCGAGCGTGTGGACTCGCCGTTCCCGGCGCCGCGGGAGTTGCGCATCGCCGCGGTGGACCCGAAGAACGACGCGGAGGTGGAGGACTTCGCGCGCACCGCGCTGCAGGGCTTCATGCCGGACGACACCGATCCGCCGGAGTCGTTCCTGCGCTCTTCGATGCGGGTGGCGCGCCATCCGCGCACGGTGGCGATCCGCGCGATGATCGGCGAGGAGTGCGTCGGCGCGGGGGCGATGGAGGTGGACGGTGAACTGGCGGCGCTGTTCGGCGTGTCGGTCCGCAAGGCGCATCGCAACAAGGGCGTGCAACTGGCGATGCTCGCGTGGCGGCTGAACGAGGCGGCTCGGCGCGGCGCGAGGATCGCGACGATCGGCTCGCGCCCGGGCGTGGCGACGGAGCGGAACGCGCAGCGGATGGGGTTCGCGGCGGCGTACACGAAGGTCACGCTGGTGAGGCCGGGGCCGGGGCTGGCGCCGAACGTGGATTGAGTCGGCATGGGCGCCATCGCGGGGGACGCGTCCCATCGCGGGGGGCTTGCGAACACGTTGCGAACGGCGCGTGTAGGCGCTGGATTGTGCTTGGCGCATGGGGTGGGGGGGTTAGACTTGCGGTCCGTTCCGGCGTCGCCGTCCGTGCGGGCGGCGCGCAGGGACGCAAGGAGAAGAATCATGCCAAGGAACCATGCGGTCGTTCTGGCTTCGGCGCTCGTGGGCGCGGCGGGCGCGTGCGCGGGCACGATCGTTCAGGTGGACGTGATGGGCGTCGTGGACTTCAACGTCATCCAGGGCAACCAGGCGGGCATCCCCAGCGGTTCGCCGGTGATGATGAGTTTCCAGGTCAGTTCGAGCCACTTCGTCAACAGCCCGAACTTTCCGACCCGCGGCTACGAGGTGGACCTCACCTCGTTCACGCTCACCGTGGGCGGCGCGCCGATCACGATCGACAACCCGCAGCCCTTCGGGCCGGCGTACTTCGTGATCCGCAACAACGACCCGGTGGTCGATGGCTTCTTCCTGTCGCGGAACATCGACTTCCCGATGCCCGTGGGCGTGCACATCCCCGGCCTCGCGCCGGCGCACGACCTGGACTTTGGCGTGACGTACAACTCGGGCGCGACGATCCCGTCGCTGGACATCCTCGACGCCGTGGGCACGTACGACCTGACGGGCCTGAGCGTCTACAACTGGACGGTCGGGCGCTTCGGCAACGCGGGCGCGGAGTACGCGTTTCAGCGGATGACGATCTCGGTGATCCCGGCGCCGGCGGGCGCAGGGGTTGTGGCGATGGCGGGTCTGATGGGGCTTCGTCGTCGGCGGGGTTGAGTGAGCGTCGCGTGACTCGAGAGCCGATTCGGGCCGCCTTTGGGCGGCCCTTTCATTTCGAGGGTTCATGGAGCCGTTTCGGCGACGCAGCACGTCTCCGGCCGTCATCAACTAGTGTCGGATGATGGCGCCAGGGCCGTTGGTTCGGGTTCGGCGGGTTGGCGCGGGACGAGGGGAAAGGTGGCGAGAGGCGTGAGGTTGATTGGCTTTGTGCGGTGTGCGCGGGACGGGGTGGAGTCGTTGGAGTCGTTGGTGTCGTTGAGTTCGTTGGGGTCGTAGTCTTCGTTGTCGCGGTTGGCGTCGGCGGGGTTGTAGGGGAGCGGCGCGGGGATGGCTTCTTCGGCGATGTCGTCGTGGGTTGTGGTTTCG
>JACVCK010000067.1 GCA_016742055.1 Phycisphaerales bacterium
CGAGGGGGCGGCGGGGCGGGACAGGGTGTTGGGGGCGATCGGCATATTGGGAATCGGGCCTTTGGGGGTGAAATGTACGGTATGGACGCCGAACAATCAAATGAAACGTCTCCAAGAATGTCCCATGTGACACTTGACAGGACGGGGACGCGGGTTATTCTGCCTGTCGAACCGGACCGGGCACGTGGCCCGGACCGGGCCACAGGACCCCCGGGGTACAGACGGAGAGACCCACACATGATCAAGACTTCTCTTGCCGGTTTGGCCGCGTGCGTCGCAGGCCTTTCGGGCTCCGCGGCGCTGGGCGCCGTGAACGTTTCCCAGGGCGCGTCCGCTCCGACGTACGCGACCACGCTGACCTTCGATGAGGTCGGCGGCCCCACCGGCGCCAACGTGCCGAGCAACGCGTGGACCGGAGTCGGCATCACTTCGATGGTCTCGGGTTCGGGCGCAAACGCGGTGACCAACGTCAGCGCCCAGCCGGGCTTCGGCTGGCTGGGGACGGGCAACGTCTTCTACGGTCCGTTCGGCGTGTTCATCAATTTCGGTTCGGACCTCACCGAGTTCTCGGCCCAGTTTTGGGACAGTTCGGGTCCCGCGTCCGGCTTCGGCGGCGGCGCCGCGGTGATCGCCTTCAACGACGGCGTCGAGGTCGGTTTCCTGTTCGTGACGAACCCGGCCTTTGGCGGCGCCGGCAACACCTGGATCGACATCACGACCGACAGCGGCTCGGTGTTCGACGAGGTCCGCCTGCTCGGCTTCGGCTTCTTCCCCGAGTCCTATGTGGACAACCTCTCCTGGAACGCCGTCCCCGCGCCCGCTTCGGCGCTGGTCGCCGGCTTGGGCCTCTTCGCCGCGGCTCGCCGTCGGCGCGCCTGATCGCCCTCATCGTCCTCGTTGGTCCGCGCGGCGCTCGGCGGCTCCTCCCGCCCTGAGCGCCGCGCGGATCCTTGTCGCCCGCTCACGCCCTCCATCGAAAGCGCCGTCCATGCACCGGATTTCCGCAGCGCTCGCCTGTTTTGCCCTGATCCCAGCGGGCAGGGCGGCCCCGACGATCGAGTTCCTCCCCGCCGGCTATCTCGTCTCCGACGCCAACTGGGACGGCTCCGTCCTCGTGGGCAACGTGGTCGGCGACTTCTCGTACGAGACGTTCCGCTGGACGGCGGCGACGGGCGTTCAGCGCCTGGGGCGGGCGACCGTGCCGGTGCTCGGCACGGGCGCGGGGACGCCTGACGTGTCGTTCGACGGCACAAGGGTGAGCGCCACCATCATCACCGCCGACAACACAGCGGCGACGCAGGGCGTGTGGACGCTCGGCTCGGGCTGGATCGAGACGATGCCGCCGAGCCCCGCGGACGGCGTGCTGCTTGACAACAGTTATGGCTCCGCATGGGGCCTTTCTGGCGATGGTTCGACGCTGACGGGCTTCTATTGGGGCACGGGGCCGGGGAGCGCCAAGCCGTGCACGTGGTCGGCCTCAACGGGCGTCGTGGCGCTCGAGCGCACGCCGGGCCGGAGCGCACGCGTGAACGCCGCGGACTTCGATGGCGACGTCGTGGTCGGTTGGGAGGAACGCTCGGACGGCGCCTGGCAGCCGACGGTGTGGCGGAACGGCGTCAAGTCGCGCCTGACCGAGAGCGAGGGCTTCGCCGAGGCGTACGGCGTGAACGCCGACGGCACGATCATCGTCGGCGATTGGTGGGACCCGTCCGAGGCCAAGGTCGTGATGACCGTCTGGACGTGGAACGGCGCGGCGTACACGCGCCAATCGTTCGGCGCGCTGCCGGGCACGTCCCCGAACTTTGGCGGCTCGTGGCTGAGCGCGGTCTCGGCGGACGGAACGGTGGCGGTGGGCGGCAACCGGTACTCGCAAAGCCCCGGCGGCCCGATGGACGGCCTCGTGTGGACCGCGCAGTCCGGCCTCATGCGCGACACGGACTTCCTCGCGAGTCTGGGCCTGTCGGTCCCGGCGAATTCGGACATCCGCACGTTCGACGCGGTCTCCGGCGACGGGCGCGTGATCGTCGGCACGCTCCTGCGCGGCGCCGAACTCCAGTCGTTCGTGATCCGCCTGGGCTCCTGCCCCGGCGACTTCAACGGCGACGGGTCGGTGGATTTCGGGGATCTCAACCTGTTGCTGGGCAATTACAACACGTCGGGGCCCGGCCTCGCCGGTGACTTTGACGGCGACGGCGACGTGGACTTCGCCGACCTCAACGCGTTGCTGGCGGTTTTCAACACTCCCTGCGCCTGAGGCGAACGACCATCGCGCTCCCAGAGCGCCCAATCAAGAAGGAATCTGCGATGACCAATGCATGGCGTCCGGCCGCGTTCCTCGCGGCGCTGGCCTCGGCGGCGACGGCGGCTCCCACGATCGAGTACCTCCCTGCCGGGTTCCTCGTGACGGACCTTTCCTACGACGGCTCGGTGATGGTCGGCAACGTGCAGGGCGACGGCTCCTACGAAACGTTCCGCTGGACGGCCGAGTCCGGCATCGAACGCCTGGGGCGGGCGACGGTTCCGGCGATCGGGGTGGGCGCCGGTTCGCCGGATGTCTCGTACGACGGCCGGCGCGTGAGCGCGTCGATCCTGAGCATGGACAACCTGATGACGCAGGGCGTGTGGGACGTCGAAAGCGGCTGGACCGAGACCATGCCGCCGAGCCCGCCCACGGGAATCGTGTCCGACCAGTCCTACGGCTCCGCCTGGGGCCTCTCCGGCGACGGCTCGACGCTGACGGGCTTCTTCTGGCGGAGCACGCCGGGAGGCAACGCGCACCCGAACACCTGGTCGCCGACCACCGGCATCGTGCCGCTCGAGAGCGTCCCCGGCGTCAGCGCCCGAGCGAACGCCGCGAACTACGACGGATCCGTCGTTGTCGGCTGGGAGGACAACCTGGGGCCTTGGCAGCCGACGGTCTGGCGGAACGGCGTCAAGACCCGCCTGGTGCAGAGTCTGGCGCGGGGCGAGGCCCGCGCGGTCAACGCCGATGGCTCGATCATCGTCGGCGCCGCGTACAACCCCGCATTCGCGACGACGCACGCAACCATCTGGCGCCTTGAGGGCGACGAGTACACCACAACCTACATCGGGGCCCTTGTGGGCACCGTCCCCAACTCCGGGAGCGCCTGGCTGGAATCGATCTCCGACACCGGCTCGATCGCCGTCGGCTTCAATCAGTACACGTTCAGCCCCGGCGGCTCGACGGACGGAGTCATCTGGACGCCTGAGAACGGCCTGGTGAAGGACGTCGATTTCCTCGCGGGCCTGGGCCTTTCCGTCACGCCCGGCGCGGACATCCGCTCCTTCACCGCCGTGTCGCCGAACGGCGCGGTGATCGCGGGCGCCCTGTTGCTCCCTGACCTGTACTTCCAGACCTTCATCATCCGGTTGAACCCGTGCCCGGCGGACCTCGACGGCGACGGCGAAGTGGGCTTCGGCGACCTGAACATCCTCTTGGGCAACTTCAACACCGTCGGCGCGGGCCTTCCTGGGGACCTCAACGGCGATGGGCGCGTGGACTTCGCCGACCTGAACGCGCTGCTGGGCATCTACAACACGGCCTGCGGCTGACGCGCCGCGTCAGTCCAGCGACGCCGCACGCGCGAAGCGCTCCAGTCCCGCCACCGTGCGCGGGCCGATGCCCGGCACTCGCGCCAGGTCCCGCACGGACTCGAACGGCCCGTGCAGCGCGCGATCCGAGACGATCGCCGACGCCCGGGCCGGTCCAATCCCCGGCAGCAGCGTGAGCGAGGCCTCGTCGGCGGAGTTGACATCGATCCGCAGCGCCGCGGAATGGGCGGCGCGCCCTTCGAACGGGGTCGACCCGACCGCCAGCACGCCGCCGATGAGGGCGAGCGCGAGCAGCGTCGCGCCAGCGACGCGCGTGGCGTCGCGGGCGGCGCGGTCGAGGGGTCGTGTGGGCATCATGGCGACAGCGCGGCGCTTTCGGCCCTCGCGGGGCGCGCCGCCAGCGCCTGGCGGAAGTGCGCGAGTCGCGTGGCCTTGGCGAGTTGTCGGAGGGCGGGCTTGGGTTTGCCGGCGGAGGTGATGAGGCCCCCGTGCGGCATCTCGTACAGCGCGCCGGGGCCTGTGGAGTCGTAGAGATCCTGCCACGCGACGGACAACACGTAGGGCTTGGAGAGGCAGACGGCCATGGCGTTGTGGAGCCAATCGGCCTGCGCCTCGGGCGACCAGGGCCTCCTCCATCGTCCGGGAAGGAAGCGGTCGGGGTTGGGGTCGTCGGGGGACGCGGGCGCGGGCGCGATGGGCTCGCTTGGCGCGCCCAGGGCGGTGACGACGATGGGCTTGTCGAACACGGAGTAGGCGTCGAGCATGGCGGAGAGGGCCATCAAGTCGCGGACGGCGCGCCCTTCCCGCGCGTCGCCCATCTGGATGCGCAGGCCGATGGCGTCGATCGCCAAGCCCTGCTGCACCAGCATCTCGGCGTAGATCAGCGGCGGCAGCGACACCGGATCGCAGCCGTAGTGCTCGCCGAAGGGCTGGTCGATCTCGATCTGGATCTTCGCGTTGGGGATCATCTTGCGGACCAGCATCACGCACAGGCGCGAGAGGTCCATGATCTGCTCGAGCGTGAGTTTGAAGTCGGCGTTGAGGTGCAGCCCGCTGGCCACCGTCCAGCGCGACACCGCCTTGTGGTAGCGCGTGACCACCTTCTTGAGGTGCTGGAACACGACCTCGCGCAACGTGTCGTAGTCGTTCTCCCAGATGTGCAGCCATTCCGGCGTGCGCCCGGGGCGCAGGTCGATGATGGGGCCCGCGTGCACCGGCATCTTCGCCGTGCGGACGGCCCATTCCACCCACTTGTCCGTCTTACCGAAGGAGTATTCGCCCTCGTCCGGCTCCAGCGCCGGCCAGCGCATCGGGCTGACCATGAAGTCGAAGTAGTCCGCGACGACCTTCTGCAGGCCGTCCGAGGTCTGATCGCGACGCACGGCGCAGCCGATCATCAGGTTGACCACGCCAGTCCCCGCGGCGTTCTGGGCCGTATTGAGCCGGTGGTGCATCAGGATGTCCGACGCCAGAAGCGCCAGCCGCTCCGACGCCTGGATCGCCAGGCACAGCGCCTCCCGGGCCAGCCGATCCTCTTCGGGCGTGAAGGAATGGTCCACAGCCCGCTCCGCCGCCAGCGCCGCCGTGAACTTCGCCCTCGCCTGCTCGAAGAGCGTCATGGCCGGTTCGTCCGCGGGCAGGTCGCAGAGGAACCACTCCTCCAACTTGTTCAAGAAGAGCATGATGCGGTGGCGCGCCAACTCCAGCGACAGCAGGTACGGGCGCTGGCGCTGGGGCAGCAGGCACGTCCGCAGCGCCAGTTCCCCGCAGTCGCCCGCGTCGTACAGCAGCGCCAGCCCCGCGGCGTCGGACGCCTTCTTCACGCAGTGGATCAATCCGTCGGCGAAGTTGATGTCCGCCGGGACCGCCACCTCGTCGGCGCCGAGAAGGTGGGCGTGCCGCAGGGGAAAGTCGGCGACAGGGCCTCGGTCGTCGAGTACGGCGAATCGGAGCATGAGCCGGAAGGGGCCCTTCGTCGAGAGGGGCGCGGGCCGGGCGGGCCCCCGCGCCGGGGGTGGATGCGTCATTGTCGCGGGTTGTGTGAAGATGGCAACCGTTGTTCGGAGGCCGGGAAGCCGTTTTTCCCCCACCGGCGCGCCGCCCACGCCTCCGGTCGGGCGCTGCGGGGGCGGCGCTTCCGAAGGGTCGCTACCTTCACCGGCCCATGGATGCGCTGTTCGAGACCAACCTGTCGCTGCCGGGGCGCCGGAGAGGCAAGGTCCGGGACGTCTACGAGGTTCCCGCCTCCGGCGCCGAACCGCCGCGGCTCCTCATCGTCGCCACCGACCGCATCTCGGCGTTCGACGTGGTCATGCCCACGCCCATCCCCGGCAAGGGCGCCATCCTGACCGACATCGCGGCCCGCTGGTTCCGCTGGATCGAAGCCCGCGGCCTGGCCCGCACCCACCTGCTCTCCACCGAGGTTGGCGAAGTCCCCGGGATCACCGGTCAGGAGCGCGAGGCCCTCCGAGGACGCATCACCCTCGGCCGGCGCTGCCGCGTCGTCCCCATCGAGTGCGTCGCACGCGGGTACCTCGCCGGGTCGGGATGGGTCGATTACCAGGCCACGGGCGCGGTCTGCGGCGTGCGCCTCCCGGCCGGACTCCGCTCCGGCGACCGTCTCGTGGACGGCTCCGGCGCCTTCGCCCCGATCTTCACCCCCGCGACCAAGGAAGAGCAGGGCCGGCACGACGAGAACATCTCCTACGAGCAGGCCGCGGCGGCGGTGGGGGAGCCGGTCATGCGCCGGCTCCGCGACGCGACGCTGGCGATCTACAGCGCGGCGCACGAGCACGCGCTGTCGCGCGGCGTGATCCTCGCCGACACCAAGTTCGAGTGGGGCTTGCCACTGGACGCGAACGGCCAGCCCACGGGCGAGGACCCCATCCTGGTGGACGAGGCGCTGACCCCGGACTCGTCGCGCTACTGGCCCGCCGAGGACTGGCGGCCTGGGCGCGAGCAGCCGAGTTTCGACAAGCAGTTCCTCCGCGAGCACCTGCTGGGCTTGGTCGCGTCGGGTCGTTGGGACAAGTCCCCACCCGGACCCGAACTGCCCGAGCCGATCGTGCGCGGCACGCTCGCAAAGTACGAAGAGGCCAGGCGGCGACTGTTCGGGTGATCGGAGCCAGCCAAAAAAATCGGCGGCGCGGGGCGCGCCCGAGTCGATAGGGAAAGAGGCGAGCGGCGGCGCCCGCGCCGGGTTTGGTAGACTCGCGCCGGTATGGACACCGGCGAGAACACGAGCGAGGGACCGATGATCGTGAACCGTCAGTCATTGCCGCAGACCCGAGACTCGGTGACGCACAAGTTCATCGTCGGCGGGCACGAGGGCTACCTGACGGTGGGGCTGTTCCCCGGCGGCCGGCCGGGCGAGATCTTCCTGAAGATCAGCAAAGAGGGCTCAACGATCAGCGGCCTGTGCCAGGCGTTCTGCCGCGCGTTCAGTCTCTCCATGCAGTACGGCCTGACGCTCGAGGACGCCGTGTCCCGCTTCAAGGGCATGCGGTTCGAGCCGATGGGCGCCACGAGCAACCCGGACATTCCCGAAGCGTCCAGCATCGTGGACTACATCGCCCGGTACATGGAGATCCAGTTCAACGCCGTTGAGCGGCGCTGACGGAGCGGTTCATCGGGCGAACTTGGCGACCTGCTGGGCGGCCAGCGGCGCGCTCATGGGGAAGTTCCCGTCCTCCGCCGCGATCAATTGTCCCTCATAGGACAGGATGAACCGCAGGAAGGCCTCCACGGTGGGGTCGAGGGGCTTGTCCGGGGCCTTGTTGATGTAGACAAACAGTTCACGGGCGAGGGGGTACTTGCCGTTCTCGCAGGAACGGGCGTCGGGGGAGTGCGCCGCGCCAGACTCGTCGCGGATCGGAACCATCCGTGTGCGCCGGGTCTGGAAAAACTGGCTGGCGTAGCCCACGGCGTTGGGGTAGGCCCCGATGCCGTTGACGATCGCCGAAGAGCCCGGCTGGACGCTGATGTCCTTGCGGTACTCCCCGTCCTTGAGCACCAGTTCGCGGAACAGCGCGTAGCCCCCCGCGGTGTCGCGGAACCCGTAGACGATCAGCGGCATGTCCGCCCATTCGCCGGTCAGACCCAGGTCGCCCCAGGTCCGGGCGGTCTCGCCGCCCCGCTTGCAATCGTCGGAGAAGATCGTGTCGATCTGCTCCATGGAGAGCGCGTCGATGGGGTTCTCGGCGTTCACGAAGACCGCCAGCGCGTCGATCGCGACCGTGATGCGCGTCGGCTCGTAGCCGAACTTCGCGCGGAACGCCCCG
Organism: Phycisphaerales bacterium; assembly: GCA_016742055.1. Taxonomy (GTDB): domain Bacteria; phylum Planctomycetota; class Phycisphaerae; order Phycisphaerales; family UBA1924; genus JACVCK01. The sequence continues at coordinate 7,854 of JACVCK010000067.1, forward strand.
ATCTCGCCCGCGTTCATCGGCCTGCTCATCGGCGCCAGCGCCGCGGCGCCGGAGTTGAGCGCCGGCGGCGCCGTGCCCGAGCCCGCCCCCGTGATCGTGACGCTCGTCTGCGGGTGCATTGCGCGGAACGCGTCGGCCCAGCGGCTCAGGAGGTTGCCCACCGTTGTGGAGCCGACCGAGACGATGGACCCTGCCAAGTCCGCTTCGCCCGCTTCGTAGCGCGGCAGACCCCCATCCACGAACTCCATCGCCGGTTGGGGCGACGCGCCGATCAATGCGCCTAACGCGCCCATCAGGACGACCATCGACAACCGTCTCATGACTGCCTCCTCGCCGGATCGTCGGGCTTGCGAGCGCGCCGCGTCTTGGCGCCCAGCGCCCGCAGCCCCGCCATCAGGACGAACGCCAGCCCGATCAGCGCCGCCAGACGCCAGAACGCCCGGTCGATCAGCGACGAGGCGTCGGCGATCAGCGCGGCGCGGTGTTTCTGAATGGTGGAATCGAGCGAATCCGCCGCGAGCATGCGGTCGGTGCGCTCGAGCGTGGCCTGGAGTTCTCGCGCCGCCTCGGCCAGGTTGGAGGCCGCCGCCGCGTACTCGTTGATGTCAAAGGGCCGGAACCGCGGGTCGTCGGGGGGCACGGTGACGCGCCGGACGATCTGGTCGGCGGTGGCGGCGGATTCGCGCAGGGAGTCCGCCGCGGCGCGAAGATCGGCGGTGAGGGCCGTCCCGGCGGCGAGCGCGGGTTCAACCTGCTCCACGAGCGCCCGGACGCTCTCGAGGGCCTGCTCGGAACGTTTCAGGAGGACGCCCAGTCCGGCGATCCGCTCGTCCACGCCCTCCAGGAGCGCGCGCCGCTGCGTGTCGAGTTCGGCGCTGAGTTCGTCGAGCGAGGTGGAGACGCCGCTGAGCGCCGGGGCCATGGAGGCATGGGCGTCGGTCATGCGCGTGACCTCCGGGTGGCTCAGCAGGCCGTCGCCGGCCGCCATGACCTGCCACTCCAGGATCGTGGGCATGCGCTTGGCCATGAAGAACACGCGCTCGCCGAAGAGGCGGGCCTCCTCGACCGCCCGCCGCGCGTCGTCCACCGGCGCGAAGAACCCGCCGCCCCGCTTGACCTCGTTGATGATCGCTTTCGCTCGATCCGTCGCGAACTCGTCGAACCGCACGAGCCCCACGAAGTCCAGGTGCGCGTTCTGCTTCCGCCAGTTCCAGATCACCCGATCGAAATGGTCCTGGTCCTCTGCGTTGAACAGCCGGCCCGCGAGGTCCCAGATCTCCTCCCGTGAGCGGCGGATGGCGAACACCAGCGGGTCCGCCCGATCGCCGAACAGATCGTCCGCGCGCCCGTCGTCGATGAACACCTGGGACTGCAGCGTGACCACCAGCGCCAGGTCCACCACCTGCGACACCGGGTCGTGGCTCGTCACCACGTCGTAGATCGACGTCACGTACGAGATCTTGATCCGCGCCGCCGCCGCCCGCTGCGCCGGGTCCGGGTTGTTCGCGATGATCCCGTCGCACGCCGCCGCGATGGTCGTCATGTAGCGGTCGGCGAAGGCGAAGTTCAGTTCCTGCAGGGTGTCCAGCCGGAGGTCCATGGCCGCCATGCGGCGCGACATCTCGGTGCCGCCGCGCGTCGAGGCGCCCTCGCTCGCGCACCCGCCCAGCGCGAGCGCCGCGCCCGCCAGAAGCGTCGCGCCCGCCCTTGGGACATGCGCTGGTCCGGATCGAATTCGCTCGCTGTGCATGCCAACCTCTTCGAGCCGGGGCGCCGGACGTCAGCCGTTGTGGATCAGCGTTCCGATGGGTTCGCCCTCGATGACCTTGCGGATGTTGCCGGGCTTCTTGAAGTCAAACACGATGACCGGCAGGTTCTGCTCCTGGCACATCGCCAGCGCCGTCATGTCCATCACCGCCAGCCGCTTGGCCAGCGCCTCCGCGAACGTCAGGTCGACGTAGCGCTTGGCGCCGGGGTTGATCTTGGGGTCGGAGTCGTACACCCCGTCCACCTTGGTCGCCTTGAGCGCCACGTCGCAGCCCAGTTCGGTCGCGCGCAGCGCGGCGCAGGTGTCCGTCGTGAAGAACGGGTTGCCCGTCCCGCCCGCCAGAACCACCACGGCGCCCTTTTCCTGGTGGCGCAGCGCCCGCCCGCGGATGAACGGCTCCGCCACCGCGGGGATGTCGATGGCGGTCATGCACCGGGCCGGCTGGCCGAGCGATTCGAGCATCTCCTTGAGCGCCACCCCGTTGATGACCGTCCCCAGCATCCCCATGTAGTCCGCCGTCGCCCGGGGGATCTGCCCCGCCTCCGCCAGACGCGCCCCCCGGATGTTGTTGCCCCCGCCGACCACCACCGCCACCCGGCAGCCCGTGTCCGCCGCCGACTTTACCTCCCGGGCGATCAGGTCCAGTTCCTCTGGGTCGATCCCCGTGCCGCCCGGTCGGCAGAACGCCTCTCCCGAGAGTTTGAGGAGCACGGACTTGAAGCGCTGCCGGGGTCGGACCATGTGGGGGCCTTCTAAGAGGACGGGGCGGGGACACGCCATTGGACCGGGCGCCAACACCCCGGTCAAGACGACCCGAAGAAAGACGTCCGATCACGCAACCGCCCGTGCCCCGGCCGATGTATGGAACTGCGGCGGACCCGCCGGGTGCCGGCCCTCCCTAAAGTGCCCGCAGCGCATGCTCCAGCGCCCCAGAGACGAATCGACCGCCGCTCCAGCGACCCAGGCGCCGCAGAACGCACCGCGCGCGCGACTGCCCCGATGGCTCAGTTGGTCCATCAGCGCCTCGACGCTTGGCTTGCTGCTCTCCGTCGCCGTCCACGTGGCGGTGGGCGTGCTTGCCGCCGGCATCGTGGTGTCGTCCGGAGGGGGCGGGGGGGGGCGTGGCCCGCGGGGAGTCGAAGTCGCGGTGGACGTTCTGACCGAGACGGAACTGACCACCCTTGAGGAAGCGCCCTTGGGCGTGGCGGCGGCGACGAACGAGGCGCTCCCGGAGTTCGCTCCGCCCCAGGTGGACCTCACCGGCGGCGTGACCGACGCGCCGTCAGCCGGCGGCTCGGGGCTCAACGACGTCGAGGGCCTCGGCGGCGCAGGCCTGGGCGGCGCGGGCGACGGCACGGGAGAGGGGCTCGAAGACGGCGGCGGGTTCGGCGGCGGCTCCGGCGGCGGCGGGGGGGCCAAGTTCTTCGGCGTCGAAGCCCGCGGCTCGCGATTCGCCTACATCGTGGACGTGTCCGGCTCCATGACCGGCCCGAAACTTGAAGCGCTGAAGGCCGAACTGGGCAAGTCCATCGATGGCCTGGTCTCGAACACTTCGTTCGTCGTCATGCTTTACAGCAGCGGCGCGACCGCCATGGGCGGGCGCACGCGCTGGACCGAAGGCAGCGACAAGAACAAGAAGACAGCGCTCGGACAGATCGGGCGCATCTCCGCGTCCGGCGCCACCAACCCCTCCCCCGCGTTCGAGGAAGTCTTCTCCATGCGCCCCCGCCCGGACGCGATCTATTTCATGACCGACGGGCTCTTCAACGCCGAAGTCGCCCAGACCGTCGCCCGGCTCAACGCGACGGGCGAGCGCGTCACTCCCGTCCACTGCATCTCGTTCGTCAGCCGCGAATCCGAGGCGCTGCTCCGGCGCATCGCCGAAGACTCCGACGGCACGTACACCCACATCGCCGGACCCTCCGGGGCGCTGCCGTGACGCGCCTCGGCGGCGCGCTCGCCCTGCTGTTCGCCGCCGGCGCCGCCGCGCAGGTCGCGCTGCGGGGCGGCGAACGCATCTCCGAGCCGCCGTCGGCGGTGTCCGTCGAGGGCGTCCGCGTCGGGGCGCGCGTCATCCCGTGGGACCGCGTCCGCGCCGTCGAGGGCGAACTGGCGCCACAGGCCGACGAATGGGCCGAACTGGCCGAAGACCTCTGGCGCGCCCGCGCACGGCTGGAGCGGGGCGACGCCGCCCTGGCCGAGCCGCTGTACGAGCGAGCCTTCGAGCGCCTACGCGGCGGCCCCGGCGTGACGGCGCTCGTCGCCGCCGAGGGCCTGCTCCGCTGCCGACTGGCTCGCGGCGGCCGCGCCGTTGGCGGCGGAGATGCCGGGGACGACCTCAACAGGGACGCCCGCCGTGCGCGCGGCTTCGGCTTCCTCTCCGCCGCGGCCGAAGATGAAGGGATCGCCGCCCTTGAGGCGCACGACGTCATGCCCGGCGAGGGCCTCGCGCACGAGGAGGGCGTTGATCGCCTCCTGCGGCATGGTGTGGCGAGCACGGCTCTTGGCGACCGAGATCAGCCGGGCATCGGCGCGCGCAAGGCCGAGGATGTCCGGGCCGATCAGCCCGTCGTGGACGATCACCCGCTCCTCGGAAATCAGGCGGGCGGCGCGCAGGGTGAGGAGG
>JACVCK010000068.1 GCA_016742055.1 Phycisphaerales bacterium
GCTGGGGCGACAGCGAATGGACCATTCAGTCCTCGCTCGTGATACACGCGGGGCGCATCGACTCCTCGGGCAACACGTTCGGCAGCGCGATGCACGTCGGCGGCGGCCTCACCTCGCGCCTCGAGATCAATCTCGACGATCCGAGTGAGTCATGGACCATGGCCGGCCACCTGACGATCGAGGGCCACGCCGCGTTCTCGCTCGAGCGCGTGGCCGGCTCGCGGATGATCCTCACCGGCGGCCTCACGCTCGCCTCCGGGCGCGCCCGCATCGGCTCGGAACTGTCGATCGAGAGCGGCGCCGCCGTCACGATCGGCTCGCCCACCGCCATGCTGACGCTGACCGCCGACGCCGCGGTGCAGGCCGGCGCGGCCTTCAGCGGCGCGGGCACGCTGGTCAATTCCGGCGCTGCACTCCTGCTGCACCACGGCGCCGACCTCTCGGACGTCGGCCTGCGCAACGCGGGCTCGCTGCGCGTTGGCGACGGCGCGGGGACCGCGGCGGTGGACCGTCTGCTCATGACCGATGATTCGTTGTGGGTCGTGGACTTCCTGGCCGCAGGCGCCGGCACGACGCACGACCTGCTGATCGTCTCCGGCGGCGCCGCCACGATCGACGGGCTGATCGAGGTGAATGTCGCCTGGCCCCTCAGCGCCGCCGACCTGCCCGCTCCCGGCGCCGAGTTCACAATCCTCACAGCGCTGGGCGGCGTGACGGGCATGTTCAAGAACGACCCGGTGTCTACGGACGGCTCGGGCCTGTCGCTCGAGTGGACCGTGATCTACCGAGAGAACTCCGTGGCCCTCCGCCTCGACGCGGTCGTGCCCACCCCCGGAACCGCCGCGTTAGCCGCGCTCGGCCTGCTCGCGGCGCTGCGCCGCCGGCGAGGGGAGACGGCGTAAGGAGGCAGGGAGAAGCCGGGTCGATCGATCAGCCGATCGGCCCGGCCTTGCGGACGGCGTCGGGCATCTCGAACTTCGCGTCGTTGTCGCGGAACCGCTTGGCCAGATCCTTCGCCTTGGCGTCGTACGCGGCCTTGTCCTTCCAGGTGCTCCGCGGCGCCAGGACCTCGTCCGGCACGCCGTTCACCGACTTGGGGATCTGCAGGCCGAAGATCGGATCGGCCTCGAACGACGCCTTCGCCAGTTCACCGTCGAGAATGGCGTGGACCATCGCCCGGGTGTAGGCCAGTTTGAATCGCTGGCCGACGCCGTAGGGTCCGCCCGACCAGCCGGTGTTGAGCAGCCAGACGTTGGCGTTGTGCTTCTCGATCTTCCTGGCGAGCATGTCGGCGTAGGACTTGGGCGTGCGGGGGAGGAAGGGCCCGCCGAAGCAGGGCGAGAAGTTGGGCACGGGCTCGGTGACGCCGGCCTCGGTGCCGGCGAGTTTGGAGGTGTAGCCGTTGATGAAGTAGTACATCGCCTGCTCGCGCGTCAGTTTGGAGACGGGCGGCAGGACGCCGAAGGCGTCGGCGGTGAGGAACACGACGTTCTTGGGGTGCCCGGCCATCGAGGGGATGACGGCGTTGGGGATGTGCTCGACGGGGTAGGTGGCGCGGGTGTTCTCGGTGAGGCGCGTGGAGTCGTAGTCGGGGACGCGGGTTTCGCCGTCGAGTTCGACGTTCTCCAGCACGGATCCGAAGCGGATGGCGTCCCAGATCATGGGCTCGCCCTCACGGGTGAGTTTGATGCACTTGGCGTAGCAGCCGCCCTCGAAGTTGAACACGCCGGCGTCGGACCAGCCGTGCTCGTCGTCGCCGATCAGGCCGCGCTCGGGGTCGGCCGAGAGCGTGGTCTTGCCGGTGCCCGAGAGCCCGAAGAACAGGGCGACGTTGGCGGGGTCCTTCTGGTCGACGTTCGCCGAGCAGTGCATGGGGAACACGCCGACTTCGGGCATGTCGAAGTTCATCGCGTAGAAGATCGATTTCTTCATCTCCCCGGCGTACTCGGAGCCGAGGATGACGACGCGCTTGCGGGTGAGCGACTGCACGATGAGGACGCCGGACTTGCCGACGCCGAGTTTCTCAGCCTCCGCGGGCGTGAGTTTGCGCTTGCCGGCGTTGAGGATGGTCCAGTCGGGCGCGAACTCCGCGAGTTCCTTGGCCGAGGGGCGGAGGAACAGCGTCTTGACGAACAGCGCGTGGTAGGCCAGTTCCGACACCGTGCGCACGCCCAGCCGATGCTTGGGGTCGGCGCCGACGTAGCCGTCGGACACGAACAGGCGCTCGCGACCGTTGAGGTACTCGGTCGCGATCCGCTCGGCCTCGTCGAACTGCGCCGGCGTGACCGGCATGTTCACGTTGCCCCACCAGATCTTGTCGTGGACCGCGGGCACGTCCTCGAGGTACTTGTCCTTCGGGCTGCGCCCCGTGCGGTCGCCCGTCGTCACCGCGAACGCCCCGTTCGCCGCCAGGCGGCCCTCGCCCCGCGCCAGTCCCGCCTCCACCAACTGAGGAACCGAGAGGTTGCGGCTGACTTTCGACGACGACAGATCGAGCTTCATGAGGAAGGTTCGCCTGGGGTGAGCGTGCGAGCCCCCCGGCGCGGCCACTCTCGGGGCCCTCGGGCGCGGGGGAATCGACCACGATAGCCCGGTCCGGCCCGGTTGTGAACCGACGCCGCCCCGCCAAGGCCCCTCCCGGACCTCTCCAACCCCTTTCCATTGACGCAGACGGGGCCTCGGGCGTACAGTCGCGGCCCAAAGTCGGCGGCCGTAGCTCAGTCGGTTAGAGCACCTGGTTGTGGTCCAGGGGGTCGGGGGTTCGAGTCCCCTCGGTCGCCCTTCCATTGATGGGAGGTTGGATGGGGCGGAGGCGCGGCGGCCGTCAGGGCGGCGTGGGGCCTTCGCCGCTCCGGGAGATCCGGTAGACCCTGCCCGTGGCGTCGCACGAGAAGACGACCGAGCCGTCGGGCGCCTCCGCGCAGTCCACGGGTCGGGCGAGGACGCGCCCGTCGGGCGAGAGCGTGGTGACGATGCGCACGGCGCCGTAGGGTCGGCCGGTGTGGTCGTCGAACAGCACGCGCTCGACGCCGTAGCCGACGCGGATCGACGAGTTCCATGACCCGCGCAGGGCGACGAACGCGTCGCCGGGGTGGTCGGCGCCGAAGTGGTCCTTTTCGAGGAACGTCCAGCCGTTCGCGGCCCAGTGGGCGCCGAAGCGCCAGGCGGGCGGCGTGTGGCGCGCGGCCAGGTCGATGATGTCGCGCCGTTCGCGGTGTTCGAGGCGCGGGACGCCGACGTCCACGATGAACGGATGGCCGTAGAAACCGTCCTGCGTGTAGTGGTTGAACTCGTCGGCGGGGAGCCGGTCGGTGATGGGCTGCTGTCCGCGGCGTTCGCCGTACTCGCGTCCGAACCAGTCGGAGCCGTGATCGACGCCCCAGACTTCGTTCGTGCCGGGTCGGAGGCGGAGTTTCTCGGTGTTGCGGACGCCGGAGGCGAAGAGGGCCTTCCCGGAGCCGTCGCGGCTGAAGCGGAAGACCTTCTGGCGCTCGGTGGAGGCCTCATCGGTGATGTTGCCGCTGTCGCCGATGGAGGTGTAGATGGCGTCGTCGGTGACCAGGAGCGAGCGCCACCAGTGCCCGCCGCCGGAAGGGACGCGCCCCTCGGGGACGACGGTCTCGATCTGGTCGGCGCGCCCGTCGCCGTCGGCGTCGCGGGCCTTGTGGATGGCGCCGGACTGGGCGAACCAGAGTTCATCGTCGTGCCAGCAGAGCCCGTGCACGGAAGGGTAGCCGGAGATGAAGGTCGTGCGCTTCTCGAACGCGCCGTCGCCGTCCTCGTCGCGCAGCGCGAGGACTTCGCCCGAGGTCGGGATGCTGACGTAAAGCGTTCCGTCGGGGCCGAACTCGAGGAACCGGGCGTTGTCGATCTCCGCGGCGAGACTGACGCGGTAGCCGGGGCGGACGTCGAACGCGGGCACGGCGCCCGCCTGGCGCGCCGGCGCGGGCTGGGTGAGCGATGCGGCGACGAACAGCAGCGGGGTCAGGCCCAAGTGAGTCCTTCCGGGATGGAGTTGAGGTTGTCGCAGGCGCGTTCCGTCACGATGACCATGTCCTCGACGCGGACGCCGCCGATCGCGTGGGAATAGAGCCCCGGCTCGATCGTGAGGCAGTCGCCGACGACGAGCGCGGGGCCGCCCGTGTCCAGCAGCGGCGGCTCGTGGACGTCGAGCCCCACGCCGTGCCCCGTGCCGTGGACGAAGCCGGTGTACGTCGGCGGCGCGTCGGGCCCGGGCAGGCCGATGGGGTAGCCCCGCGCGCTGAACACGGCGCACGCGGCCTTGTGGACGTCCTCGCCGGTGGCGCCCGCGCGGGCGGCGCCGATCGCGGCTCGCTTGGCTTCGAGCACGGCGGCGTGCATCTCGGCGACGGGGGTGGGGATCCGCCCGTGGACGACGGTGCGGGTGCAGTCGCCGTAGTAGCGCGAGGAAGGGTCCATCGGGAAGATGTCGATGATGATGGGCTCGCCGGTGCGGAGCGGCCCGCGCCCGCGCTCGTGGCAGTCGCCGCCCTGAGCGCCGCCGGCGACGATGGAGTCGCTGGTGGAGAAGGCGCGTTCGAGGAGCCAGACGTCGATCATGGCGCGGAGGCGCTCGCTGGTGAGGGGCGCGCCGTCGTGGAGGAGGACCCCGTCGGGGCCGGCTTTGGCGCGGGCGATGGTCTCGCAGGCGAAGCGAACGGCGTCTTCGGTGGTCTTCTGCGCGCGCCGGAGCGCCTGCACTTCGCGGGCGGACTTGCTGCGCCGCTCGAGCACGCCCATCTCAGGATCGCAGCGGACGGCGACAGCGGCGTTCTCGAGGACGTGCGCGAAGATCATGGGCAGCGAACGGTCGGTCCAGACCTCGCGGACGCCCTCGCGGCGCAGGCACTCGGCGGCGGCCTGCGCGGTGGCGGTTTCGCGGTCGGCGGAGAGGCCGCCGGGGGGCATGAAGTCGCGCGGGCCGTGCACGAAGTCGGCGACGCCGGCCTTTCGCGCGCGGTCAAGTTCGATGTCGCGGAGGATGAAGAACGTGCCGCGCCCGGGGATGGTGATGAACGCCGCGGGGTCGCCGACGGCGAAGGGCGCGGCGCGGTAGAGCCAGGGGTTGTGCGCCGGGACTCCGGCGAGGATGGTGGGCTTGGCTTCGAGCATGGACATCGGCCCCTTGTGCCGGCATCCTAGTCGCGCGACGGCAGGGCCTGCGCGATGAGTTCGATCGGGTGCAGGGGGTGGGCGCCGAGCGCGTCCCGAACCTGGTGGCGGCAGGAGGTTCCGGGCGCGGCGAGCGCGGCGCCCTCGCCCGCGCCCCGCACAGCGGGGAAGAGCGTGAGTTCGCCGATGCGCATGGACAGGTCGTATCGGTGTTCGGCGTAGCCGAAGGAGCCGGCCATGCCGCAGCAGCCGGTGTCGAGGACTTTCAGGCGCTCGCCGAAGGCGCGGCGGAGGAGGCGCGCGGAGGTGTCGGCGCCCCAGAGGGCCTTCTGGTGGCAGTGCGCGTGCAGGAGCACGGGCGGGCCGGCGTGACGCGCGATGTCGGGACGCGCGGGGTGGGTGTCCCAGCGGGCGTCGAGGAACTCTTCCACGAGGGCGGACCTGGCCGCGAGACGTTCGCGCAGCGAGCGATCGCCGGGGATCTTGAGCGTGAGCCAATCGTCCTTGAAAGCCGAGAGGCAGGAGGGCTCGCAGACGAGGATGGCGGCGACGGCGGGGTCTTCGATGAAGGGCGCGAGGGTTTCGAGCGTGTCCGAGGCCTGTTCGATCGCGCGGGGGAGTTGGCCGGTGGACATGGCGGGCCGCCCGCAGCAGCCCGAGCGGGGGAGGATCACGTCGTAGCCGAAAGCCTCGAGCGTTCGGACGGCGGCGGCGCCGATGTGGGGCTCGTTGTACGTCGTGAAGCAGTCGGCGAAGAGGACGACGCGCGGGCGGGCCGGCCCGTGGCGCCGCGGCGTGCGCGCGCGCCGCCTGCTCCACTGGAACAGGGATGGCGCGAACGCCGGCAGGGAGCGGCGCGGGTGCAGGCCCATGACGGCGCCGATGAGGCGTCGGCCCAGGCCGCCGCTCTGCGCGGCGTTGGCCAGGCCCGGCGCGAGCGAGCCGAGCCGGTTGAGCGTTCGGACCTCGGCCATGAGGCGTTCCGCGAGTGGCACGCGCGCGCCCGAGCGGAAGCGCTGGGCGTGGTGCTCGGCCTTGAGTCGGGCGATGTCCACGTTGCTGGGGCACTCGGTCTTGCAGGCCTTGCAGGACAGGCACAGGTCGAGCGTGCGCATCGTTTCGACGTCGTCCCAGCGCGGCTGACGGCTGGGGCCGCCGGGGCCGGCGCGCAGTTGGCCGGTGATGGCCAGGCGCAGCGCGTTGGCGCGCCCGCGCGTGGCGTGGCGCTCGTCCAGGAGCGCCTGGTAGGACGGGCACATGGTTCCGCCGCTGCGCCGGCGGCAGACGCCGGCGCCGTTGCACATCTCGACGGCGCCGTCGAAGCCGTGCTGGTCGTCGTAGGTGTAGTAGGTTTCGACGTGCGGCACGCGCGCCGGCTCGGCGCCGTCGCTCGGGTCGGGATCGACGCGGAGGCGCTCGGTGATGCTCTCGAGCGGGCCGGGATCGACGATGATGCCGGGGTTGAGGATGCCCTGGGGATCAAAGATGGACTTGATCTCGCGGAAGGCGGCGCAGAGTTCGGGGCCGTAGAGACGCTCCAGGAGCGGCCCGCGGACGCGTCCGTCGCCGTGCTCGCCGGACATGACGCCGCCGAGTTCGCGGGCGAGGTCGGCGGTTTCGACGGCGATCTCGCGGAGGCGCCGGAGGTCGTCGTCGTTCTTGAGGGAGAGGAGGGGTCGGACGTGGAGGACGCCGACGGAGGCGTGGGCGTAGAACGCGGCGCGGGTGCCGTGGCGCTCGACGATCGCGCGCAGGCGGCGGACGAACTCGGGCAGGCGCTCGACGGGGATGGCGTTGTCTTCGACGAAGGTGACTGGCTTGCGCTCGCCGGGCAGGCCGTGGAGCAGGGGCTCGCCGGACTGCCGCAGTCGCCAGGCCTGGAGCATGGCGAGGGCGTCGGAGTAGGCGGCCCACGAGGGCGGACCGGAGGGCGCGGGCAGCGCGCGGACGACGGACTCCAGCGCCGCGAAGCGCTCGGCGAGGGCTTCGCACGAATCCGCGAAGAATTCAACGTAGAGGACGGCGTTGACCTGTCGGCCTTCGAGGCGGGGGAGGAGTTCGACGTACCTGCGGCACTCGGCGTTCTCGCGGGCGAGACTGACGACCAGGTCGTCGAGGAGTTCGACGGCGCTGGGGCCGGTGGCGAGGATGGGCAGGACGGCGTCCATCGCTTCGTCGAGCGTGGCGAAGGAGATGACGGCCAGCCCTTTGGCCTTGGGGATCGGTTGAAGGCGGAGCGTGGCGCCGAGGGTGACGGCGAGCGTGCCTTCCGAGCCGCACAGCAGGTGTGCGAGGTTGACGTTGTCGAGGCCGGCGCCGCCGGCGTAGGCGCCCTCGCCCCGGAGCATGTGGAGGATGAGGTCGAGGCCGTAGCCGGCGTTGCGCCGGACGGTCCTGGGGAAGCGCTCGCGGATGAGGGGCTCGACGCGTTCGACGACGCGGGCGACGCGCTCGGTGATGGCGCGGAGGATGGCGCTGTTCGAGGCGGCGCCGCGCTCGAGGCGGACGCGCTCGCCGGTGGCGAGCAGGGCGTCGATGGATTCGACGTTCTCGCTGGTTCTTCCGAAGAGGATGGAGCGGGCGCCGGCGGCGTTGTTGCCGATGCAGCCGCCGACGGTGGCCTGGCGCATGGTGGCGGGGTCGGGGGCGAAGAACAGGCCGGCGGCGCGCCGGGCGAGTTCGAGGTTGAGTTCCTCGATCGTGAGCCCGGGCTCGGCGTGGACGAGGCGGCGCTGCGCATCGACCGGACCGAGGGCGCGGCAGTTGGGGGACAGATCGACGACGACGGCGCTGTTGACGGCCTGGCCGGCGAGACTGGTGCCGCCGCCCCTGGGCAGGACGGCGAGGCCTTGCTGCGCGCAGAAGCGGACCGCGCGTGCGGCGTCCTCGATGGATGAGGGTATGACGACGCCGAGGGGCTCCACCTGGTAGAGGGAGGCGTCGGTCGCGTAGAGCATGCGGTCGTGCAGGCCGAAGCGGACCTCGCCCTCGATGGCGTTGGCCAGGGCGCGGGCGACGGCCTGTCGTGACGGTTCGGTAAGGACGGTGAGCGCGGGCATGCGTGCGTTTGGGGCACACTATAAGGAACGGGGCGCGCGGGTCAGCGTGGGGCGTTGGGGTCGGCGCGCCAGGCGGGCGCGTTGGCTTCGAGGTGGCGGCGGTAATGGTCCAGGTCCCAGAGCCCGACGGTGCGGTCGGCGCTGGCGGTGACGAGCGAGCGCCCGTCGGGGGAGACGGCGACGGACAGGACCAGGTCGGCGTGGCCTTCGAGGAGCGCGAGTTCGCGCCCGGTGCGCACGTCCCACGCCTGCACCACGGGGTCGCGCCCGCACGAAAAGAGGACGTTGCCCGAGGGGTGGAACGCGAGGCCGAAGACCTGCTGACGCGGGCTGGCGAAGGCGCTGAGCAGTCGCCCGGTCGCGGCGTCCCAGAGGCGGATGGTCCAGTCGTCGCTGCCGGTGGCGAAGAGGCGTCCGCCTGGCGCGACGGCGACGGCCCGCGTGCGGGCGCCGACGGGCGCGGTTCGGAAGCGCTCGGCGCCGCTGCGCGGGTCCCACGCGATGCAGACGCCGTCGGCGCCCACGGTGTACAGCCGGGCGCCGTCGGGGCTGAACGCGCCCTGAATGACCCGGCCCGCGTGGCCTTCGAGGCGGCGGTCTACCGCGCCGGTCGCGGCGTCGTACAGGGTGCAGGCCGCTTCCGCGCCTGCGGCGGCGAGGCGCGAGCCATCGGGACTGAAGGCCAGCCAGGTGGGGACGGCGGGGCCGTGGGCGAGCGTGCGCTGTTCTGCGGGGGCCAAGGGGTCGATGATCACGATGCGCCCATCGGCGCCGGCAAGGGCGATGGAGCGCCCATCCGGCGCGAAGGCGAGCGACTCGATGGTGCCCTCGCCGATGCGCTGCTCCCAGAGGAGGCGCGCATCGGCGCGCCGCCAGAGGCGAACCAGGCCGTCGGAGGAGGCGCCGGCGATGAGCGAGCCATCGGGTGAAAACTCGGCTCGATGCACGGTGTTTCCGGCGCCGCGGAGCGGCTTGAGCCAGGCGCGCGCCGTGGACTCGAACACGCGGAGTCTCGAGTCTTCGTCGGCGACGGCGACGAGGCGCCCGTCGTCGGAGATGACGGGCCTTCCTCGGAGGGGGCGGCGGTGGTCGAAGGCCATGACCAGTTCGCCGGACTCGGGGTCCCAGACCTTGGAGTTCTGCTCGGAGCCCTGGCTGAGCAGGCGTGAGCCGTCGGCGCTGAACTCGACCCAGCCGACGAAGCCGCGGTGGCCGGGCGCGAGGGTTCGCGGGGGCGCTTCGGTTCGGGCGACGTCGAAGATCTGGAGCGCGTTGTGGAATCCGGCGGCGATCCAGCGTGAGCCGGGGTCGATTCGCACGCAGTACACCGCTGAGCGGAGCGAGGTGGACCACAGGTCGGCGGGGACGGGCCACGCGCCGGCGGGGGCGCCGTCGTCGGCGCGCCAGGCGCGGATGCGGTCGCCCACGCCCCAGATGACCAGGCGCCCGTCGGCGGAGAACGACGGCTTGTTGTTGAGGAAGGGCGCGTCGCGCAGTTCGGCGACGGCGCGGAAGGGGCTGGGCTGCGCGAGGGTGACGACATTGTCGGGCGAGACGGTGAGCACGCGGGAGCCGTCGGGGGAGACGTCCCACACGCGCGAGTCGGGGCCGACGTGGAGCGTCAGCGGTTTGGCGTCGGGCGCGCCCAAGGGCAGGAGGATCGTGGAGCCGTCGGGCGCGGCGAGCGCGGCGCGACGGAGGTCGGCGGAGACGTTGATGCGCCCGGCGTGGGGCAGGACGCCGGGGATGGACTCGACGATCGCGCCACCGGGGAGCGACAGGACGGTCTGCGCGCCGTCGAGGTGGATCAGGCGCAGGCGCGAGCCGCCGTCCTCAAAGCTTGCGGGCTGCGCGCCGGCGGGCAGGGGCGCATGCAGGAGACTGGGGTGCCGGCTGTAGAGTTCACAGAGCGCCCAGGCGGCCTGCGTGACCAGGGGGCCGGAGGAAAAGAGCAGTTCGGGATCGCCCGGGTCGGCGCCGAGGCGGAGCAGTTCGGGCCAGATGAGTTCTTCGGCGCGGGCGTTCTCGCCGCTGCGGCCGACGGAGCGTCCGCGCTCGATCGCGCTGGACACCAACGCGTCGGCCAGGAGGTTGCGTTGGCGGGCGAGCGTGCGCGACGACCAGGCCATCGCGCCCGCGAAAGCGATCAGCAGCGCGAGCAGGCCGATGGCTGCGGCGACGCCGGCGCGGTGGCGTGCGGCCATTTTGCGCAGGACATACACGGCGCTGTTCTGGCGCGCTTCGATCGCGCGCCCGGCGAGGAGGTTCTCGATGTCGCGCCCCAGCGCCGCGGCGGACTGGTAGCGTGCTTCGCGGGGCTTGGCGAGGGCTTTGGCGACGATGGCCTCGAGTTCGGCGCCGGCGGGGGCTCCACCGGGCTGGGTGCGTTCGATGGGCGGGGGGCGGACGCTGACGATGTTGGCGATGGCGCCGGTGAGGGAGCCGTCGGTTTCGTAGGGGCGGCGTCCGGCGAGAACCTCGTAGAGCATGAGTCCGAGGGAGTAGACGTCGGTGCGGGTGTCAACGTGCTCGGGCTGGCCGGAGACCTGCTCGGGCGAGGCGTAGGCCAGTGTTCCGGCGAAACTGCCCTCGCGGGTGATCTGGGTGGAGCGTTCGACGCGGCGCGCGATGCCGAAGTCCACGACGCGGGGCGCGCCGTCGGCGCCGACGATGACGTTGGCGGGCTTGAGGTCGCGGTGGATGACGCCGTTGACGTGGGCGTGCTGCACGGCGCCGCAGACGGCGGAGACGGCGCGGAGTTTGGCGCGGACGGCCTCGCGGGCGCCCTCGGCTGTTGCGGGCGCGGCGCGGTCGATCTCGGCGGCCCATTGATCGAGCGTGCGCCCGTCCACGTACTCCATCGCCAGGGCGTGGCGCCCGTCGGGGAGCGCAAGGGTCTGGTAGATGGTGACAATGTTGGGATGGCGCAGACTCGCGGCGAGTTCGGCCTCGCGCTCGAATCGCCGGCGCGCGTTGGCGCCGGAGGGCCCGAAGTCCACAATCTTGACGGCGACGCGCCGGCGCGTGTCAATTTGGACCGCTTCGTAGACCGCGCCCTGACCGCCCCGGGCGATCTCGCGGACGAGCCGGTAGCCCGGCGCGGCGTCGGGGTTGATGGGCGCCAGGGTGAGGGTGGCGAGGGCCTCGGGGGTGAGGGCGCCGACGACGCGGCGCATGAACTCGATGTTGGCGGCGACCTGGCGGGCCTGCTCGGCGCAGGAGGGGCAGGCGTCGAGGTGGGCGCGGAGCGCGGGGTCGGGCCCGCCGGAGGTGAGGGCGACCTCGAGGCCGGCGGGCGTCGGGCACGGGATGCTCGGGGGGCCGGTCACGCCTCGTCGTACTCGCGGGTGAACTGCTCGACGATCTCGCGGAGTTTCTTGATGACGCGGTTCTTGGCGACGTAGACCTCGCTCACGGTCATGGCGCACTCCGCGGCGACGGCCTCGGCGGGCATGTGGCGGAGGGCGGCGAGTTCGAACGCGCGGACGGTGCGCTCGCTCAGGCGGGTGTCGCCGCGGAGGGCGCGCAGGGCGCGTTCGAAGGCGGCCGTCACCGGCCCATCCCACTCCGTCGTCACATAGCCCTGCAGCACGCCGATCCGCAGGCCCGAGACCGGCATCGGCCGGCCCGGCGACCACACCGGCTCCGCGGCCATGACGCTGTCCAGCACCGCAGCGCACGCCACGCTCCGCGCCAACGGCCCGAGGCTGTCGAGCGTGAAGGAGAGCGGCAGCGTGCCCGTCAGCGGCACCCGGCGTGCGGTGGGCTTCCAGCCGACGATGCCGCACAGCGCGGCCGGAATCCGGCAGGAGCCGCCCGTGTCGGACCCCAGCGCGGCGAATCCCATCCTATCCGCGACCGCCACCCCCGCGCCGGAGGACGGGCCGCCCGGCAGCCGGC
>JACVCK010000069.1 GCA_016742055.1 Phycisphaerales bacterium
GGTTCCGGGGGACGCTGCCGACGACCCCCTCGGGCTCGGGCGTGAGCGTGGAGACGCGGCTTCTGGAGGGCGAACTGATCCCGACGCTGTGCGGGCTGGCGCGGGCGAGCGATCTGATCGTGGTCGGCAAGAAGGGCCGTTTCCGCGCGGCGGGGATCGGCTCGGCGACGCGTTCGCTGGTGACCAGGGCGCCGGCGCCGGTGATGATCGTGAGTCTGCCGTTCTCGCCGTTGCGCCGCGTGCTGGGGGTGTTCGAGAACTCCGACGCCGGTCGGAAAGCGGTGGGGCTGGCGAAGGAGTTGGCGGCGCAGACGGGCTGGCCTCTGACGATCCTGGCCGTCGCGGGGCACGGGGCGGAACTGCCGCGGGCGGAGGCGATGGCGCGGGAGTTGGCGGGCGGCTCGCCGGTTGTGCCGATGCGCGGCGCCGCGGACGAGGCGGGGGCGATCGAGCAGGCGGCGCACGAGGCGCGGGACGCGCTGCTGGTGATGGGGGCGTACGCGGGGTCGTGGCTGCACCAGGCGTTCTTCGGGTCCACGGCGCCGCGGGCGCTGAAGGATGTGGGCGCGCCGGTCGTGCTTGCGCACTGAGGTGCGGCGCTAGCGGGGTTCGATGAAGAGTTCGGCGCCGTGTGGCGCGGCGTCGTCGTGGCCGTCGATGTGGAGCCGCGCGCGGCCGTCGTCGCCGATTCCGAGGAAGACGCCGGAGCGTCGTTCGCCATCGGGCAATCGGATGGAGACGGGCTCGCCGACGCCGTGGAGGCGTGCGCGGACGGCTTCGAGCGTGGGGGCGTCCAGCGCTTCGGCCCGGAGCGCGCCGGCGAGGTGGCGCAGGAGGTCGGCCTCGAGTGAGGGCAGGTCGATGGGGCGGCGTGTGGCGTCGCGCAGAGTGGTGGCGCGGGGCTGGAGTTCGGGGGCGAGTTGCGACGAGGCGAAGTCGGCGTTGACGCCGACGCCGATGAGCGCGGCGTCGCCGACGACTTCGGCGAGGATTCCGGCGGCCTTGCGGCCACCGACGAGCACGTCGTTGGGCCACTTGAGGGCCACCGGCGCCGCGCCCTGCACGACGCGCTCCACGGCGCGGGCGACGGCCAGGCCGAGCCGCAGCCCGAGTCCGTCGAGGGTGGCGGCGGGGTTTGGGCCGAGAGGCCAGGCGAGGGTGAGCCACAGGCCGCCGATGGGGCTTTCCCAGGGACGCTTGAAGCGGCCGACGCCGCCGGTTTGACGTTCGGCGACGAGGGCGATGGGGGGGTTGAGGGTCCCGGCGGCGAGGCGGCGGCGGGCTTCGAGACTGGTGGAGTCGATGGTGTGGAAGCGTTCGACCGGGATGGCGGGCGGGTTTTCGGTCGGCATGGGGGCTTTGCGGGGCGTTTCGGGGCTTTGGGGACGCAGGATGGGGTTGGGGTCGGCCGATGAGGTGTAGTTGGATCGTCCCGTGATTCCCACTTTGCCGTCTTCGGAGCCGATGCTGGCGCCGCGCCGTTCTTCGCAGGGCGGGGCGACGCTGCTGATTGTTCTGCTGGTGGTGACGGGGTTTACGGGATTTGGGGGCGTGACGGCGCTGCTGGAGGCGACGGGGCCTCGGGCTCTGGGTCTGGAGGCGGCGGTCGGTCTTCGGGACTTTTCGCACCGGATGGTGCAGGCGGCGCGTCGTCAGGCGACGGTGCGCACGGCGCCGTCGGGCTGGCGGGGTGAGTCTGGCGCTCGGCCGGGGGATGGATCGGACCGTGGGGCGCTTCCGGAATCGCCTGCGTTGGCGGGGTTGTTTGGCCTGACGCATCTTCTGGATCTTCCTCCACCGACGGCCTGAGTCCGGCGTTTCGGCGCCGGCGGGCTGGAGGAGAGCGGACGGTGGATCCAGAGCGCCGCGCCCGGGTTGTCGGGCGTTGGCGGGCGAACAGCATCCTTAATTGAAAGACTTGTCATGGCGCAGCAGCATCAGGGCGTTCCGCTGGTCGGGCCCCTTCTGACGTTGATTTTCGGGACTCGGAACGAGCGCTTTGTCCGCAAGTACACGGAGCGTGTGGAGCGGATCAGCGCGATGGAGCCGCAGATGCGCGTTCTGACGGACGCGCAACTCCGTGCGAAGACGGTGGAGTTCCGGGAGCGGATCGAGAAGGGCGAGAAGCCGTACGACCTGATGGACGAGGCGTTCGCGGTGGCTCGGGAGGCGATGGACCGGGCGGTGGGGATCCGGAACATCTTCAACCCGCGTTTCGCCGAGCAGTTCGATCCGTCGCGGCTTTCGGCGGACATGCGGGCGGTGTTCGAGCGGACGAAGGCGGAGTTGGAGGCGCGTCCGGCGGTTCCGCCGGAGGGCGAGTTCATGGGCGGGGAGGAGGAGATCCCCGGCTGGCGGCAGGGGGACCTGCCGCTGGAGTTGTACGACGCGATTCGGGCGCTATACCCGGAGAGCAAGCCGCCGTTCCGTTCCCGTCCGTTCGACGTGCAGTTGATCGGCGCGATGGTGCTGTATCAGGGCAAGATCGCGGAGATGAAGACGGGCGAGGGCAAGACGATCGTGGCGCCGCTGGCGGCGTACCTGGCGGCGCTGGAGCGGATGCGGGTGCACGTGGTGACGGTGAACGACTACCTGGTGCAGCGCGACCGGGACTGGACGTTCCCGTTCTTCCGGCACCTGGGGCTGACGGTGGGGGCGATCCACCCGATGCACATGCAGCCGGAGGACGTGAAGCGGGTGATGTACCGCTGCGACGTGGTGTACGGGACGACGGCGGAGTTCGGGTTCGACTATCTGCGCGACAACATGAAGCGGAGCGCGGACCAGCAGGTGCAGCGGGCGCGTGAGTTGGCGATCGTGGACGAGGTGGACTCGATCCTGATCGACGAGGCGCGGACGCCGCTGATCATCAGCGGCCCGGCGCACGACCACGCGCCGCGGTACGACCTGGCGGACCGCCTGGCGCGCCACCTGGTGGAGAAGCAGCGCCCGTGGGCGGAGGCGGACGCGCACGTGGACCGGTGCAAGATGCGGATCAAGGGCCTGGAGGGCGACATCCGCAACGCGCGGGACAAGGCGAAGATCCCGGAGATGCAGGCGGAGTTGAAGAAGGCGCGTGCGGAACTGCCGGACCTGGAGGGCGCGCGGGACCGCTTCACGCAGTACTACGAGGTCCAGATGGACCGCAAGCAGGCGCACCTGACGCACCACGGCGTGGCGGAGGCGCAGCGGGTGGCGGACATCGGCTCGTTCTACGTGGGCGACAACATCGACGTTCCGCACCTTCTGGAGCAGTCGATCCGGGCGCACGTGGTGTACCAGCGCGACCGGGACTACGTGATCATGCCGGTGAAGGACCAGGCGACGGGGCGGGACCAGCCGAGCATCGTGATCGTGGACGTGTTCACGGGCCGGCCGATGATCGGCCGGCAGTGGTCGGACGGCCTGCACCAGGCGATCGAGGCCAAGGAGCAGGTGCCGATCAAGCAGGAGACGCAGACGGTCGCGACGATCACGATCCAGAACTTCTTCAAGATGTACCAGCGTCTGGCGGGCATGACGGGCACGGCGGACACCGAGGCGCAGGAGTTCCACGACATCTACAAGTTGGACGTGGTGTCGATCCCGACGAACCTTCCGGTGGTGCGTCGGGACTTCAACGACACGGTGTACCTGACGGCGGGGGACAAGTGGGGCGCCGTGGTGGACGAGATCCGGGCGTTCCACGACCTGGGCCGCCCGGTGCTGGTGGGCACGACGAGCGTCGAGAAGAGCGAGAAGTTGTCGGCGGAGTTGACGCGCCGGCACCAGGTCCGGCACGAGGTGCTCAACGCCAAGCAGCACGAGCGCGAGGCGCACATCATCGAGAACGCCGGTCAACTCGGGGCGGTGATGATCGCCACGAACATGGCGGGCCGGGGCACGGACATCAAACTCGCGCGGATCACGCGGGATGCGCTGCTGGAGCACTGGCTGCGCCGCTCGCTGGCGCCGCGGGAGTTGACGACGGCCGACTCGGACGAGCGGGTGCGCGAGTTGGTGTATCGAAAGATCGCGCCGCGCGAGTTGGACATGCCCAAGGCCGAGGTCGAGGCGATGACTCCGGAGCAGATCGAGTTGGCGCTGCTGCGCCACTGGTGCGGCAAGTTCACGATGGAGAGCCCGGGGGCGATCGAGAAGATGGGGGCGGAGGCGCTGCGGAGCGCGCTGGACGCGTCGGGCCGCTGCGCCCTGCACCGCATCGGCTGGGCCGATTCGGTGGAGGGCCTGGGCGGGCTGCACGTGATCGGCACGGAGCGGCACGAGTCGCGGCGCATCGACAACCAGTTGCGCGGCCGGTCGGGCCGTCAGGGCGATCGCGGCTCCTCGCGGTTCTTCGTCGCGCTCGACGACGAACTGATGAAGATGTTCGCCGGCGAGATGACGCTGCGTCTGCTCTCGAAACTGGGCATGAAGGAGGGCGACTCGATCGAGCACCCGCTGCTGACCAAGTCGGTCGCCAAAGCGCAGCGAAAGGTCGAGGAGCGGAACTTCCAGGTGCGGAAGAACATCCTCGAGTACGACGAGGTGATGGAGCACCAGCGCCGCTCGTTCTACGGCCTGCGCCAGCGGGTGCTGGAGGGCCGGGAGATCCGCGGGCTGGTGGTGGACTACATCACGGCGGCGGTGGACGACGCGGTCGGGAAGTACCTGGAGCCGATCTACGCCGCGGAGTGCGCGGCGGAGCATGCTCGGCAGACGCTGGACTACCCCATCCCGGCGGAGCGGCTGAAGGGTCTGGACCAGGCGGACATGGACGAGCGGATCCGCGAGACGGCCAAGATCGAGGCGCGTGCGGTGATCACGCTGACGATCGGGGAATACATCCCGGAGGGCGCCCCGCCGGAGGACTGGGACACCAAGGGCCTGGCGCTGTGGGCGGTGAAGCAGTTCGGCGTCGAGATGACGGCGGCCGAGGTGCGCGAGCGTTCGCTCGGGGACATCGAGCGGGCGCTGATCGAAGCGGCGGCCGAGCGGATCGACGCCGCGGACCTTTCGGGCCTGGCGCGGTACGCCTCGCCGGACTTCGGCGCGTCGGAGTTGTGCGCCTGGGCGCGGAACATGTTCGCGGTGGAAGTGAAGGTGGAGGAGATCTGGGGCGCTCCGGAGTTGGCGGCGGGAGCGTCGGACGTGATCCGCGAGCGGGCGCTGGCGGCGTACCGCTCGAAGGAGATCGAATACCCCGTGGACTTCATCATGGAGATGACGTCCGCGATGATGAGCCAGTCGCCCCAGCAGGCGATGCTCAACCTGGTCACATGGGCGAACAACCGGTTCAACCTGGGCTGGGATGAGAATGCGATGCGAACCAAGATGCCGCAGCAGATCCGCGACGAACTGTTGGCGGCGTCGCGGGGCTCGATCGACAGCGACCGGCTGGGCTCGCTGATGCAGGAGGCGCTGGCGTGCGCGGACGACGCGGCGCTGGACCGTTTCTTCGTGTCGCGGTTCAGTTCGCCGCTGCCGGAGGCGCTGAAGAAACTGCACGGGCAGGACCGGGAGGACAAGGTCCGGGCCCGTGTGGAGTCGATGCTGCGGGGCGAGATGGCCCGCTTCGAGCAGTTCGTGTTCCTGGAGGTGTTCGACTCGGCCTGGCGGGACCACCTGTACGCGATGGACCAGTTGCGCGACGCGATCGGCTACCGCGCGTTCAGCCAGCAGGACCCGCGGATCGAGTACAAGCGGGAGGGCTCGCGGCTGTTCAAGGAACTGCAGCGGACGATGCGGGACCGCGCGACGGAGTACCTGTTCAAGGTTCGGCTCGTGCCGCAGGCGGCGCCCCAGCGCCCGCCGGTGCAGCCCCGGCCGGCGCCGGTGGCGGCGGGGACGGGCGGGTCGCCGGCGCAGCCCGGAGCGCCGCGGCCGTTTGGGTTCGGTTCGATCAGCGGCCCGGGGCTTGACGCGCCGGGTTCGCGTCCCTGACCCGGCGCGAAGCAGAGTTGAAGCCGGAATGAAACAGCGCCGGCCGACGGAGCGGATCCGTCGGCCGGCGCTTTATTGATCAGGGATGCGGGCGTTTCACCGGCGCCGTCGGAGGCCGGCGAGGCCGGCCAGGCCGATGAGCGCCGCGCCGCCTGGCGCGGGGATCTGGATGATGAAGGCGCCGCTGATGCCTCCGGCGAGGGTGCCTTCGAAGATGATCCAGCGGCCGTTGTCGCTGATGGCGAAGTTGTCCTGAACGGCGGAGATGCCGGTGACGACGAGTCCGTCGATCAGGGTGACGCCTTCCTGCACGATGAGTTGATCGTTGAGGAAGAGTCCGGTGTCCATGAGGGTGTTGGGATCGTCCCAGTCGCCGTAGTACAGGACGTTGCCGTGGTTGTCCATGTCGATGGCGCCGGTGCCGAAGGACGTGAAGACGAACCCGCCGATGGAGGCGTGGCCGAAGCCCTCCTGGGCGACGACTTCGCCGTTGCGGACGATGACGGTGTCGGTGGTGGTGTCGCCGGCGAGGGTGGCGCGCATGGCCCAGTCGCCGTTGTCGTTGAGCGCGACGGCGGTCGAGGTGGGGAGCGTTCCCCAGTTGCGTCCCTGGATGCCGGAGGCCGTGCCTTCCTGGGCGAGGATGGCGACGTTGTCGCCGTTGGCGATGCCGACCAGGCCGTCGCTGGTGGTGGCGCCGTCGAGGTCGGCGACGAACATCATCTGGCCGGCGTTGTTGAACGCCATGCTGTGCGGGCCGGTGCCGAAGTCGGTCACGCCCTGCCCGGCGATCTGGTCGCCTTCCTTGAGGTAGACCTTCTCGGCGACGAGGCCGCCGGCGCCGTCGGTGTCGATCACCACGATGGCGCGGTCGACGGTGGTGGGGATGGCCGGGTCGTCCACGCTGGCCATCATCATGATCTGGTTGGAGTCGTTGATGCGGGTTTCGAACCAACCGATGTAGGGGGTGTTGGGGGAGAAGCCGGCGGCGCCGGAGACGAAGCCCTCCTGAATGACCATGGTCGTGTTGAAGAACACGCCGGAGTCCTGGCTGGTCGGCAGGCCGCCGAGGAAGAAGTTGAAGCCGCCGTCGCCGTTGTTGTTGATCGTGACAGCGTCGAAGGAGTCCACGCTCACGCCGGCGGGCAGGCCGAGTTGGTCGCCCTCGCGGATGAACAGCGAGAAGCCGCTCCCGTAGCCCGTGCCGGAGAGGAGCGCGCCGTCGGTGTTCGTGTCGGCGCCGTTCGTGTCCACTTCCACGAACCACTGGCCCTTGTTGTTGATCGCCAGGTTGTCGATCGAGGTGACGAGGCCGACGCCAGCCACGTTGTCGCCCTGGCGCACCGCCGTGCCGAACAGGTACGGCCCGGCCGCAGCGCCGGCGGACAGGGCGCCGCCGCACGCCAGGAGCAGAGCCCGATGCAGTTGCTTCGACATGTTTCCTCCCTTTTCACGAACGGCCGCGGGGTCGCGGCCTGCATGGTCAAGTCGCCGCCGCCCCGAGGCGCCAGCGGGTTTCCCCCGCAAGGGTTCCTCGTACCACAGATCGGGCCGGGACACAAGACTTTTCGAGTCTGAGTGGAAACCGGCGGTCGGACTCTGGACGGATCGGGGGATGGGCGGTAATTTGAAGGGAACCGCCCGCCGGGGCCCAAGTGGCCTCAGCGGGGAGGAGGGAGCCGTCATGCGCCGAACCGCCGTCATCGCCCTATTCGCCGCCGCCGCCGCCTGGGCCAGCCCCGTGAGCGACCTTCGCGACGGGCAGAACATCTCGTTCGACCTGCTCGGAGCGACGTATACGTACAGCGGCTTCCAGAGCGGCGCGGGGGTCATCGCGGACGAGGACGCGCCTCCGACGTGCGTGGTGAAGGCGCAGGGCTCGCTGGACATCACGATCGACCTGGCCGACCTGGGCGCGCCGTTCTCGGCGGTGGTGACCTTCACCGGCACGGAGGTGAACGCGAACACGGTCCGCTGGACGGCGGACACGCTGATCAATCAGTGTGTGACGGTGGTCGTGGATGGGCAGAGTCTGCAGTTGCTGATCCGGCGTGTGTGGGGCCAGTTGACGGGCGCCGCGGCGAACGAGCCGGGTTTCGTGGACGAAGCGTGCAACCGCTTCTACAACGTGCGCGTGCAGGAGACGGGCGGGGACGCGCAGACGTGGGTGAACGTGGAGACGTACGCGCTCTGCCAGCAGTTGTCGTTCCTGCGCATCGATTTTCAGTTGCGATCGTGGGACTTCGACATCGCCGGCGGCGTGAATTGCCCGGGCGATGCGAATGGGGACAACCAGATCGACTTTGCCGACCTGAACATCGTGCTGGGCTCGTTCAACCAGACGGGTCAGGGCCTTCAGGGCGACCTGAACGGCGACGGGGTGGTGAACTTCGCGGACCTGAACCTGGTGCTGGGGAACTTCAACCTGACCTGCTGATCCCGGCGAGGGGGCGGGAGCGGCTTGAATAAAACCCTGAGATTTTGGGGTTTGATCGGGTATTTTGCGCTGGAATCATCGGCATCGACGGCGCCATCCGGTCATTTTTGACGTATACTCCCCCAGTCAGGTCGTACGTCTGGAGCCCTGCGCAGGGCAGCGTGCGAGTCTGATAGTTGGAACACCGCAGCGACCGGCCGCTCGCCCCCATGCACAGGGTCGGAGTCGGTTCGCGGGGAGGAACGAGATGATGACTCGCAACGCGTGGATGCGTGCGCGCAATGTCGCGCTCACCGGCGTCGCCTTCGCGGCCGCGCAGACGGCCTCGGCTTCTTTCATCCTGAGCGACTTTGTCACGACGGACGAGGGCTGGACGAGCAACGTGGACAGTTGGCAGGAGTCGGCCCCCCGGGCCGGCAACGACACCGGATACCTGGTGGCCAGCGGCGACGGCACGATCACGCCCGAGGCGTGGGCGGCGCCGAAGTTCCTGGGCGACCAGCGTGCGGCCGTGGGCGGCACGTTCTCGTTCCTTGCGAACGTGATCGACCCCCAGTTGGCGCACAACCTCACCCGCTACACCGCGTCGGTGACGCTGTACAGCGGGGCGGACTCCATCACGTTCGCCTTCGCGCCGACGCGCGACCTGGTGCGGACGTGGGGCTCGTTCGAGGTGGACCTCACCGCCTCCGCGTGGGGCGTGTCGACGGGTGAATTCAACGGCATCATGAGCAATCTGACCGGCATCAGCCTGATGCTGGCCTCGGACAGCACGTTCGCGCCGTTCGACGTGGGCTTTGACCAGGTGATGCTGACGCCGACCCCCGGCGCCGCGATGCTCCTGGGCCTCGCCGCTCCGGCTCTTCTCCGCCGCCGCCGCTCCTGAGCGTTCGGCAGGCCTGTTTGGCTCGTTTCCTCCAACGCCCGGCCCCGAGGCCGGGCGTTGTCTTGCGCCCGGGGCAGGAACCCGACCAAAGTTCGACCCTCGTTCCGGCGGCGCCGATCGGGGCGGTTGTGCGGTCAAAATCGGCGTTATCGGGCGGGAGTTGGCGTGGTTTGAGTTGGATTCGCGTGGGGCTGTGATAGTCTTTCTGAAACCGGGGCCGGGACCCGTCCGGATGTCGTTCTCGACAGCCCGACCGGCGCCGCGGAGTTGAGGCCGGGCCGAGATTCGGCCCAGAGCAGGTGGGAGATCGAGATGAAGATCAGTGCGTGCATCGCCCGGCTTTCTCAGCGCCGGTGGGTCGTGGCGGGTCTTGGGCTCTCGCTGGCTTGGGGTGCGTGGGCCTCGGCGGTTCCGTTCGGCCCTCAGGTGGTGATCACGGGGACGTTCATCGACGCGCGGACGGTCATCGCGGCGGACGTGAACGGGGACGGCCATCTGGACCCGATCGGCGCTTCGCTGGGGAGCAACAAGGTCTCGTGGTTCCAGAACAGCGGCACGATCCCCCCGACGTTCACGGAGCGGATCATCACGACCAACGCCCGCGACGCGCGTGAGTGCTTCGCGATCGACATGGACTTCGACGGGGACATCGACGTGATCGTCGCGTCCCGGCAGGACGACAAGATCGCGTGGCACGAGAACGTGAACGGCGACGGGACGGTGTGGGTGGAGCACATCGTTTCGACGTCGGTGATCGGCTCGTGGTCGGCGTGGGCGGAGGACATGGACGGCGACGGGGACCTGGACGTTCTGTCCGCGGGCCGCGACGACAACCGGATCTCCTGGCACGAGAATTTGGACGGGTCGGGCACGTCATGGACGCGGCACATCGTGAGTTCCTCGGCGAATCGGGCGCAGAAGGCCGTCGCGGCGGACGTGGACGGCGACGGCGACATGGACATGCTCTCGGCTTCGGGCGCGGACGCGAAGATCGCCTGGTACGAGAACGTCGGCGGCTCGCCGCCGCAGTTCGTGACGCGGGTAATCGTCACCAACGCGAGCAACGCCAAGTGGGTGAAGACGGCGGACATCGACGGCGACGGCCGGCTGGATGTGCTGTCGGCGTCGGAGGGCAACAGCCAGATCCGCTGGTATCGGAACCTGGGCGGCTCGCCGCCGACCTTCCAGCAGTTCACGGTGTCGGTGATCTCGGGCGCCAAGGTGGTCGAGCCCGTGGACTTCGATCTGGACGGCGACATCGACCTCTTGTCCTGCGGCATCGGCCTGGACCAGATCGCCTACCACGAGAATCTGGGCGGCAACCCGGTGGCGTGGTCCACCTACATCATCTCGACGGCGGCGGACAACCCGCTGACGGTGTACCCGGCCGACCTCGACAACGACGGGGATCCTGACCTGTTGTCGGCCTCGTTCATGGACAACAAGATCGCGTGGTACGAGAACCGGTCGATCCACCGGGGCTTCCGGTACGCGTCGCTGCAGTCGGTTCTGAACGCCGGGGCGAGCAACGGGCCGTGGGGCGTGAGCATCGGCGACCTGGACCGCGACGGCGCGCCGGACCTGGTGACGGCGTTCCCCTACACCAACACGATCCTATGGCATCGCAACCTGGGCGGCACGCCGATGCAGTGGTCGGCGCACGCGATGACCACGACGGCGCCGACGGTTCGCTCGGTGGTGATCGCGGATGTGAACGCGGACGGCGCTCCGGACGTGGTGGCCGCGACCGAGGGCGACAACTCGATCTCCGTGTTCTACAGCAACGGCGCGGCGATCCCGACGTTCACGCGTTCGATCGTATACCCGTTCATCCCCGGCGCGCGTGCGGTGCAGGTGGCGGACCTGGATCAGGACGGCGACCTGGACATCGCGTCGGTGGGCCGCGCGGGCGACGTCGTCGCGTGGCACGAGAACTCGGGCGCCACGCCCCCGAGTTGGACGACGCACACGATCACGAACGCGGCGGACGGCGCGGAGGCGGTGGCGATGGCGAAGCCGAAATGCGGCGGCAGCGATGCGGGCTGTGCCGTGCGCATCAGCGTCTCGATCGGCAGGAAGGCGGCGACCAGCCCCATGTCGTGATAGAGCGGCAGCCAGCTCGCGATGCGCAGATGCCCGCCACCGGCCTCCGCGCGGATCAGCGGCCAATAGGCGGCGAACTGGCCCGCCAGCATCCGCCCGCTGATCGCCACCGCCTTCTTGATGCCGGTGGTGCCGGAGCTGTGCTGGATGAACAGCGGCGCGTCCGAATCGAGCCTGGCGCGGAAGGCCTCCAGTGCGCGGGGCTCGACGGGATCGCCCTCGGGCATCTCCAGCACGCGCGCGGCCAGGTCCGGATCGATGCGGCGGATGGTCTCGGCGACGGGGCGATCCATGGCGCAGATCGCGGCGGGATCGATGGCGGCCAGCGCGTGGCGCTGCTGCGCGTAGTAATGCGCCGCGTCCTGGATCGGCGAGGCGGGCGGGAAACAGGCGCCGAGCCGGCCGGCGGCGGCGATGGCGAGGAACATCGCCATCATCCCGGGCGTCGTGGGCCCGATCACCAGCACGACATCGCCCGGGCGGGTGCGCGTCTCCAGCCAATCGGCCAGGCGCGTGACCTGCCCCCAGAAGGCGCGGCCCGTCAGGTCGTGGCGCGCGGCCTTGTGCCAGTGGCGGAGGAGGATTGGGTCTAAGAGCCCGGGCGGCAGGAAGGGGGGGCGCCCCCATTACGGGGGAACTCCCCTGCGTTGGGCGGGGGGCCCCCCCCCGGGCGGGCCGCG
>JACVCK010000070.1 GCA_016742055.1 Phycisphaerales bacterium
GCGTTGGGGCGCGGCGAGGGGAGGGGGACGTGGGTGGCGCCGTCGGGTCGATCGGCGCTGGGCCGACGACAGGCGGACGCTGCCCCGCCGCATGCGGTTCTCTGAGTTGACCAACGATTCGCACGACCTGCACAGGAGCGCCCCATGACCATCGCGCTCGCCTCTCCCATCGTGATTCCCTTCCCCGCGCGTCCAGCGACGCTGGGGTTCAAGCACGTGCTCTCCGCGGCGGCGTTCGGCTCGGACGCTCTGCGCTCGCTGTTCGACGTGGCGTCGGCGTGGAAGGCGCGCCCTGGCGTGTACGCGGGAGCGCTGGCCGGGCGCACGGTGGTGCTGCTCTTTGAGAAGCCCTCGCTGCGCACGCGCCTGTCGTTCGAGATCGGCGCCAGCAAACTCGGCGCCCACGTGGTCTACATGGACATCAGCAAGCAGCGGATCGGCGAGCGCGAGTCGCCGGAGGACTACGCGTCCAATCTCTCGCTGTGGGCCGACGCCGTGGTGACGCGGACCTACGCGCACCACACGGTGGAGGCGATGGCGCGGGCCTCGTCCGTGCCGGTCATCAACGGCCTGTCGGAGCGGCACCACCCCTGCCAGGCGCTGGCCGATCTGTTGACCATGAAGGAGCGGTTCGGCGATCTGCGCGGGCTGAAGATCGCCTATGTCGGCGACGGCAACAACGTCTGCGACTCGCTGCTGATCGCCGGCGCGACGGTCGGGGCGGACCTCATGGTCATCTGCCCTCCCGGGTACGATCCCTCCCCGGAGGCGGTGCGCATCGCCTCGCAGAGGGCCCGGGCCTCGGGCGCGGAGATCATGATCACGGACGAGATGGAAGCCCTGCACAACCGCCAGGTCGTCTACACCGACACGTGGGTGTCGATGGGTCAGGACGAGGAAGCGGCGGCGCGTCAAGCCGTCTTCGCCCCGTACCAGATCAACGCCCGCGCGATGTCGCTGGCCGCGCCGGACGCGGTGTTCATGCACTGCCTCCCCGCCCACCGCGGGCACGAGGTGACCGACGAGGTGCTGGACGGCCCCCAGTCCATCGCGCTGCAGCAGGCGGACAACCGCCTGCACGCCCAGAACGCGCTCCTGCTCCACCTGCTCGCCGATCCGAACGCCTGACCGAGAAGAGAGAAGCCACCCATGCCCATGAAGATCGTCCTCGCCTACTCCGGCGGCCTCGACACCTCCGCCATCATCCCGTGGCTGAAGGAGAACTACGACTGCGAGATCGTGGCCTATGTCGGCGACGTCGGCCAGGGCGATGAGGAACTCGTGGGCATCGAGGAGAAGGCTGTGCGCTCCGGCGCCTCTTCGTGCCACGTCGTGGACCTCAAACAGGAGTTCATCGAGTCCTACGTCTATCCCACGCTGCTGGCCGGCGCCGTCTACGAGGGCCGATACCTGCTGGGCACGTCGATTGCGCGCCCCATCCTCGCCAAGGCGCAGGTGGACGTGGCGCGGAAGGTCGGCGCCGAGGCCCTCGCCCACGGCTGCACGGGCAAGGGCAACGATCAGGTCCGGTTCGAGAGCGCCTTCGCCGCGCTGGCGCCCGACCTGAAGGTCATCGCCCCCTGGCGCCTGTGGAGTCTGCGCTCGCGCGAGCAGGTGCTGGGGTACCTGAAGGAGCGGAACGTCCCCACGACGGCCAGTCTCGAGAAGATCTACTCACGCGACCGCAATCTCTTTCACATCTCCCACGAGGGCGGCGCGCTCGAGGACCCATGGAACGCCCCGCCCGAGGACGTGTGGATGCTCACGGCCCCGCTCGACGAGACGCCCGACCGGTGCGCCGACGTCGCGCTGACGTTCGAGAAGGGCCGGCCCGTGGCGCTCAACGGCGAGAAGATCGCCGGGCACGCGCTGATCGGCCGCCTCAACGCCGTCGCCGGCCAGCACGGCGTCGGACGCATCGACATCGTGGAGAACCGCCTGGTGGGGATGAAGTCGCGCGGCTGCTACGAGACGCCCGGCGGCACGGTGGTCGTCGAGGCCCTTCGCGCGCTCGAAGAACTCGTCTACGACCGCGAGACGCTGCACCAGCGCGAGCAGATCGGCCTGAAGTTCGCCGAACTGGTCTACGACGGGCGCTGGTTCACGCCCGTGCGCGAGGCGCTGACGGCGGCGGTGGACCAGATGGCCTCCAGACTCTCCGGCGAGGTGGTGGTTCGCCTGCACAAGGGCCACGCCACGGCGGTGAAGCGGCGCTCGCCGAACTCGCTGTACTCCGAGTCCTTCGCGACGTTCGGCGAGGAGTCGGTGTACGACCAATCGCACGCCGAGGGCTTCATCCGGCTGTTCTCGCTGCCGCAGCGGATCAGCGCGCTCAAGCAGAAGGGCAAGGCCAAGTGACGGACGGGCACGGCGCGGGCGGCTCCGGCGCGATGTGGGGCGGTCGCTTCGAGGGCGCGAGCGACCCGCTGTTCCGTGCGCTGAACGACTCCCTGCCGTTCGACCACCGGCTCGTGCGTCACGACCTGCAGGGGTCGATCGCCTGGGCGCGGGCGCTCGCGGGCGCCGGGGCGCTCGCGGCCGTGGAGGCCGAGCAGATCATCAGCGCGCTCGGGGACATCGGCGCCATGGCCGCGTCGAACCCGCGCGCCGTGGCGGAGGCCGGGGACGAGGACGTGCATTCGTGGGTGGAGTCGCGACTGATCGAGCGCGTGGGCGCGCTGGGCAAGAAACTGCACACGGGGCGCAGCCGCAACGACCAAGTGGCGACGGACCTGCGCCTGTACGTGCGTGAGGAATGCCTGGCTCGGGTGGACGAGATCCGGCGGACGCAGGACGCCCTGGTCGGCGCGGCGGAGCGTTGGCCGGACGCGCCGTTCCCCGGGTACACCCACCTCCAGCCGGCCCAGCCCACCCTCTTCGCCCACTGGTGCCTCGCCCATTTCGAGGCGCTGGATCGGGACGCCGACCGATTTCTCTCGGCCCGCGCTCGCGCCGGGCTGTGCCCGCTGGGCTCGGGCGCGCTGACCGGCACGACGTTCCCGGTGGACCGCGAGTCCATCGCGCGCGAACTGGGGTTCGACGGCCCGACCCGCAACAGTCTCGACGCCGTCTCCGACCGGGACTTCGTGGTGGACGCACTCCACGCCGCCGCGCTGTGCGCCGTGCACCTCTCGCGGTTCGCTGAGGACCTCATCATCTACTCCACGGCCGAGTTCAGCCTCGTGACGCTCAGCGACGCCGTCACGAGCGGCTCGTCGCTCATGCCCCAGAAGAAGAACCCCGACGCGCTGGAACTGCTCCGCGGCAAGTCCGGGCGCATCACGGGGGCGCTCGTGGCGCTGCTCACCACTCTCAAGGGCCTGCCCCTCGCGTACAACAAGGACCTGCAGGAGGACAAGGAGCCGCTGTTCGACGCGCTGCGCCACCTCTCGCTCTCGCTGCGGGCGGCGCCCGTCGTGCTCGACGGCCTCACGCTGCACACCGACGCCTGCGCCCGGGCCGCGGCCGCGGGATATTCCAACGCCACCGAACTCGCCGATTACCTCGTGCGTATCAACGTGCCGTTCCGCGACGCGCACGAGGTCGCGGGGCGCATCGTCCGCTTCGCGATCGAGCGGGGCCAGCCGCTCGAAGCCATCGACCTCGCCGACTTCCGGCGCTTCGCTCCGGCGATTGGCCCGGACATCCACGAGGCGCTCACGATCCAGGCCACGCTCGCCCGGCGCAATGTGCCGGGCGGGACGGCCCCCGGCCGCGTGCAAGCGGCCGTCACGTCCGCACGCCTGCGGCTCGCCACGAAACGCGAGCAGGAGGCCGCCCGATGACCATCTCCACGCTCCCCGCCTCGATCGCCGCCTTCCATGTCGACGCCTCGCGCGCGGACTGCCCGCGCGGGTTCGTCGCGTCGGGCCTTGCCTGCGGCCTGCGGAAGAGCGGCAAGCCGGACCTGGCGCTGTTCCTCGCGCCGGCCGGCGCCAGCGTCGCGGGCGTGTTCACGAAGAACCTCCTCTGCGCCGCGCCCGTCACGCTTTCCAAGCGCCACCTGGAGGCGAGCGCCGGCGTGGGACGCGCCGTGCTCATCAACTCCGGCTGCGCCAACGCCGCCACCGGCGCTGAGGGCGATCGCTCCGCCGCTGACATGGCCGCCATCGCCGCGGCGGCGATCGGCTGCGCGCCCGAAGAGACGCTGATCGCCTCGACCGGCGTGATCGGCCCTCAACTGGAGGTGGGAAAGATCCGCGCCGCCATGCCTGCGCTGGCGGACGAGGCCTCCCCCAACGGGCTGGACCGCGCGGCGGACGCCATTCTGACCACCGACACCTGCCCCAAGGCGGCGCAGGCGCACGTGACCGTGGACGGGCGCACGTTCCATGTCGCCGGCGTGGCCAAGGGCTCGGGCATGATCCATCCCAACATGGCGACGATGCTCGGCGTGGTGATGACCGACGCCGCCGTCGCCCCCGAGGCGCTGCAGCGGATGCTGACCGTCGCCACGAACCGCACGTTCAACCGCGTCAGCGTGGACGGGGACACCTCCACGAACGACTGCGTGTACGCGATGGCTTCGGGCGAAGCGGGCGACTTCCCCGAGCAGGTGGTGGCCGACGCGATCGAGCGCGTCTGCCGCGAACTGGCGCTGAAGATCGTCCGCGACGGCGAGGGCGCCAAAAAAGTGATCCACGTCTCGGTGTCCGACGCGTTGACCGAGGACGAGGCCGAGCAGGTGGCGCGAACGGTGGGCTCATCGCTGCTGGTGCGGACAGCGATCGCCGGGGGCGATCCGAACTGGGGGCGCATCGCGGCGGCCGTAGGCCGGAGCGGCGCGCCGCTCGACATGAACCAGGTGGTCATCCGCGTCGGCGGGCTGTCGATCTTCGCGGACGGCGCCCCGACGGGCGTGGCGCGCGAGCGGCTTGCGCCGGCGTTCGCCGGCCCCGACGTGCACATCGACATCTCCCTCGGACGCGGGCAGGCGGACGCGACCTATCTGACCTGCGACCTGACCGAGGGATACATCCAGATCAACGCGTACTACACCACCTGATCGCGGCCGTGCCCGCCAACCCCCGCTGCTGGGCTGGCCCGTCGCTCTTCGCTGAATACCATCCGCCCGCCCGGAGCGGCCCCCTTAGGGTCCGCTCCGGCGGCGGTGGACGTGATGGCCAAGCAACCGATTCAACAACTCCGCGAACGGCTCGGCGAGTGTCTCGCCTCGGACCGCGACGCGCTGGCGCGGCGTCTGGCGGGCGCCGAGCGGAACTCGCAGCGCGCTCCCGATGCGCTCGAGAAGGTGACCCAGGCGATCGAGCGCTCGGTCCAGCGGCGGGCCGCCCGCCTCGCCTCCCGCCCCAGGCCCACGTTCCCGGCGGACCTGCCGATCGCGCAGCGCCGGGAGGAGATCGCCGCGGCGATTCGAGCCCATCAGGTCGTGGTGGTCTGCGGCGACACGGGCTCGGGCAAGAGCACGCAACTCCCCAAGATCTGCCTGGACCTGGGGCGCGGGGCCGACGGGCTGATCGGGCACACGCAGCCCCGGCGCATCGCGGCGCGGGCCGTCGCGACGCGCGTCGCCGAAGAACTCGGCCAGCCGCTGGGGCGCACGGTCGGGTTCAAGGTCCGGTTCACCGACCACACCGGCCCCCAGACGCTGGTGAAACTCATGACCGACGGCGTGCTGCTCGCCGAGACGCAGCACGACCGTCTGCTGCTGCAGTACGACACGCTCATCATCGACGAGGCCCACGAGCGCAGCCTGAACATCGACTTTCTCCTCGGCTACCTCCGCACGATCCTCCCGCGCCGCCCGGACCTGAAAGTGGTCGTCACCAGCGCGACGATCGACCCCAAGCGCTTCAGCGACCATTTCCGCGGCGCCCCGATCATCGAGGTCGCCGGACGCACGCACCCCGTCGACGTGCTGTACCGCCCCCGCGACGACCATGAGGACGCCAACCCCATCGACGCGGTCCTCCGCGCGGTGGACGAGGCTTGCTCACTGGGCATGGGGGACATCCTGGTCTTCCTCCCCGGCGAGCGCGAGATCCGCGACGTCGCCGAAGAACTGACGCACCACCACGCGCGCGGCCCGGGGGGCACGGAGGTCCTTCCGCTGTACGCGCGTCTGTCGGCCGAGGAGCAGCAGCGGATCTTCAAGCCCCACTCCGGCCGGCGGATCGTGCTGGCGACCAACGTCGCGGAGACGTCCCTCACCGTTCCCGGCATCCGTTACGTCGTCGATTCGGGGGTCGCGCGCATCAGCCGGTATTCGGCGCGAAGCCGGCTGCAGGGCCTTCCGATCGAGGCGATCTCGCAGGCGTCGGGCGCGCAGCGCGCGGGCCGTTGCGGGCGCGTCGGGCCGGGCGTGTGCATCCGGCTGTACAGCGAGGAGGACTTCAACTCCCGCCCGGCGTTCACCGATCCGGAGATCCTGCGGTCCAATCTGGCGTCAGTCATCCTGCAGATGAAGGCGCTGCGGCTGGGCGAGGTGGAGTCGTTCCCCTTCATCGAGCCGCCGGGCCAGCGCATGATCCGCGATGGATACGAGACGCTCGAAGAACTGGGCGCGATCGACGACGCCCGGGCCCTGACGGCCGTGGGCCAGTCCCTCTCCCGCCTGCCGATCGATCCCCGCATCGGCCGGATGATCCTCGCCGGCGAGCGCGAGGGCTCGATGGCCGAGGTCCTGGTGATCGCCGCGGCGTTGTCGGTGCAGGACCCGCGCGAGCGCCCGATGGATCAGCGCGACGCCGCGGACGCCGCGCACAAGCGGTTTCACCACGAGGGCTCGGACTTCCTCACGATCCTGAACATCTGGCGCGCGGACCATGCAGAGGCGGACAAGCGCTCGAACAGCCAACTGCGCAAGTGGCGGAAGGACAACT
The DNA here is from genome assembly GCA_016742055.1 of Phycisphaerales bacterium. Classification (GTDB taxonomy): domain Bacteria; phylum Planctomycetota; class Phycisphaerae; order Phycisphaerales; family UBA1924; genus JACVCK01. The sequence goes on from JACVCK010000070.1 coordinate 6,843, forward strand.
TCCTGTCCCATATGCGCATGCGGGAGTGGCGGGACATCCACCAGCAACTGCGCTCGATCATCACCGAGATGGGCCACCGTCCGAACAAGGACGCGGCGGACGAGGGGGCCGTCCACAGGGCCATCCTGGCCGGCCTTCTGGGCTCGGTGGGCAAACTCGACGACAACGGCGAGTACGCCGGATCGCGGGGCAACCGGTTCGTGCTCTTCCCGGGTTCGGCGCTGTTCGGCTCCAAGTCCAGGTGGGTGATGGCGGCGGAGATCGTGCGCACGACCCGCGTGTACGCGCGCACCGCGGCGCGGATCCGCCCCGAGTGGATCGAGCAGGTCGGGGGGCGCCTGCTCAAGAAGTCCTGGAGCGATCCGCGTTGGGACGAGAAGACGCAGCGCGTCGTGGCTTCGGAGAAGGCCGCGCTGTTCGGGCTGGAAGTCTACGCGGGGCGGGCCGCGGACTACAGCGCGGTCGATCCGGCTCTGTGCAGGCAACTGTTCATTCATCATGCGCTGGTCGAGGGCGAACTGCGCAGCGACGCCCCGTTCATGCGCCACAATCGCGCCGTTCTGGAGGAGGCCGAGCGGGTGCAGGCCAAAGCCCGGCGGTTTGACCTCATCGCGGACGCGGCGCGGCGGTTCGCGTTCTTCGACGAGCGGCTCCCGGCGGAGGTGGTGAGCGGGCGCACGTTCGAGCGCTGGCGGGCCGGCGCGGAGAACACGGCGCCACGCGTCCTGTTCATGGCGCTGGAGGACCTGCTGCTGCCCGGCGCGGAGGAGGTGACGCCCGAGCGCTTCCCGGACCGCGTGCAGTTGGGCGCCCACGCGCTGCGGGTGGAGTACACCTTCGCCCCGGGGGAGGCGGAGGATGGCGTGACGGTGCGCGCGCCGATCGGCGCGGTCGAGCGGCTTTCGACGGCGCTGGCGGACTGGATCGTGCCCGGGCTCGTTCGAGGGCGGGTGATCGACATGGTCCGCTCGCTGCCCAAGGAGCGCCGCCGGCAACTCGGGCCCGCGCCCGATGTGGCCGACGAGTTCCTGCGGACCTCGCCTCGGCGCGACCGCACGCTCGCCGAGACGTTCGCGGAGTTCCTGTCGGCGCGACTGGGCGTCCGCGTGGAGCCCTCGATCTGGAACGAGCCCGCGCCCGCCGAGCCGGGCCCCCCGGCCGATGCGGGGCACAGGCCGCGGTTCGTGGTGGTGGACGAGAAGGGGAGGGCCGTCGCGGAGGACCGTGAGATCGACGCCCTGCGGCACAAGGCGTCGAGCGCCGTCGCGGAGACGCTGCGGCGCGACACGTCCACGCCGTTCCATCGCAGCGGGCTGACGGACTGGACGTTCGACGACCTCCCGCCCACCGTGCCCACCGGAGCGGGGCTGACCGCGGTCCCCGCGATCGTCGATGAGGGCAGGGCCGTGGGGCTTGCGCTCTTTCCCAGGCCCGACTCGGCCGCCCGCGCGCACCGTCGCGGGCTGCGGCGCCTGTTCGCGCTGCGCGCCGGGCGCGAGATCCGGGCGGCGCTGCAGCATGGCGCTCCGCTGGACCGCATGCGGCTGCAGTTCAAGGGCGCTGCCCTGGAGGGCGACGTCCTCGATGCGCTGACGCTCCTGACCGCCGATCTGGCGTTCCTTGTGGATGGCGCCGACCTTCGCGTCAAGCGCCAGTTCGAGGACCGCTTCGAGCGCGGGTTCGGGCGGATCGTCACCGCTGCGCGCGACGCCGCGGCGCTCACCGGCGCCATTCTGGAGCAACTCCACCGCGTGCGGCTCGCGCTGGAGAAGCCCCACCCGCCCGCGTGGGCCATGACCGTGCTCGACATCCGCGATCAGGCCGCGTGGCTGACGCATGGGCCGTTCCTGCTCCTGACGCCGATCGACCGGCTGCGGCACTATCCGCGCTACTTGCGGGCCGCCGAGATGCGCCTCGACAAACTCCGGCAGGGCAAGGCGGCCGCCGAGGAGCGGGCGCGGCAGGAGGTCCGTCCCCAATGGGAGCGGGCGCTGCAGATCCTCACGCAGATCAGCGCGATGCAGCCCGACGCGGCGCCGGAGATGCCCGCCTTCCGATGGATGGTGGAGGAACTCCGCGTCTCGCTCTTCGCTCAGGAACTGGGCACGCCGTCGCCCGTGTCGGTCCGCCGCCTGAACGAGGAATGGGCCCGTCTGATCGCTCCCTGAGGGCCATTTCGGACCGCATCCGACCGCCCCTCCGTGGCGAACCCACGGGTGATGAGCGGGCCACGTTTCCGAATCCTGATCGATGGGGAATGCCCCCTGTGCCGCCACGAAGCCCGGCTGCTCCAGCGGCTGGATCGCGGGCGTGGACTGCTTGCGTTGACGGACATCGCGGCGCCGGGCTTCGACGCGGCTTCCATCGGGCGGACGTTCGAGGATGTGATGGGCTCCATCCACGGCGTGACAGAGGATGGGCGCGTGGTGAGCGGGATGGAGGTCTTCCGTCGCGCCTACGGCGCGGTGGGCCTGGGCTGGCTGCTGGCGCCCACGGGCTGGCCCGTGCTGCGTCCGATCTTCGATCGGATGTACCGCTGGTTCGCGGCGAACCGTCTCCGATTCACGGGCCGCGGGGGTGTGTGCGCGGATGGACGCTGCGTCCGCGCGTCTTAGGACGGAGGCGGGATCGGCCGATCGTGAGGATCGGCGCTGCGGTCCGAACGGGGCATGATGCGATCGCGCTCGTCGCCGAGGTGCTCGAGGCGCATGGCTGTGTCGTGGACGTGATCGGGCTTGAGTCCGACCTCTTCCACGAGGTACGACTCCCAGAGCCGGTGGCTGCGCACGATGCGCCGGGCCTCGTCGCGGCCGCGCGAGGTCAGGCGGATCGCGGCGCCGCGCTTCTCGGCCAGCCCGGCGCCGACGGCCAGGCGCAGGGCGCGGGCGGCGTTGACTCCGGGCCCGACCAGAGCCGCGACGGCGTTCTGCGTCGCGCCGGTTGATCGCTCCTCCAGCCGGTACAGCGCCGCGAGCGCGTCCTCCCGTGCGATGCGCGCCCCCAGCCGCGCGCGTCGGAGCGCCCTCGCAGCGACGCCGTGCCGAGGCGCGCCGAGGCAAGCGCCCACCAGCAGCGCCCCGGACACCACCGTGATCGAGCCCGCGGCGTTCACCGCGCCGGGCAGCCCCAGGCGCGGGGCCGCGTGCGCCGCGAGCAGGTAGCCCACCACGCCCGAACCCACCCCCACCGCCACGCTCACCAGAACTTGCGACATCAGCCGATCGGTGAGCATCCTCGCGGTCGCCGCGGGGCAGATCAGCATCGCGATCACCAGGATGGAGCCCACGGCCTCGAAACTCGCGACCGTGGCCGCCGCGACCATGGCCATCAGCCCGGCCTGCACCCACCCTGATCGCAGGCCCAGCGACGAGGCGAGCCCCGGATCGAACGTGACGATCCGCAACTCCTTGAAGAACGCGCCGACCAATGCGGCGCACGCGACGAACGTCGCGCCGAGCACGACCACCTGGCGCGGAACCTCGCGGAGTGTGCCCCACGACCAGAACTCCGCCCACGTGGCGGGCGGAAGCCAGAAGATGGTCTCCAGTTGGCCGTGCAGCACGCAGTCGGCGTCGAGGTCCACCTGACGGGCCGCGGCCTGTTCGAGAAGCACGACGCCCAGCGCGAACATGATGGAGAAGACGACCCCCATCGCGGCGCCGGGTTCGACCCGCCCGAATCGACGGACGGCGCCGATGAGCGCGACGGCGATCAGGGCCGCGACGCCCGCGCCCAGGAACATCGGCGCCGCCGCCCGTGAGCCGCTGAGCAGAAAGCCCACCACCAGGCCCGGCAGCACGGCGTGGGAGATGGCGTCGCCCACGAGGCTCTGGCGGCGGAGGACGAGGAAACTGCCCAGGAGCGCGCAGACGGCGCTGGCCAGCACGGCGGCGCTCATCGCGGGAAGGTCGATCGACACGAACTCGTGCAGCGCCGGGCTCATGCGTGCGCCCCGCCGGCGCGTTCGTCCGCGGCGAGCAGTCGTTCCAGGCGCGCCGTGGTTTCCGGGCCCAGAACGTGCTCGACCTGGTCGGCGGTCCAGTCCACGTGCGAGGGGGCCACGTCGGCGTGCTCGGTGAGGTAGCGCGACCAGAGCATGTGGTTCCGCCGAACCCGGAGGCCGCGCTCCCGGCCCTTGTCGGTGAGCGTCGGACGCCCGCCGGACCACTCCGCCAGCGACTGCGCCGAGAGCCACATGCGGAGGGCCGGGCCGATGCGCTCGGGCTCGGCCATCGCGCGGCTCTGCTCGGCGACGATCAGCGTCTCGAGCGCATGGTCGGCGCGGATGCGCAGGCGCAGCCGGGCGCGACGCAGCGCCTCCGCGAGCATGCCGCGCCTGGGCGCCAGCAGCATGCTCAGCGCGAACAGCGCGCCGGAGGTCAGCACGATCACCGCGCCGGCCGGCAGCCGCGAGGCCAGCGCCGACGCGCAGGCGCCGAGATAGCCGCCCGCCGCGCCGAGCGCGGCGCTGAGCCAGACCATGGCCCCGAGTCGATCGGTCCAGAAGCGCGCCGCCGCGGCGGGGATGATGAGCATCGCGACCATCAGCAGCAGCCCCACCGCCTGCATGCCGATCACCGCGACGGCGACCAGCAAGGCCATGAGCATCAGGTCGATGACGCCAACGGACCAGCCCTGAGCGCGCGCAAACTCCGGATCGAAGCACGCCAGCGTGAACTCCTTATGGAGAAGGACCGCCGCCGCCGTCGCCAGCGCCGCGGCGGCGGCCATGGTCCGGGCGTCGGCGACGCTCATCGCCGCCGTCTGACCGTAGATGTAGGAGCGGATGCCGCCCTGCGAGACGCCCGGCAGCGCCTGCGCGACGCTCAGGAGCACGATGCCGGCGCCGAAGAACACGCTCAGCACGGCGCCGATGGCGGCGTCCTCCTGCAGCCGCGTCGCGCGGGTGATCCACTGTACGGCGACGGCGCCCAGCACGGCGCTCAGCGCCGCGCCCGCGAGCAGGATGGGCACGCTCCGTTCGTGCAGACCCAGGCATGCGGCGATCAGGAACGCGCTCACGACGCCCGGGAGCGACGCGTGGCTGAGCGCGTCGCCCATGAGCGCCCGCTTGCGGAGCGTGGTGAAGGCGCCCACCACGCCCGAGGCCAGCCCCAGCAGCGTCGCGCCCACGACGACGACGGCGGTGTTGTAGC
>JACVCK010000071.1 GCA_016742055.1 Phycisphaerales bacterium
TGCCATTCGGCCGCAAATGCGCCCAGCGCCTCGACCGCCTCAGCCCGCACCGCGTACGACTCGCCGACATCCTGGGCGATCTGCAACGCCGCCGCCAGCGCCGTCTTCCGGTCGCCGCCGGCCGCCAGCCCCGCGACCACCGCCCGGCGCACCCGCGCGTCCGCGATGCCCGAGCCCAGCGCCTCGGCCAGCGCGTCGCCCTGACGCAGCGTGCTCAGAGAGTCCGCCGCGATCCGCCGCACGTGGTGGTGCTCGCTCGAATCGCGCAGCAGGCCGCTCAGCGTCGCCGTCGTCTCCGCGCCGGGGTGCTCCCGCAGCGCCCGCGCCGCGTCGAGGCGCGACGCCAGCGTCGGCCCGCGCTCCGCCTGCGCCCGCAGCCAGCCCGCCGGGACCTTCGCCGTCGGCGTCATGATCACCGCCAGCGCCGGGTCGATCGCCACCATCGTCGGCTCCCCGTCCAACTCGACCGTCCGCTCGTGCCGGCGCTCACTGACCGCGATCGTCACCGTCCGCGCGCCCGACGCCGTCTCCACGTGGATCGGAAGATCGAACACGAACGCCGGAGACTTCGCGTCGATCCGCTGCGTCTGCTCCACCGTCAGGTGCAGCGCGCGGTCGCGCTCCGACCACTTGCCCGTCACCGTCACCTGCGGCGTGCCGGGGCGAACCGTCCACTGATCGAAGAACCGCTCCAGCGACCGCCCGCTGACCTCCTCCATCACCCGCCGGAAGTCGCTCGTCTCCACTTCCTTGAGCGCGAACCGATCGACGTACGTCTGCAGGCCCCGGAAGAACACCTCGTCCCCCAGCATCACGCGCAGCATGTGCAGCACGCTTGCGCCCTTGGGATAGGGGTTCGACCGCCGACCGAACGTCTCGCCCGGATCGTCGTACACGTTCGACACCATCCCCGGCCGGTCCCCCGCCTTCTCGTCCTTGGGGTCCAGCCGGTCGCTGGCCGCGATCCCGCGCAGGTTCGTCCACACGTCGTCGAGGTACCCCGCGTCGTAGCCGTCGCGCTCCTCGAACCACAGCGACTCCGCGTACGTCGCGAAGCCCTCGTTGAGCCACAGGTGCGCCCACGACCGGCATGTGATCAGGTCGCCGAACCACTGGTGCCCCAGTTCATGAGCGATCAGCGCGTCCATGTCCCCGTCGTCCACCGCGCGCTCATCGAGGATGCACCACTCGTACAGCGTCGTCGCCGACGTGTTCTCCATCCCGCCGCTGCCGTAGTTCCAAACCAGCAACTGCGCGTACCGGTCCCACGGGTACGGCTCGGCGAAACGCGTCTCGAACACCCGCATCATGTCCCGCGTCCGCCCGAACGTCCGCTCCACCTTGTCCCCGTCCCCCGGCGCCACGTAGCACGGCATCGGCACGCGGCAGTCGCGGCTCGCCACGTCCACCACGTCGAACTTGCCCACGATCAGCGACACCAGGTACGCCGGGTGCGGCTTGTCCTGCGCCCAGTGGAACCTCCGCCGCCCGTTCTCCACCCGCTCGCTCACCAGCCGCCCGTTCGCGCTTACCAGATACCCGTCCGGCGCCGTCACGATCATCTCCGTCGCCATCCGCTCGTTCGGAAAGTCGTGCGACGGGAACCAGAAACGGTTCGACTCCGGCTGACCCTGCGTGTGCAACTGCGCCGCGCGCCCGGGGACCGCAGGGTCCTCGGGCGACCACACCATCCCGTCCGCCATGTCCTCCGCCGAGTACCGCGTCGTCACCGTCGCCGACTGCCCCGGCTGCAGCGGCGGGTCGAACCGGATCGTCAGCGTCGAGCCGTCGTGCGAGAACGCCAGCGCCCGCTCCTGCATCGTCACCGAGTCGATCGCCAACCCTTCGGCGTTCAGCGTCAGGGCGTCCAGCGGCGCCCCCAGCGCCGTCAGCGTCAGCGTCTGCGTGGCGTTGAAGAACCGCCGGTTCATGTCCGGGATATCGATCTCCAGGACCATCCGCTCGTGGTCCGCCAGCGGGCTCGGCGGAAAGTTCCGGTTGTCCCGGCCCGTCTTTTCGTCGTACGGCGCCGCGAAGCCCTCGCTCAGCGCCTCCACCCAGCCCAGCCGCCCGTGCAGACACCCGTGCCGCTCCAGCCACCCGTCCGCCCCGGCGAACGCTGAGGTGGCGATGCTGACGACCATCAACGCGGCGGCAACTCGGGACATGGCGTGGCGCTCCGAATCGGGGTGCTTGGCGATGCGCGGGGACGCCCGGCCGCCCGCTCTCGTCGCCCCGAACCGGGGCGCCGCAGACCGGAGACAGGCCGGATGTGGACGACTATAACCGGTTTCCATGCCCCGAGTTGTGCTTTTGGTTGGGGTGGAGGTACAGTAAGACATGCCCCAAGTGCCACGGACAACCGGCAGCGAGCGCCAGGACGACGCGGCGCGGGGGTCGGACCTGCTCGCCGGCGCGGGTCAAACCTCCTCCAACACCGAGTTCTACTCCCCCGTCCCCGACGGCTACCGCAAGGGCCGGCATCGATACGTCGCCGTCTTCGGCACCGTCATGAGCGGCCTGGGCAAGGGCATCTTCGCCTCCAGCCTCGCCAAACTCATGAAGGACAAGGGGCTCGTCGTCGCCCCCATCAAGATGGAGGGATACCTGAACATCGATTCAGGAACCCTCAATCCCTTCCGCCACGGCGAAGTCTTCGTCCTCGACGACGGCACCGAGTGCGACATGGATCTGGGCACCTACGAGCGCATGCTCGACCAGAACCTCTCGCGACGGAACTTCGTCACCTCCGGACGCATCTTCAGCGAGATCCTCGAACGCGAACGGCGCGGCCAGTACCTCGGGCGCGACGTCCAGATGATCCCCCACGTCACCGGCGAGGTGAAGCGCAAACTCCGCGAACTGGCCATGTACGGCGACGGCAAAAGCCCAGCCGACGTGGTCTTTGTCGAGGTCGGCGGCACCGTCGGCGACTACGAGAACGGCTTCTACATCGAGGCCCTCCGCGAACTCGCCTTCGAAGAAGGCCCCAACTCGATGTGCATGGTCGCCCTGACCTACGTCATCGAGCCCCCGGCGCTCGGCGAGCAGAAGAGCAAGGCCGCCCAACTCGGCATCAAGCGGCTCATGGAGGCCGGCGTCCAGCCCCACATCATCGCCTGCCGCGCCTCCAATCCCTGCACCCACACGGTCATGCAGAAGATCGCGATGTTCTCCAACGTGCCCCTCCGGCGCGTCTTCAGCATGCACGACCGGCCCAGCATCTACACCATCCCCGACGCCATGCGCCGCGCCGGGCTCGACCGCGAAGTCCTCAGCATCCTCGAACTCCACGACCGTGTCGACTCCGAAGCCGAAGACCGCGGGCGCGAAGAGTGGATGTCCTTCGCCCGAGGCCTCACCGCGCCCAAGTCCCGGCGCGTCCGCGTCGGCCTCGCCGGCAAGTACGCCGCGCTCCGCGACGCCTACGCCTCCATCGAAAAAGCTCTCGAGCACTGCGCCGCACACCTCAGTTGCGACGTCGAGATCGCCTGGATCGAGTCCGACGACCTCGCGCCCGCCAACGTCGCCGAACGCCTGGCCGGTGTGGACGCCATCATCGTCCCCGGCGGCTTCGGCTCCCGGGGCGTCGAGGGCAAAATCGCCTGCGTGCGCCACTGCCGCGAGAACGCCGTGCCCTACATGGGCATCTGCCTGGGCTTCCAGGTCGCCGTCATCGAGTACGCCCGCCACGTCCTGGGCCTCGAAGACGCCAACTCCACCGAGTTCAACCCCGCCACCGCCAACCCCGTCATCAGCGAACTCCCCGAGCAGAAGAAGATCGAGATGCTCGGCGGCTCCATGCGCCTCGGCGGGCAGGACGTGGTCATCCGCCCCGGATCCCTCGCCGCGCACCTCTACGAGGGCAAACGCGCCATCCGCGAGCGCTTCCGGCACCGCTACGAAGTGGACCCCGGCTACATCGAACGCCTCGAAGCCGCAGGCCTCCAGTTCTCCGGACGCCACCCCCAGCACCCCATCATGCAGTTCCTCGAACTGCCCGCGCCCGACCAGCCCGGTGGCCACCCCTTCTTCGTCGGCGCCCTCGCCCTCCTCGCCGGATGGCTCCTGCTCGTCTACATCCCCGGCCTCGGACGCACCGTCAACGGCTCCAGCCGCTGGATCCACGTCCCCGTCGCCGGGAGTCTCCAGCCCAGCGAACTGGCCAAGTGGGGCGCCGTCGTCCTTCTCGCCCTCTACTGCGCCTGGCAGGGGCCCCAGCGCATGGCCAGGTTCTCCCGCCTCCTGCCCGCCCTCATCCTCATTGGCGTGCCCGCGGCGCTGGTCACCCTCGAAGACCTCGGCACCGGCGTCCTCATGCTCGCCGCCGCGGCCGTGGTCCTCCTCGCCTCCGGCGCGCGCTTCCTGCACCTCGCCGCGTTCGTCCCTGCCGCCGCGATGGGCCTGGTGGTCGCCGTCATCACCAGCCCGTACCGCGTCCTCCGGCTCACCACCTTCCTCAATCCCTACAAGGACCCCGAGGGCGCCGGGTACCACATGATCCAGTCCATGGTGGCCGTCGCCAACGGCCAGGTGTTCGGGCGCGGCCTGGGTTTCGGCCTGCAGAAGTTCGGCTACCTCCCCGAAGACCGCACCGACTTCCTCTTCGCCGTCATCTGCGAGGAACTCGGCGTGTTCGGCGCCGCGACCATCATGGCGCTCTACCTGGGCATCCTCTGGGGCGGCTGGTCGATCATCCGCCGTCTGCCCGAATCCGCCCTGGCGCCGCGCCTCCTGGGCGTGGGCGTGCTGGCGACGATTGGCCTGCAGGCGGTCATCAACATCGGCGTCGTGACCGGGCTCGGCCCCACCAAGGGCATCGCCCTTCCGCTGCTGTCCTCCGGCGGAACCGGCTGGATCCTCACCGCCTTCTCCCTCGGGCTGCTCATCTCCCTCGACCGCGACGAGGTTCACTGGTCGGGCCGGCCCAGCGCCCGCGCGGAGCGCGTCGGCCCGTTCGCGGCGCCGCCGATCGTCGTCGCTCCGGAAGCGGCGCAGCAGGCCGAGTCCCGCGAGCCGGTGACGGTCTGAGGCCATGAGCATCGGCGCGCCCGTCTTCGTGTTCGCCGGCGGCGGAACCGGGGGCCACATCTACCCCGCGCTCGCCGTCGCCGAACGCATCCTCGAGGCCTCGCCCCGGGCCCGAACGCGCTTCCTTTGCTCCACGCGCCCGCTCGACGCCGACATCCTCCGCGCCGAGAGCGCGCCCTTCACGGCCATTCCCGCCGCGCCCTTCGTCGCGCGCCCGCGCGCCCTATTGAAGTTCGCCCTCCACTGGCGCGCCGCCGTCCGCGCCAGCGCGGCGGCCATCTCCGAAACCCTGGCCGGCGCCGACCCGCGCAGCGCCTGGCTCGCGTGCTTCGGCGGATTCGTGTGCCCCCCCGCCGCCGCCGCCGCGCGCCGGATGGGGTTGAGCGTCGCGGTCGTCAACCTCGACGCCGTGCCCGGGAAGGCCAGCCGCCTGCTCGCGCGGCGCGCCGACGCCGTCTTCAGCCCCGACGGGCCGACCGTCCCCGCGGCGTGGCGGCGGATCCGCCCCGTCGTCCGCAGGGGCGCGATCCCCAGCGCCACGCCCGGCGAATGCCGGCGCCGCCTGGGCCTCGATCCCGACCTGGACACGCTCTTCGTCACCGGCGCCAGCCAGGGCGCGCGCACCATCAATCAGATGATGGGGGCGCTCCTCGATCGACAGGCCCAGGCCCTCCGGGGGTGGCAGGTCTTCCACCAGTGCGGCGCCGGCGCCGAGCAACACCTCACCGACGCCTACGAACGCGCCGGCGTGCCGGCGCGCGTCGTGCCCTTCTGCCACGCCATGGCCGACGCCTGGGGCGCCGCGGACCTGGCCGTCTCACGCTGCGGCGCCGGCTCGGTCGGGGAGGCGTGGGCCAGCGCGACCCCCACCCTCTTCCTGCCCTATCCCTTCCATAAGGACGGGCACCAGCGCGCCAACGCCCTGCCCCTTGCCCAGAGTGGCGCGGCCGTCATCGAAACCGATCGGATCGAGGCCTCCCTCAACCTTCCCGGCCCCGGCGCCGCGCTCCTGGCCCTGCTCTCCGACCGCCCGCGGCGCGAGGCGATGCGGGGGGCATTCGCGGCCCTTGGGCCAGCAGACGGGTCTTTTTCGGTCTGTTCTTACCTTTTGGGCTCAGGTGAGCGCTCCCGCTGACCGAACTTGAGGGTGGAGTGAGAGAAAAGAGGGAGAAGAACGTGCCCACGCGTTCATCAAATGTAGACTTTCGGCAGATGGCCCCCAAGCCGCAGAGCGTCGGTGCGCCCGAGACGCTGCGAGCCGTGATCCTCCTCGATTCGGGGGGCGCGGCGCCGCCGGAGGATCTGCTGCGCTCGCTGCAGAACCGGGGCGTCCGCTACGAGGTCGCGCGTTCGGTTTACGCCGTGATGGGCGCCCTTTGCGAAGATCCCGCCAACGAGCCGCCGGCTTTGATCGTCCACGAGCCGGCGCGCATCCCGGGGCTCGACCGCCTGCGCGCCTCGCTGGCGCGGTTCGCGCCCGCGGCGCCGGTTTGGCAGTACGAGTCGGAGGCCCAGCCGCGGCTTCAGGCCATGCCGGAACCCAAGCCCGTGCCCCCGGCGGAGCCGACGCCCGAGATCGTCGTCAAGGCGCGCTCCGCGCGCCCGGCGCCGGCGCTCCGACTGGCCGGCGACTTCGACTCCCTCGGCAACATGCCCCCGGCCCCGCCGCCGTTGAAGCACGGCCCCGAAGAGGACCCCGGCCTCTCGCTGCTGTCCGATGAGGAACTCGGCATGCTCCTGTCCGACTGGTCCGACGACGCGCCCCGATCCACCGAACGACCCGGCCAACGCCCGCCCTCCGGGCGACGCGGAGACGAACCATGAGCAGCCCCGCGCCCAAGCCCGCCGGCGCCGACCTGCGCGTGATCGTCGTCGGCCGCGGCGCCGTCGAGTCGCGCCTCCGCAAGGACGCCTCCATCGAACTCATCCGCGCCCGAGAACCCCTCGACGCCATCGGCGAACTCGCACACCCCATCGACGACGAATCGCCGCGCCGCACCGCCGTCCTGACGCCCCGCGGCACGGTGCCGCCCGGGGAGGAGCGCGAGTTCGTCGCGGCGTTGCGCCGGGTTGATCCGGGCGCGATGCTCATCGCGCTGGAGTCCACCACCGACGGCGCCGAGCGCGCCGGCGACGGGCTCTACGACGCCGTCGCCCCCGCCTGGCTCGACGCGGCGGAACTCCGGCGGCTGACCGCCCGGGGCCGCGCCGCGCCGACGATCCCCGCGCCGATCCGCGCCGAATCGCGCCCCGCACCCGCCGAAGCGCCCGTCCTGCCCGCCGTCCGTTCCGCGCCGGCTGCCCAGTCGGCGCCGGGGGAGTGCGAGCCGGATTTGCCGATTCTCCGCGCGGCGCTGAGCGGCGCCGAGATCGTCGGCGCCTGCGTGAACGAGATGCGCAGGCGCCTGGCCGACCCTTCCGCGACGTTCATCGCCGACGCCGAAGCGCCCGAGCCCGCCATCGGACGCGCCGCGTACCCCGTTGAACACCGCGGGCGCACGCTGGGGTGGATCGTCTCGCGTGAGGAGAGCAGCGCGGCGCTGGCTCGCTGCGCCGACTGGCTCGCCTGCTGGCTGGCGCTGCGCGAGCAGCAGTCTCAACTGCGTCAGGCGGCGTTCACCGACGCGCTGACCGGCGTCTGGAACCGGCGCTACTTCGACAAGTTCCTGCCCTCGATGCTGAACCACGCGCGGGCGCGGCGGCACGAACTCTCGCTGCTGCTGTTCGACATCGACAACTTCAAGCAGTTCAACGACCGCTTCGGGCACGCCGCGGGGGACGACATCCTGCGCGAGGTCTCCAAACTGCTGCGCTCGGTCGTGCGTCCGTGCGACCGGGTCTGCCGCATCGGCGGCGACGAGTTCGCCGTGGTGTTCTACGAGCCGCACGGTCCGCGCGATCCTTCGAGCCGCCACCCGCAGTCGATCTCGACGCTGGCGGCGCGTTTCCAGCGCCAGGTGCAGAACCGGCGGTTCCCGAAACTCGGCTCCGACGCGCCCGGCATGCTCTCGGTCTCCGGCGGCCTGGCGACGTTCCCGTGGGATGCGCAGGACCCCGAATCGCTGATCGCCCGCGCTGACGGACTCGCGATGGAGTCGAAGAATCATGGGAAGAACATGATCCTCTTCGGCCCCGGCCACAACGGGGCCGGGGGCGTGATCACGCCGCGAAACGTCGACAGCCACGACGGGCCCGATCATCTGAGTTGAGCCGAGGGATTGGTGTTCTGCGAACCGCGCCCGTCAGGAAGCGGGTCTCCAGAGGTTCAAATCTCAAAGCAGCAAGCCTCAAATCAGGAGCGGCGTCGTCGCCCCATCAGCATCGCCAGCGCCACAAGCGATGCCCCCGCCCCCGGAGCCGGAATGACGGACGCAAGTCGGATGCCGATCAGCCGGTCGGGCGTGCCGCCGGTCCAGCTGGAGATTATGTCAAGGTCCGCCACGAGCGAAAAGAGGTCGTTGGTGGACGACTCCGCCAGCCGCCCCTGATTCCCGGGCATCGACTCCAACCACTCGTAGGCGCTGCCGGAGGCGTCGAACAGCCCCCAGGGCGTCTGCTGGTCGGGGTAGGAGAGGATGGGGTAGTTGGCCGCGGAGCCCATGCCCGCGTTGGTCTGCGCGCCGGGCGTTCCGGGCGCGCCGGAGACCGGGCGCGTGTCGCTGGAGTCGGGATAGCGCCAGTAGCCCTCCTGGCCCTCGCCGTGGCGGTCGGGGTCGAAGTGGACGGCCTTGACCCATTCGTCCTGCGTGGGCAGGAAGTAGCGCGCGCCCTCGGAGCGTTCGCGCTGGTCGGTGAGCGCGAGGTTGCCCTGGGTTCCGCCGCCGAAGGTGGAGGTGTCGTAGACGCCGGACTCGAAGGCCCATTGCTCGTTCACCTTGCCGTTGTGCAGCCAGTTGACGTAGCGGGCGGCGAAGCGCCAGCCCACGTTGGCGGCGTGGTCGGCGGTCGATGCGGGCAGCGAGTATCCGCCGCCGCCTGACAGGCCTACGCCCGTGCCCGTGAACTGCGACGATCCTGAGAACTGCGGCGAGACATACGGCGCGTAGGCGAGCACGAACTCGTACCACTGCCGGTTGGTCACTTCAGTCTTGGCGATGCGGTAGCGGTAGTCCACGCCGCCGTGACGCACGACGCCGCCGCCCTGATGGAGCCCCACCCAGTCGGCGTTGCGCGCATGGCCGACCGTCGCCCAGTCATAGCCATAGTCCTGGATGGTCGAATCCCGGAAGGACTTCCACCCGTTCTGGAACTGTGAGCCGGCGAGCGCCGGGGCCGCCGCGGACCCGATGAGCGCGGCCGCCATCCCGGCCCGCCGCAGCGGGCCGTTCCACCCCCGGTTTGAGAGACTTTGGGACACGATGCCCTCCCCTTCGCGGAAGGGGGGTCTCCTTCGGCGCAACCCGAACCCCGCGGCCAGCGCCACAAGCGATGCCCCCGGCGCCGGAACTGCCGACGCCAGACGGATGCCATTTCGACTGAGCGAGACCAATCCCTGGTTGAACCAGTAATCAATTCGATCGACATTCGCATAGAGCGAGTTTCCCGCCGCCGATCCTAAAACGTAGCGAAGACCGTCGTTCGCATCATGGTCGTCGGCGAAGAAGCGGACCGTCTCCGTCCACTCCATCGCGCCGCCCGACGTGTCCAGGACACCCCACGGGCTCGGCGCGTTCGGGTAACTGCCGACGGGGATGTAGCGCTCGTCCTGGCCCGGCAGGAAGTTCCCCGCGCTCGTCTGGCCGCCGTTGGCCGGCAGCCCAGGCGTCAGGGGGGTCTGCTGGCCGCCCTTCTGCAGCCAGTAGCCCTCCTGGCCCTCGCCGTAGCGGTCGGGGTCGTAGTGCGCGGCCTTCACCCACTCGTCGACGCTCGGAATCCAGAACCGCGCTCCCGGCGAGCGCTCGGGCTGGTGGTCGTAGCCGCCCTCAGGGTCCGGCACGAAGGTGGAGGTGTCGTAAGCGCCGGACTCGAACGCCCACTCCTCGTTGACCTTGCCGTTGTGCAGCCAGTTGCAGTACCGCGCCGCGACTTCCCAGGACACCCGGACGGCCCGCACAGGCATAGTGCCGCCGCCCATCTGGTAGTTGGGATTGGCGTTCGGATTGCCGTTGAGGTATCCGATGTATTCGCTGGTGAAGCCGATGTCCCCTCGCGCCCCGCCGTTGGCCTCCCAGTAGGGCCAGTAGGCGTTGACGAACTCGAACCACTGCTCGGTGCGGACTTCGGTCTTGCTGATGCGGTAGCGGTAGTTCACCTTGCCGAGTTTTTCGAAGCGCCGGTTGTAGTAGCGTTCCTCGGGCAGCGCCGCGCGGTTGCCGGGGGCGCCGATGGTGACGAAGTCGTGGCCGAAGTCGTTGGTGGGGCGAACTCCGCGGTGAGGGCCGGCGTGGGCGGTGGAGGCCGCGATGAGCGCGAGCGCCGCGGCGCCGGCGCGTTGGGCGCCGCGGGAACGCCGCGGACCGGCGGCGGCGCGCCGCCGGCGCGTCATTGACGCCGCGGCGGCGGCGAAGAGGGTGAGAGAGCCGGGCGCGGGGATCATCGAAGCCAGGCGGATCCCGGCGCGCGTCGATAGATGGCCGGCGTTGATGTAGTAGTCGATCATGTCATGGGTTTCGTAGCTTGAATTGCCAGCGTTTGAGCCCAAAATGTAATGTGCGCCGTCATGCCGGTCCCCGTCACTTGAGAAGAAGCGGATCGTCTCCGTCCACTCGTACACGCCGCCCGATGTGTCGAGCAGGCCCCAGGGGCTTTTCACGTCGGGATAGGAACCCACAGGGATGAAGGTCTCCTGCCCGGAGGGCAGGAAGTCGCCGGCGCTGGTCTGGCCGCCGTTCTGCGGGAGTCCGGGGGTCAGGGGCGTCTGCTGGCCGCCCTTCTGGGTCCAGTAGCCCTCCTGGCCCTCGGCGTAGCGGTCGGGGTCGTGGTGCGCGGCCTTGACCCACTCGTTCACGCTGGGCAGCCAGAAGCGGGCGTCGGGCGAGCGTTCGGCCTGGTGCGTGTAGCCGCCGTCGGGGTGGGGCGCGAAGGTGGAGGTGTCGTAGGCGCCGGTCTCGAACGCCCACTCCTCGTTGACCTTGCCGTTGTGGAGCCAGTTGGCGTAGCGCGCGGCGATCTCCCACGAGACCTGCACCGCGCGCTGCTCACCTCCCGAGTGGATGTGGTAGTTGGGATTCTGACCCGGATTGGCGTTCTGCTCCGCGATCCATCCTCCCGTGAACTTGCTGTCGCCCCGGGCGCCGCCGTTGGCCTCCCAGATGGCCCAGTACGCGTTCACGAAGCCCAGCCACTGCGCCGAGGTGACTTCTTTCGTGGCGATCCGGTAGCGCCTGTCCACCTTGCCGAGGTCGGGGAAGCGCTGGTTGAAGTAGCGTTCCTCGGGCAGCGCCGCGCGGTTGCCGGGGGCGCCGATGGTGACGAAGTCGTGGCCGAAGTCGTTGGTGGGGCGAACTCCGCGGTGAGGGCCGGCGTGGGCGGTGGAGGCGCACACCGAGACCATCGCGGCGACCACGCACGGACGCATCAACTTGAACGGCATGACCTGCTCCCGGAACGGGGTGATATCCGAACTGTGCAGTGTCATTGTGACGCGATGGGGGCGGGATGCAAGACAAAAAGGGACGGCATGTGCGCTCGGGGTCGGCGCGGCGTGGTCCGAGAAGACTGGCTGGAGGGTTCAGGAGGTGTCGGGAGGGCGCAGGCCCTCGTCCTGCCCCTTATACACATCTC
>JACVCK010000261.1 GCA_016742055.1 Phycisphaerales bacterium
ATGATGCAGGTGCGAAGGCTGAAACGAAGAAGAGGAGGAATAACTGGATGAAGTCGCTGCTCGCCCTCCTGTACTTCATGCACCTCAAGCACGACAACCCCCTCTTCACCGTCGTGCTCACCACCTGCATCGCCGGCGTGGTGATCTTCCTGTTCTTTTCCATGCTCGACCTGGGCACCCGCGCGTTCATCGAGCCCAAGCGGGCCCAACTCGTCACGCCCATACCCCAGGACATGGTCAACAGGGCGAGGTTCAGCGAGGACCAACTCGCAGGACGCGCCCTGTTCGTCGCGTCCTGCGCCTCCTGCCACGCGGCGGACGGTTCCGGCGGCGCCGGGCTCACCGGCGACTTCAAACTCGCGGAGAGCAAACTCGTCGCCTCCCTCGACGACGCCCACCTCGTGGAGTTCCTGAAGCAAGGTCGCGCCGCCAACCACCCCGACAACTTCTCCGGCTTCTCCATGCCCCCCAAGGGCGGCAACCCGACCCTGACCGACGAGCAACTGCTCCAGATCGCCCAGTTCGTCCGGGCGCTGGTCTCCGGCGCCCACGCCGACGCCCACGGATCCCACGACGCTCACGGCGAAGCCGCCCCCGGCCACGCCGCGCCCGCGCACTGAGTCCCCTCTCCCGCTCCCCTCGTCCCGCCCTCGCGAGGACGGCCGACCATGACCAACCGAACCGCACGCATCCTCGGCGCCGCGATCATCGCCGCGTCCGCGGGCGCGCTCGCCTTCACGCTGCCGCCGATGGTGCGGAACCTCCAGCGGCACAACCGCGAGGCCAACGTCGCCCTGTTCAAGATCGAGTCGGTCCAGGACCCCAACTTCCAGTTCCGGGGCGAGACCGTCCGCATCGCCGAGCGCGGCGAGGGCGCGTCCCGATCCCTGGTCGTGGCCTGGCGCGGCGCCGAGATCCCCATCCGCCTCGACGGGCGCGTGGACGAACGCCTGCCCGGGCTGGTCCGCTACGAGCCCGCCGTCCGCGTCATGAGCATCGCCGTCGCCGATCGCGCCGACGATCCCGACGCCGGCTTCGAGCAGCGACCCTGGCGACTCTTCATCGCCGCCCGCCACACGCCCCCAGGCGAGAACCCGGAGACTTGGGGAGCCGTCGAGCGCAAGAAGTGGCAGTACGAGGTGATCGAACTCCTCCCCGAGGGGGCGCCGGCGCCAAGCCCCCTGCACGACCTCTCGCCGGCCACCCTCACCACCCGCTACGGCGGCGCGCCCTCGACGATGCCCGTCAGCGAGTTCACCGCCGCCGACACCTACGCGCGGTGGTTCTTCAACATGGCCGCCCTCCCCGACTTTGAGAGGACCGTCCAGTACGCCGCGGCCATCGAGGTGACTCCCCCGCTGCACCGCCCCCGGAACGTGTTCACGGACACCGGCCTGACGGCGATGCGCTGGACCTGGCCGGCGGGCGGCGTCGCGGTTCTGGGGCTGCTCACCGGGACGCTGCTGGTCGCCTCAACGTTTGTCCGCTCCCCAACCCCTCCGCCGAAGGCCGCCGAGGCGCCCGAACCGGCCCGATAGCCCCGCCGCAGGCCCCGGCCCGCATCCCGGATGATGCCCGGGCTTGCCATCGCCGATGAATCGGCTAGATTTCCCCTCCCCGCCGCGGCGCCCTCGGCCGCTACACCGCGGGGCGCAGACAACCAGATCCCCGATAGCTCAACGGTAGAGCGAGCGGCTGTTAACCGCTAGGTTCTAGGTTCGAATCCTAGTCGGGGAGTTCACGCGGCCCGTCCCAAGTGGGGCGGGCCGTGTCGTTTACGGCGAGGGCGAGCCGATCGGCCCCGTTTGCGAGCCGTGGCGGGGGTTCGGCGCTCTCGGCTTTGGGGGGAGAGGCGTGGCCCCCGATGGGAACGGGCCATCCGGACGCCCGACCGGCCCAAACTCTCGCGTTCTCAGACTCTCGGTTAGCAGGTGTCGGCGATCGGGGGCCGGATGGGAACGGTGCTTCGATACTGCTCCCACGCGCTTGTGCTCCGCACCGACAGCGCGCGAGCGGCGCCGAGCCCGTAAACTCGTCCACCATGAACGATTCCAGTCCCAGTCTCGATGTTCACTTCGGCGACAATCTCGAGGTCATCCGGACCTTCCCGGATGCGTCGTTTGAGCTGATCTATATCGACCCTCCCTTCAACACGGGCAAGACCCAAGCCCGCACTCAGATACAGAC
>JACVCK010000072.1 GCA_016742055.1 Phycisphaerales bacterium
GCATGGGCGCGGTCTACCTCGCCGTCCGCGAGGACGACCGCTTCCGCCGGCAGGTGGCGCTGAAGGTCATCAAGCGCGGCATGGACACGGAGGAGATCCTCCGCCGCTTCCACCTCGAACGCCAGGTCCTCAGCGCGCTCACGCACCCGAATATCGCCCGCCTCCTCGACGGCGGCGCGATGGACGACGGCCGGCCCTTCTTCGTCCTCGAATACATCGAGGGCCAGACCATCGACGCGTTCTGCGACGCCAACGGCCTGAACGTCGAGCAGCGCCTGCGGCTCTTCCAGAAGGTCTGCTCCGCCGTCCACTACGCGCACCAGAACCTCGTCGTCCACCGCGACCTCAAGCCCCACAACATCCTCGTCACCCTCGAGGGCGAGCCCAAACTCCTGGACTTCGGCATCGCCAAACTCATCAACACCCAACTCATGCAGGTCACCGTCGCCACCGGGCCGCAGATGCGCCTGATGACGCCGGAGTACGCCAGCCCCGAACAGGTCCGCGGCGCCCCGGTCAGCACCGCGAGCGACGTTTATTCACTGGGCGCCCTCCTCTACGAAATCCTCACCGGCCACCGGCCCTACCGGTTCGAGAGCCGCATCGAGCAGGAGATCGTGCGCGTCGTCTGCGAGGTGGACCCCGAGCGCCCCAGCGCCGCCGTCAGCCGCATCGAGGAGGTCCGAACCTCCGACGGCGCCACGCGGCGCGTCACCCCGGAGACCGTCGCGCGCGTCCGAGAGGGCGACCCCACGCGCCTCCGCCGCCGCCTCAGCGGCGACCTCGACGACATCGTCCTCAAAGCGATGGAGAAGGCGCCCCCCAAGCGCTACCCCTCCGCCCAGCAGATGGCCGAGGACATCCAGCGCCACATCGACGGCATGCCCGTCGACGCCCGCGCCGGACGGGGCGCCGCGTACCGCGCGCAGAAGTTCGTCCGCCGGCGCCGCACGCTCGTCGGCTCCGCGGGCGCCGTCTTCGCGGCGCTCGTGCTGGGCCTTCTCGCCACCACCTGGCAGTGGCGCCTCGCCGAGGCGGCGCGCGACCGCGCCCGCAACGCCGCCGAGGCCGCCGGCGCCGTGGTGGACGGCGTCTCGAACAGCGTCGCCCGCCTCGACGGGCTCGTCGCCGTCTCGACCGAGGGCGAAGCGGCGCAGCGCCCGCTCGACGAGGCCGTCGCCCGCCTCGACGCGCTCCACCGCGAAGTCGAAGGCCAGGAGGACGCCGTCCGGCGGGTCCTCCAGCGCGGGCTCGTGAGCGTCGCCATGCTCCTGGGCGACCGCGCCGGCGGCTCCCGCGGGCCCAACGCCGGCGACAACGCGGGCGCGCTCCGCGCCTACCGCGTCGCGGCGGACATGCTCTCCCGCACCGCGCTGAGCGAAACCGAACTCCTTCGCCAGACCTTCTCCCTGTACACGCGCCTGGGCGACGCCCAGCACGCGGATGGCCTGCAGGACGAATCGATGGCCTCGTACGAAGCCGCCGAACGCGCAGCGCGCCGCCTGGCCGCGGGCGACGGCGGCGCCCCCGCTCTGCGGCGCGTCTCGGTCGCCATGATGAGCGTGGCCCAGTCGCTTCTCCGAGCGGGGAACGCGGAAGGCGCGCTGCCGATCGTCGAGCGGGCCGTTTCGATCCGCGAGGACCTCGCGCGGACCGAGCGAACCACCCTCGCCACGCGCGACCTGGGCGTCGGACTCTCGACGCTCGGCGAAACGCTCCAGGCGCTCGGGCGGTTCGACGAGGCCGAACGCGCGTTCGTCCGCTGCATCGAGGTCAGGCGCACGCTCGTGGACGCCCCGCCCCAGAACCGCCACCAGCGCGACCTGGCCGTCGCGCAGACCCGCAGTCTCGCGGACCTGCTGCTGAAGGAGGGCGAATCCGCCCGCGCGCTCGCGCAGGTGGAGGAAGCGTGGCCCACGCTCGAGCGCCTGCGCGATCAGGACCCGCAGGACGCCCGCGCCGCCGCCGACCTTGTCGAAGCCGCCATCCTCGGCGCCCGCGCCCTGCGCGACCTGCAGCGCGACGCCGACGCCCGCGCGTGGACCGACCGCGCCGCCGCCGGCCTGGACGACGCGCGCCGGCGCTGGCCCGACGAACTCCAACTCATGCGCCAGGACGCCGCCGTCACCATGCTCCGGGGCGACCTCGAGCGCCGCGCCGGCGCCAACGCCGAAGCCGCCGCCTGGTTCCGGCGCGCCGTCGGCGCATACCGCGCCGTCGGCGCGCACCTCGCCGCCATGGGCCGCGACCTGGGCGACGTCGAGCGCCGCGGGCTCGGCCTCGCGCTCTGGAAGCAGGGCGAGGCCGACCGCGCCGCCGCGGAGCAGAGCGACGGCGAGGCCCGGCGCGGGCGGCTCGCCTCCGCCCGCACCGCGCTCAACGAGTCGCTCGTGGTCTATCGAGACCTCTCGCAGAAGGGCAAACTCGCCCCCGGAACCGAGGCCCTCACCGAGATCCCGCGCCTCATCGCCCTGTGCGACGCGGCGCTGGGCGGCTGACCCGCGCCGGCCACGCGCATCCTCACGGGCAGACCGTGTTGAAGAACGAAATCACCGTGTTGAGGTCGCTGAAGTTCACCTGGCCGTCCAGGTTCGCGTCGCCCGCGCACGCCACGGTCAGGAACGCCGGCGCCGACATCGCCGAAGCGCAGCCCGGCGCCGAAACCTCGCATGTGTACATGCCCGAGTCCCCATCGGCGACCGCGTCCAGCGCCAGCGCCGGGCCGTTCACCCCCCGGACGCGCAAGGACTCCTCCAGCGGCTGGCCGTTCCGCAGCCACTGAAAACTCGGCGACGCGTGGATCGGATCGATCGACACCGCGAACACCGCCGTCTGGCCCACGCTGATCGTCAGGTCCACCGGGTTCGACGCGATCGTCAGGCGCTGCGCCGCCGTCCAGGGCGCGATCGAGTTGGTCGCGATCCCCCCCGCGTCGCCGAAGTACCCCGCCGCGTACAGGCGCACGCCGCCGGGGCCGCCCTGGTCCTCGTCGAACGCCGCCAGCGCGCGGACCGTGGGCGAACTCAGGCCCAGCGAGGACCCCGTGTTCGAGCCCGCCTGAATCCCCGCGCCGAGCGCCGCCCACGACTGCCCGTCCCACAGCGCGACCCGGCGAACGTTCAGCAGCGTGTCGTGCGTCTGCGCAAAGCCCCCGCCCACCGCGAGGACCGCGGGCGCCGGGCCGGGCCCGTCCGGGTCGTAGTCGGCGATCACGCGCACCGTCGCGTCGCCCCCCCGCAGCCCGACGCCCAGCGTCGACCACGCGATCCCGTCCCACTCCGCGATCAGGCGGGCGTTGCCCTGCTGCACGATGCTCATGAACGCGCCGCCCACGTACAGCGAGCGCTTGCCCGGCACGTCGAAATCAGGACCCGAGTGCAACGCGTACACCGTGCCGTTCACGCCCTGGCCGGGCAGTGAGAACCACTGCTGCGGCGCCGCCTGGTGCGACAGCACGGCCACGCGGTTCGCCACCGCGCCCGTCGAAACCGCGAACGCGCCCCCCGCGTACAGACGAGTCCCCAGCCCCAGACCGTCGTCGTGCGCCGCCAGCGCGTACACCGCCGACAGGAACGGCGCGCCCACCGGCTGCCAGCCGCCCCCAACACGCTTGTACACCGTGTCGCACGCCGCCACGAACAGACTCGCCACGCCGTTGTTGTCGTCGTCGAACACGGCCGCGGCCGTCACGAACACGCTCGGGTCGCAGCGCGGATCGCTCGCAGGGTTCGCCGGGAATGGAATCGTGCCCGCCAGGGTCGCCCACTGCGTGCCCGACCAGCGGTAGAGCCGCCCGGCGTTGTCGAGCGCGTGCAGTTCCGGCGGCGTCGAGCCCGCCCCGTCCGTGTCCCACTCGAACAGCGCCGTGACCGCGCTCGTCACCTGCGACGACGTCCCGCCCACCCAGTGCGTGCCGTTCCATCGCGCCAGGCGCGAGGTGTTCGCGGCGCCCGTGCTGATGAACGCGCCGCCCGCCCATAAGACCGGCTCCGCCGCGCCCGCCGGTCCGTCCGGATCGAATACGTGCAGCGCCAGGATGGGCCCCGGCGAAACGCCCAGGTCCGCCGGGTTCGCCGTGAACGCTCCCACGGGCCCCGGGCGCCCCGGGATGGGCGACCAGCCGGCTCCGCAGTCGGTCTGGGCGAACAGGCCCGGCGAGGCGTAGGCGCTCAACAGCGCCGCACAGACGGCTCGGAACGGAACGGACGGCATGGGGCAACCTCCCTGGAGGACGAGGCCGGAACGCCGACACCCTAACCGGAGCCGGGGGGTGGGTTCAAGAAAAACCCCGCAAAAACGGCCTGAATCGCGCCGGCACGCCCCAAAAACGACCGCGGCCCGGAGGTCCGGGCCGCGATGCGGAAGCGGGTGACGCGATTCGAACGCGCGACTTTCACGTTGGCAACGTGACGCTCTACCACTGAGCTACACCCGCGTCGAAGGGCCTCGAAACGCCCCTCGGGGGAGGGAGAGGGTAGATCGGCCCTTTCAGGGTGTCAATGCAGCGCGCGACCCGGTCGCGGGGCCGGTCCTCCCACGGGTCAACGACCGCCGGGGACCGGTTTTCTCGGGCCCGGCGCGCCGACCCAGGCCCCCCAGGCCCAACCCCGGGCTGCCCCGGACGCCCGGAACCGCCCCCCGAGCCGCGCCGGGAATGGATGCTTGGGTCATGAGCGCACTCTCCCACGTATCGGGCGCGAACTACCGCGACGGCATCGGAATGGCGGTGGCGGTGATCGCCAAGGACGAAGCCAAGTTCCAGGGCGACGTCCGCGCCGCGATGATCAAGGACGTCAAAGAAAGGGCCGAACGGTCCAACCGCGCCGCCATCAGCGCCGCCCGCAGCCCCCGCGAGGGCGGAAGCATCATCGATGTCACGACCTGAGGAGACGCAGTGCAGCCACCGCACGGAGAACAGGGAGCCGTGGCCGGGCGGCGTGGCGCACGTTCGCGCCCGCGCCCAGCGCCACGAACGATGTCCCCGACGGTCGAGGTTCACAGGGGCTTCGACGCGCCACCGACCACGGCTCTGAGTGGTCCGTGGCGCGATGGGGTGTAAGCGACATTCAGGTGGACTCGACGCACCCTCGGCCCTCTCCGTCACGGTCGAGATTCTTCTCGAATAGGTGGCCGCGGCCTGCCGAATCGACAGTCGGCGCGGGCGGCGGCAGGGCCGGGGGGGCGCTCTGGGGCTGATTTTGCGGTCTCGTGCGGTGGCCGGCGGGCGCGCCGGTTGCCTTTCGTTGGGGCGAAGGAGTCTCGCCCATGCGGATGGACCGGTTCACAACGCTCGCCCAGCAGGCCCTCGCCGACGCCCAGGCCGCGGCCGTGGAGCGCGAACACGCCGAGGTCGGACCGCTCCACCTGCTCTACGCGCTCCTGAGCGACGCCGGAGGCGCCGGTTCATCCGGCGGCGTGGCGGGCTCGATCCTCTCCAAGATCGGGCTGGACCCCCAACGTGTGCGCGCGGTGGTGGAGGCGGAACTCAAGCGCCAGCCGCGCGTGAGCGGCGCATCGCCCCAGGGCGGGCGCCGTCTGATGGAGACGCTCTCGGTCGCCGACAAGGAGGCCAAGGCGCTCAGCGACGCCTACGTCTCGACGGAGCACTTTCTGCTGGCGTTGTCGGAGCAGCCCTCGGACGCGAAAGAGGCGCTGTCGGCGGTGGGGGTGACGCGGGCGCGCGTGGCGGAGGCCATCAAGCAGATCCGCGCCGCCTCGGGCGTCGAGCGCGTCACCGATCAGGGCGCCGAGACGCAGTACGAGGCGCTGAAGAAGTACAGCATCGACCTGACCGAGAAGGCCGCGGCCGGCAAGATCGATCCCGTGATCGGGCGCGACGAGGAGATCCGTCGCTGCATGCAGGTGCTGAGCCGGCGGACGAAGAACAACCCCGTGCTGATCGGCGAGCCGGGCGTGGGCAAGACGGCGATCATCGAGGGCCTGGCGCTGCGGATCGTCAACGGCGACTGCCCGGAGTCGATGCGCGACGCGCGGATCGTGGCGCTGGACGTGGGCCAGTTGCTCGCGGGCGCGAAGTACCGGGGCGAGTTCGAGGAGCGTCTGAAGGCCGTGCTGCGCGAGGTCGTCGCCAGCGAGGGCCGCGTGATCCTGTTCATCGACGAACTGCACACCATCGTGGGCGCCGGCCAGGCCGAGGGCGCGGTGTCGGCGGGCAACCTCCTCAAGCCGGCGCTCGCGCGGGGCGAACTCCGCTGCATCGGCGCCACCACGCTGGACGAGTACCGCAAGCACATCGAGAAGGACGCCGCGTTCGAGCGGCGCTTCCAGCCCGTCTACGTCGATCAGCCCAGCGTCGAGGACACCATCGCCATCCTGCGCGGGCTCAAGCCCCGGTACGAGGCGCACCACGGCGTGCGGATCATGGACTCGGCGCTCATCGCCGCCGCCACCCTCAGCCACCGCTACATCACCGACCGCTTCCTGCCGGACAAGGCCATCGACCTGGTGGACGAGGCCGCCTCGCGCCTGCGCATCGAGAACGATTCGATGCCCACGGAACTGGACGAACTGCGCCGGCGCATCATGCAATTGGAGATCGAGAAGAACGCCCTGCAGATGGAGGCCAAGGCCGGCGACGACCAGGCCGAGAAGGGCCTGGCGCGCGTGGAGCAGGAACTCGCGGAACTCAACGAGAAGAACCGAGGCCTGACCGCCCGCTGGCAGGAGGAGAAAGCCGTCCTCGACTCCGTGAAGGCCATCAAGGAGGAGATGGACGCCAAGAAGACCGAACTCGAGCAGGCCCAGCGCCGGGGCGACTTGGAGACCGCCGCGCGCATCCAGTACGGCGACCTCCGCGAACTCGACAAGCGCCTGAAGGACGCCGAGAAGTCCTTCGCCGAGCGCGCCAAGCGCGGCGGGACGCTGGTGAAGGAGGATGTGGACGCCGAGGCGGTGGCGCAGGTCGTGGCCAAGTGGACCGGCGTGCCCGTGTCGCGCCTGGTCGAGACCGAGCGTGAGCGCCTGACGCACCTCGAGGACGAACTGGCCCGGCGCGTCGTGGGGCAGGAGCACGCGGTGAAGGTCGTGTCCGACGCCGTGCGCCGCAGCCGCGCGGGCCTGGGCGATCCGAACCGTCCCATCGGCTCCTTCCTGTTCCTGGGCCCCACGGGCGTGGGCAAGACCGAGTTGTGCAAGGCCCTGGCGGAGTTCCTGTTCGACAGCGAACAGTCGCTGGTGCGGGTGGACATGTCGGAGTACATGGAAAAGCACGCCGTGGCGCGCCTGATCGGCGCGCCCCCGGGGTACGTGGGCTACGAAGAGGGCGGGCGCCTCACCGAGGCCGTGCGCCGCCGGCCCTACGCCGTGATCCTCCTCGATGAGATCGAGAAGGCCCACCCCGACGTGTTCAACATCCTCCTGCAACTCCTCGACGACGGCCGGCTCACCGACGGGCACGGACGCACCGTGGACTTCAAGAACACCCTCATCGTCATGACGAGCAACTACGGCTCGCAGGCGATCCAGGACCTCACGGCGCAGGGCGCCGAGGACTGGGAGATCGAGGCGGCCGTGCGCGAACTGCTCCGCCGCGGCCCGATGGCCGAGGTCGCCGACGCCGCCGGCGTGCCCAGCAAGGTGACCGAGGCGATGATCCGCGCCACCGGCGGGGGCCTGATGCGTCCCGAACTGCTCAACCGGATCGATGAAGTGATCGTGTTCCACCCTCTCAAGCGGGATCAGATCGAGAAGATTGTGGACATCCAACTCGCCCGCCTGCGGGCGCGCCTGGCGGACCGCTCGATCACGCTCGAACTCACGGACACCGCGCGTGCGGCGATCGCCGAGGAGGGCTGGGACCCCTCGTTCGGCGCCCGTCCCCTCAAGCGGGTGATCCAGCAGCGCATCGAGAACGCGCTGGCTGGCCGGATCCTGGCCGGCGAAGTGGCTGCGGGCGACCACGTCCGCGCGGATTATCAGGGCCGCTCGTTCGTCTTCGAGGCCTCCAAGCCGGAAATCGCGCCGACCTCGGCAAAATAACGCGGCGTTCACCCCGCCGTGTGGTAGTCTGAGAGGGCGTCCATCCCCTTTCGGCGCGAATCGCGAGGCGGCCCAGACGCGGCCGCCGGACAGGCCGGGGCGGTCTGATCGCGGGCCCGAGCAGAGAGATCGATCATGGCCCACGGACCGATCATGACCCGCGCCGTCTGCTTCGCTTCGCTCGCGATCTGCGCGACGGCGCGGGGCGGGCTGCCGCCGGCCGGGCAGGCCTGGCCCCGGCATCAGATCGACAACTTCGCGTTCGGCGCCGACGGCCTGCGCGTGGGCGACCTCAACAACGACGGCCGGCCGGACATGATCACGGCGTGGGAGGCGTCGGGGCAGGTGCGGATCGCGCTCAACCCCGGCGGCTGTTCGGCGACGGGCCCGTGGCAGATCGGCGTGGTGGCGCTGGTGTCGTACTGCGAGGATTCCTTCGCCGTGGACCTCGACGGCGACGGCCGGCAGGACCTCGTCACCTGCGCCGAGCAGGGCACCAAGGGCGTCTTCGTCCACTGGGGCCCCGCGCACAACGGCCTGCTGCTCAACACCGGCTCGTGGATCACCCAGCGCTTCCCGCAGGTCCCGCAGCGCTTCTGGATGTACAGCGTCGCCGCCCAGATCGACGGCCTCCACGGCCCCGACCTCTTCATCGCGGCCAAGAGCAACTCCGCCGACATCCCCGTCGAGATCGCCTACCTCAAGGCCCCCGCCAACGCGCGAAACATCGACGAATGGACCTACCACGTCATCGGACTCGCCGGCTGGACCACGACCCTCATCGCCCATGACATGGACGGCGACGGCGACACCGACCTGGTCGTGTTCGACCGCCTCGGCGAGCGGCGCGGCGTGCGCTGGCTCGAACACCCCGGCGAGGACCAACTCATCCTCAATCTCCCCTGGCAGGAGCACCGCATCTCGAGTTCGATGCCCGCGACCATCGGCTCCATGGCCGACATCGACGGCGACGGCCTCCTCGACGTGGTCGTCCCCGTGCGCCCCAGCGGCCTGTATTGGTGCGAGCGCCTCGACGCCAGCGGCACGAAGTGGGAGGAGCACCGCATCCAGATCCAGGCCGCCGTCGGCATCCCCAAGAGCGCCTCCGCCGGCGACATCAACATGGACGGACTGACGGACATCGTCGTGTCCTTCGCCGAGGCCACCGAGGGCGCACGGGGCGTCGTGCTCTTCCTCAATCCCGGCAACCCCATCTGGCCCTACTGGCCCGTCTACGACATCAGCGGGCCCGAGGGCCAGAAGTACGACGCCATCCCCCTGATCGACATCGATGGCGACGGCGACCTCGACGTCGTGGCCACCGATGAGCACGACAACGCCAGCGGCGCCGGGCTCGGGCTCATCTGGTACCGCAACCCCGTCATCAACCTCTCGCTCGACCTCGACAACGACGGCTGGGTCGGTTTCGGCGACCTCATCGTGCTGCTCGACTACTTCGGACAGCACGGGCACGGCCTGCCGCCGGACTTCAACCGCGACGGCTGGGTCGATTTCAACGACCTCAACATCCTGCTCGGCTCCTACGGCCTGTTCATCGGCTCGCTCGGCTGCAGCGACGACTGATCCGCGCCGTTTCGCCCCGCCTCACGCCGTCACGCCGCGGTTCGCCATCGTCGGCGCCGCGGGCCGGCGCTTGGCCCCCTCGCTCTGACCGGGGTACGCGATGCGGGCGTGGTAGATGCTGTTGAGGCTCTTGACGATCGACTTCTCGATCTCGTGCAGTTCGCGCAGGGTCAGGTCGCACTCGTCGAACTGCCCGTCGGTCAGGCGCTTGGCGGCGATGGCGTGCACCAGCGATTCGATGCGGCTTGGCGTGGGCTCGGCGAGGGTGCGTGCGGCGCCCTCCACGGCGTCGGCGAGCATGAGGATCGCCGCCTCGCGGGTCTGGGGCTTGGGGCCGGGGTAGCGGTAGCCAAACTCGAACGGCTCGCTCTCGTCGGCCTCGCCCGCCTGGCGCCGGGCGCGCTCAAAGAAGTACTCCACCAGCGTCGTGCCGTGGTGGGACTCGATGTAGTGGCGGATGGAGCGCGGGAGGTTGCTCTCCCGGGCCATCTCCATGCCCTCCTTGACGTGCCCGACGATCACCAGCAGCGACATCGCGGGGCTGAGTTTCTCGTGCGGGTTGATGCCGCCGGCCTGGTTCTCCACGAAGTACTCGGGCTTGTTCATCTTCCCGATGTCGTGGTAGAGCGCGCCGGCGTAGACGTGCAGGCCGTTGGCGCCGATGGCGTCGGCCGCCGCTTCGGCGATCGAGGCCACGGAGATCGAGTGGGTGTACGAGCCGGGGGCGCGCTGGGCCATCTCGCGCAGCAGGGGCTGCTTGGGGTCGCGGAGTTCGATCAGGCGCATCGGCGTCACCACGTCGAACGCCGCCTCGATCAGCGGCAGCAGCAGCACCACGAAGCCGACCACAAGCCCGCCGATCGCCGCCTGCGACGCGTCGAGCAGGATGTCGTTCCACACGCCCGGCGCCATCGGCTTGGACACAAGGCCCCCCGCCAGACCCGCCACGCCCATGCCCAGACCCGTCCACAGCGCCGCCCACAGCGCCACGTTCCGCGAACGAACGTTGTTCAGCCACCACACGGCGGACGCGGCGCCCGTGATGGAGATGATCACCAGCCACGGGCCCTGCTGCAGCGCCACGGCGATCAGCACCGCCTGGATGCTCGCGATCGCCATCGCCACGCGCCGATCGAACGCGATCACCAGCGACGCCGCCAGGAACACCGTCGGCGCCGACGCCAGCAGCGTCGTGTACTCCGCGTTGAACACCGCCCCCACGCACGCCAGGCCCGTCGTCGCCACGATCGCCGCCGCCAGCCACAGCATCCGCCGGGGCCGGTCCACCACGTTGCGGCAGAAAGCGAACAGGTACGCGACCATGCCCCCGGCAAGGATCGCCACCGACAGCGCCACGTGGCCGCGGGCGATGTAGGCGACGATGTTCGAAGCCGTCCCGCCCGGGCAGCAGGCGACGAGGATCAGGCCCACCGCCAGCCCCGGCTCCAGCGCCAGCACCCGGGCGATCAGGAAGCCCGCGAGCGGCATCACCGCGAACTGCAGCCCCACCCCCGCCAGCAAGGCGCGCGGCATGCGGGCGAGGGCGCGGTAATCGTCGAAGGTCAGCGTCAGGCCCATCGCCAGCATGATCGCGCCTAGAGCCAGCGAGAGCAGCGGCTGGCCCGCGACGCGGATGCTCCCGTCGGTCATCCAGGTGAAGCCCGCCGGTAAGACCCAGGCGAGCGCCACCCCCGCCACCGTGAGGGCGGCGAAATTGTTGGTGATGGTGCGCAGCATACCTCCCTGCCGAAACCCCCCGATTCTGCCTTCCATGTCACTGTTCGGACAACAACAATCCGCCCCTAGCATTTGCGCGCGGCCCCGCTAGTCTTGTCTGCAAGAACAGGGAGACTTCCGATGCGTCACTGGGTCGCCGCGCTGCTTGCCGGAACCGCCGCCGTGCCCGCCTTCGCCGGCACCGGGGCCGTGGGGGCG